>NZ_JAZRHE010000150.1:0-45859 GCF_045644645.1 Methanobrevibacter sp.
GATTTCACTAATTGCAAACAGGTAAAAAATGACTTATTTGGACACAATCATCTATATGTAACACTTCCAACTATCAATGTTTCTTCACAATAATGTAAATAATAATAAACATAAGGCAATATTTTTATACTTTGCTTTTGAAAACTAAATATTAACAAGCATAATTGGGGTTTATAATATGGAATTCAACATAGTCAGGGAATTGAATGGGAAATTTGACCCGATAGTTTTAATCAAAAGCGACGAAAAGCCGGATGATGCACTTTCACCTAAAGCCGGAAGAGGAGGATGCATAATGGCATTCATCGCACAGACAATTGCCAAAAGAAAGACAACAGCATTCGGACGTGAAAACATTACCTGCGGAGGAATCGCAACAGGAATGGGGTGGGGTGACGGCTTTGACAGCCCCGAAGCAATGGAATTTCAGGCTACATTTTTATCTTTAGGTAAGGATTCGGCTAAAGATAAGGATAAGTACCTTAAAAAATTAGAAAATCGGCCAAAAAATGTGTATGAGATGTTTAAGCATGGTGAAAGAATATATTGTGACTTTGATACAGCTTTGGCACATATCAAAAACAGGCCGGTTTATGATGACAAGCAATATGTCATCTTCAAGGCAATTGAAAACCTGAAAGAAGATGAAATTCCTGATTCCGTTGTATTTACATTAAACACGATGGAATTGTCTGCAATATTGCAGCTGAACGGATCTTTCAGAACAGAAAATGCAAATGTTGTCACACCTCAGGCATCGGCATGCCAGGCAATCGGATCTTTTACATTCCAGCAGGATGAAAAGGACATTCCAGATCCAGTTTTAAGTCCGCTTGACTTCGCCGCCAGACGCCACATGAAGCATTTCATACCAAATGATTATCTATGTTTGTCAATGCCGTGGAGATTGTTCTTGAAACTGGAAGAGCTAAGCAAAAACAGCGTTTTCCAGACTGACTTCTGGTCAGAATTCGGAAATGAAAAATAGAAAAAATAAAATGATTAGCTGATTCAACTAATCATTCTGGCCTTTTAGTGTTGAATTCGTCTTTGGATTTAATTCCAACCAATGATGCGAAAATGGCCAATATGCATGCAGCAGTACATATTCCGCATATTATCCTGGATGACTGAACAATCATGCTTGCATATTGCGGAGCCAGATCCAGGCTGCCCATCACCCATGCAAACACCAAGGTCAAAAGACCCAAACTCATTGTCTGGCCTATTGTCCTCATCGTAGCCTGTGAAGCGGATGCGGTTGGCGCGTCCTTTGGAGGAACCGAACTCATTATGGCATTCATGTTCGGGCTTGAGAACAAACCCATGCCAAGACCCTGCAAAATCATGGCCAGTACCACAAGATACAATGGTGTATCTGCATTCAGGAATGTCAGTATTGAAAGTGCAACTGTTGCAATCGCCATTCCAATGGCTGCCAGTTTCTGCGGATGAATCTTATCCGAGAGCTTTCCTGCATTCGGAGCCATTATCGCCATGATGATAGGTGTTATGATTAGTATCATTCCGGACATCTGGGCATCCCATCCCCTGACATACTGGAAGTGGTAATTCAGGATTGTTGTAACCACCATCACTGCAATATAGCTGCACAATGCGGCAATGTTGGATGAGGTGAACTTCGTATTCTTGAACAGCTTCATATTGAATACCGGTGATGTCTGCCTTAGCTCATAGGCACCAAATCCTATCAGTATTATCAATCCCAAAACGGTCAGAACCAATCCGTTTGCTGTGGTCAATGTTGTAAATCCATAGATGAATGCCAATATCCCGATGCCGTAGAGTATGGATCCGAGTTTATCGATCTTGTCCTTTTCATATGTCTTCCACTCGCCGGGTATTTTAAGAAGCATTAACGCTATGCACAGCACAAGGAATGGAATCACAAAGTAAAACATTGATCTCCAACCAAGATTATGCACCAGAAATCCGCATAGCACCGGCGATAGGGATGTAGCCAGGTATACTCCTGTTACCGTGAAGCCCAGTGCCTTTCCCCTGTTTTGGGGTTTGACTGCCTGAACCACCATTGCCATTGCTGACACGTTTAGGAATGCAACGCCCGCTCCCTGAAGAATTCTGAATATCAGAAATGATTCGGTTGAAAAGGACAGGCATGCCCCGACAGATGCAATCAGATACACGATAACGCCTGCAAGCAATGATTTCTTGACGCCGAACTTTCCTGAAATCTGTCCTGCCGGAACTGTAAAGACAGCCACAACCAGGAAGAATATTGTCGGCACCCAATTCTGTATCACATTATTCATTGCAAACTCCGCTGCAATGGCAGGAACACCTATAATTATCCCGTTTGACAGGAACACTGCAAAAAATGATGTGATAAATGACACAAATATTACATATGTTTCCAAATTCAGTTTCATAATTTTCCCTCTTTTATATGTTGAATGAATCCTTTGATTTGATGCCCACCAATGATGCAAATATTGCGATTATGCATATTGCTGTGCATATCATGCAAATCAGTTGTGAAGATTGAACGACCATGTCGGCGTATTGGCCGGATATTTTTAAGCTGCCCATTATCCATGCAAACACCAATGTCAGAATGCCCAGGCTCATAGTCTGGCCTATTGTCCTCATGGCTGACTGGGCTGCGGATGCGTTTGAGGTTTCCTTGGGTGGAACCGAGCTCATGATTGCATTCGTATTTGGGGAAGTGAAAAGTCCCATTCCCACTCCCTGAAGAATCATCGCCGCAACAATAAGGAAAAGCGGTGTGTCCGCATCCAAAAACACCAATATCAATAATGCAGCTGTCGTGATGCTCATCCCAATGGCCGCAAGCTTTTGGGGATGTATCCTGTCTGACAGCTTGCCGGAATTTGGAGCTATCAGGGCCATCAATATCGGTGTGACAATCAGCATAAGCCCTGAAATTTGCGCATCCCATCCCCTCACGTATTGGAAGTGATAGTTCAGGATTGTTGTAATCGATGCAATAGCTAGATAGCTGCAGAGAGCCGCAACGTTTGATGATGTGAACTTCATGTTTCTGAAGAGGTTCATGTTGAATGCAGGGCTGTCAGTCCTCAATTCATAATATCCGAAAATAACCAGAAGAACCATTCCGATGACTATTGATATGACTCCAAATCCATTCATGAGATTTGTAAATCCGTAAATGAAAAGCATTATTCCGATTCCGTAGAGCACATATCCCACCGTGTCGATCTTGCTTCCCTCATGGGTTATCCACTCGCCGGGTATCTTTAAAATCATGAGCACCACACAAAGCGCCAAAAACGGAAGCACAAAATAAAACATCGCTCTCCAGCCGAAATTGCTTACCAGAAATCCGCAGAATACCGGTGAAAGGGAGCCTCCCAGATACACTCCGGTCACTGTAAATCCGAGTGCCTTTCCTCTGTTCTGCGGTTTGACGGCTTGCACGACCATCGCTATTGCCGCAACATTTGAAAATGCAATTCCTATTCCCTGGGCGACTCTGAAAATCAGAAACATTTCTGTTGAAAACGACAGGCACGCCCCCAGGGATGCCAACAGGAATATTGAAACGCCGATAATCAGTGTCTTCTTAACACCGATCTTTCCTGAAATCTGGCCTGCGGGAAGCGTGAACACTGCTATCACCAGTGCGGTCAATGTCGTAATCCAGTTTTGGATGATATTGTTCATTCCAAATTCCGCCGCGATTGCAGGAACCCCCAGAACAATTCCCGCCGACAGGAACACGGCAAAAAATGATGTTATAAAAGCTACAGATACGGCATATCTTTCAGAATCAAGTTTCATGTTTATCAGTCCACCAGTCCCATGGCATTAATGGCTATCTCCTTAATTCTTTTCTTCACTTCATCGTCCCCTTCCGTTATTCCGACTTCCTTTTCCCAATCGCTTGAAATCTGTCTGATTTTTGGAACTATCTCATCACCCCTTTCGGTTGTCTTGAGTATGTATTTTCTTCTGTTTTCCGGATTTATTTCTCTTTTGATGTAATCTTGGTCTTCCAGCTTTTTTAGGGTCTTTGCAATGTTGGCCTTGCTGTGGCCGGAAATTGCTGCAAGGTCGTCCTGGGATATGTTGGGATTGTCGTAAATCATCATTATGAAACGCATTTCATGGCCCAAATCAAGTTCATCAATCTTTGAATTCAGGTATTTCATCTGATTCTTGCTTAGATTATGGATCCATGCGATAAACGGGGATGAATCATATATCCCCTCATAGCTTTTTTCACTCATGTTTTCCTATTTGTGCCGAATGCAATATAAATGTTTCTAAGTGAACAGTTAATATTGAAACAGTTAAAGTTTTAAATAAAATAATTTACAAATTAAGAGTAATGTCTTTTAATGTGATTTCAGTCTTTTTAATAGCTGTGGCATTGGCAATGGATGCATTCAGCGTATCGTTGACAAAGGGTTTTACGCAGAAACATCTAACACAATCACAAAAGTTATACTACGGAATATTCTTCGGTTTTTTCCAGTTCATGATGCCGATTATAGGATACTGCTGTGTAAGCACAATATCGGCGGCCATTGAGTCCTTCGCATCAGTCATCGCATTTGTCCTGCTGGTAGGCATTGGACTTAACATGATACGTGAAAGCCTGTCCAGCGATGAAGGGGAGGCTACGGATAACTTTTCATTTAAGGAAGTGACACTGCTTGCAATAGCCACCAGCATCGATGCGTTTGCCGTTGGAATAACAATCGCCCTTCTGAATGATCCTATATTGATATCCTCCATAATAATAGGAGTGGTTGCATTCGCATTCAGCATTGCCGGAATATATATTGGCTGCAAGCTGGGGGATTACTTTGGGGACAAGTTCCAAATACTTGGAGGCATCATACTGATTCTGATTGGAATAAAGACATTATTGGGACTTTAAATAAGCAGTTCATCGAAAAGAACCGGTCAATCAAGGAGGAATTCAATGACATCAATCAGACAATATCTGGAATATGTGCTGGACCAGCTGTCGGATTTGGATGACATATCATATAGGGCGATGATGGGGGAATACATCATATACTATCGGGGAAAGATTGTCGGCGGCATTTACGACGACCGCTTTCTGGTCAAGCCAGTTAAATCAGCAATGGAAATGATGCCGAATGCAGATATGGAACTGCCTTATGAGGGCGCAAGGGAAATGCTTCTCGTTGATGATTTGGAGGATAGGGAATTTCTGAATGAACTCATTGAGGCAATGCATGAGGACCTTCCAGCTCCAAGAAAAAGACGCAGATAACCTTTGAATCTATTTTTAAGAAATTTTCTGAAAGTGTCTATGTGATTTCCTTTCCGGTCCTGATGTAATGGCCTTCCTGAACTGCCGCGAATGTTGCAACGGCGCACACGGCAATGGCACTATATTCAAATTCAATGAACGGCAATGTCAAAGGCAATATGAAAAGCAGCAGACCTGTTATCTTGTTCATAATTGTATGTTCAACAACAATCCTTTTTTCAAATGCAATTCCCCATGCCATATTGAAGACTTTGATTGCGGCAATCATCAAAATCCAAAGCCAAAGCCAATTCGGAATGCTTAGGGCCGGAAGAATTTTTATCAATGCCGCCGCTGCAAATATTAAATCAGCGGAAGAATCGAATTTTGAACTAAAATCAGTGATGGAATTGGTTTTCCTTGCAATGATTCCATCAATCAGGTCGCTCAGTCCGCAAAACAGGTACAATATGTAAAATGGTATGGAAAATACCTGGAAAAACAGCATCAAAATGCTTCCCAAGATACGAAAACCTGTTAGAATGTTTGCTATATGCCTTTTCATGTTAATTCCAATTAAATTATTTTAATTTTGAAATTATTAAGAATATCGATTTATGGCTATTTCCTTGAATGGGAGCAATCATCGGGAGGAATCACGTTTGACTTTTTCAAGTATTTCAATAACCATAATGATCAATAAATAGAATACCAGGAAGTTGGGATATAAGTACCGCAGCTGCGGTGCGGGAGTGGAAAAGAAAACAATGATTATATTTATCATGTTCGGCAGATATACAAGGAACAGGTCCTTTGATTTGGTCATCAGATATACTGCGCCTAAAATAATCAATGACAGATACATGTATAGTGCCGGACTGTTGAACAGGGTGTATACCAGTTCATTGGAATTGACATAATCTACAAGAGATTTTATATTCTTATACTCCCGGGACTCCATATTGTTGAATGTAAGATTGTCATAGTCTGTGGAGGGGATTTGGTCCATTGAACTGTAATATCTTGTGTTGTACGGATAGACTGAAGGCATTCCCTGATAACGCAGCCAGTCATCCTCCTTGACAATTTTCCACACCATCGGTGAGGATTCAAAAAGATATTTTATAAAATGCTTCGGATGTTTCAGCGAATATTTCATCGCCATGAAAACATATGCCTTCTCATTGCTTTTAAAAACGTCCTTATGCATATTGTGCGTATATATCAAATCCGAACAGGTAACATGATAATGCTGGTCTAATCTTGACTCGTTGAACAGTTCACCCAGCATTCCCTTATCGTTTTCATCCAGTTTGAGATTCAAATCATAATCCGCCAACATATGTCCTGTCTTGGACATAATTGCATCCTTCTGATTATCCTCAACATCATATATCACATTTAAGGAGCAAATCAATAGGATGAACATCACTGTCATTGCAGGAATCAGGATATGGTAATTCCTCTTTTTATTGTTTTTGAAGAAATATGCGGACAAAAGAATTAATATTATTAAAACGATGAATGTCCCGTTGTATCTTAATTGGGATACGAATGACAATGTGACCGCCAATACCAATATGAAAGTGAAGCTTATCCTGCCCTTCTTATCGAGTATCACCTTAATCAGGAAGCATAAAAACATCAGGAAGTAACTGAATAATGTGTCCTTATAGAAATATAGGGAAAATAGGGGATTGAGAGGTATTGAACAAACGATTAACGTGACTATGCATTGCAGATAGAATGTCCTGTTGCTTTTTGAGGAATCGTCCCTGCAATATTTGCATATGACCGTCCACATTGTTGAAAATGTCAAAATCTGCAGTATGGGATATGAAATCGCCGCCCCAATCGTTTCGACGCATGTCATTAGAATGAAAGTGTGGAAGAACGGGTGCCAGTTGGTGAACTTATTGGTCGCTATCTGATGGAACTGGAAATACGTATCCCAGTTCATTATTCCAGGATTTAAGGCATAAAGATAATAGCCGAAGATGAACAGTGGAATGAGAAATATTATCAAATCCCTATAATTAAGTTTCCTCATTGCAGATATCCTTTCCATATTAAAACTATTGTTCAATTGAAAACCCCTATAATATTAATAATCCTTAACGGAATCAATCAGGTCATCCATATCATGAAAGAGATTGTCTATGTCCTCATTGTCCTTTTTGTTTGAGCTTAAATGGATCACAAGCTCATTTATCAAATCTTCAATCTTGTCAACAAATGCTTCCAGGGTTCTGATCTTATTTTCAAGTTCCTTTGCAACTATCTCATTGTCATCGTCATTCACTTCAAGCATTTTGCGGGTGATTTCAAGCTGGCCTGCAAACAGGTGATTGGATTTGCGGATGGCTGAGGTAAATTTTGAATAGGACATGTGGGTGGGGTCGAATGACTTTTCAACCAGTTCAAAAGCCTTTGCCTGCTTGAGATTGTATTCCTGCTCTATCTCATCTATCCTTGATTCATATTTGGAGGGGGTTCTGATTGCCTGTGGTTTTGGCTCATGATATACCGCCTTGCCGCATTGCGAACAGAAGTTTTGCCCCGGCTCCAATCTCTCGCCGCAGTATATGCAGAAATTATTGTGGTCCTCTTCAAAATCCATAAGAATATTATGCATTTCTTGTTTAATATATTTTAACTTTGGACTGGGTTATTTCGGAAATATTAAACCTTCGCTGATTTTATAGTCGCTGTAGTTTTGGGCTATCTTTTCCACAGTTCCGTCCTTGAACATGTCATCCAGGGTTTTTTGGACCTGGTCTTTTAGGTTGGTGTTTCCCTTTTTAAATCCGATGCCGTACTGTTCAACGGATATGGGATCGTTCAGAAGTTTGATGTCATCATGTTTCGCAGCCAGATAGTTTGCCATTCCATTGTCAAGAATCACGACATCGCATATTCCCGCCTGCAGATTCATTAATGCAGTGTCATATCTGTCAACTTCATTTATTTCCTTGAAGGTGGTGTTGAGGGTTTCATTGTTCCTGATGGTGTTTAGGACGGAACTTCCCTGCTGGACATCCAGAATCTTACCCTTCATGTCAGCAAGACCGTTGATGTTGGAGTCTGATTTCACGGCCGCGACCTGGGTGTTGTTATAGTATGGTTCGGACCAGGTGTAATTGTTCTCCCTTCCGTTTATTGTAAATTCACTCCAGATGCAGTCGATTTCATTACTGTCCAGTTCCATCTGTTTTGTGTTCCAGTCAATAATCGGCTGCGCTTTGAATGTCCAGTTATTTCTTTTGCACACTTCCTTTGCAAGCTCTATGTCAAATCCTGTGTAGTTTCCGTTTTCATCCTTGTATCCGAATGGAGGATAATCGCCGTTGAATCCGACAATGAATATGTCATCAGTATTTTTCGTATCCGATTTGTCACCAAACAAATCAAATAGGCCTTCTGCACTCACTGCACCAGCAGAAATGCAAATTGTAATCATGATTAATCCAATCATTAATATTTTTTTCATTTCTCCCCACCTTTTTAAGACAAATTGATATTGATAATATCTTTTTTTATCATAATTATTAAAATTTGCCATATCTTTTAGCCATAAAGTCCAACTCAATAGATCATTTTTGCATGAATTTGAAAAAGGTTATTAATAATGAGAATTATAAATATGCACAGAGGGGGTTTTTAAATTAGAAATAAAATGGCAATCCTGCTGATGATCATGATACCGCTCATAGGTTTGACATGCGTCAGTGCACATGACCTGAACGGAACAGACATGTCTATGGATGACAGGGATTCCTCTGATTTAAAAGCCGTCGATGAATCTACTTTTTTAACCACTGATGAATCAGATTCCCTTGGGTCAGCGGGTGAAAATCTCTCAGCAGCCCAGACTTCCTCTCAAACGGAATCCAAATCCTATCTGATACTGGACAATGATGCGGATATTGAAAACATCTACATCGGCGACCATGTGACATGGATTGTCAGTGTTATAAATAAAGGCCCCGACACCGCCAAGAACGTAAGGGTCTATGACGAGCTGCCTGACGGCTTGATATATGTCAGCCACACCACAACAAAAGGGTCTTTCAATCCTGAAACCGGAATATGGTACATCGGAGGCTTGTCTGTGGATGATGGTGAAGTCTTCTTATACATTACAACCAAAGCCATATCCGTTGGGGAAAAAATCAACAAGGCTACATTGACAAGCGATACACGCAATCTGAATGAAAATGAAAGTTTCGAAGAAGAGGAGATTGATGTTTTTGACCATGCCGTCAAAGCCCATACGGAAAAATCCATTGCCACCCTTAAGGCAACCGGCAATCCGATAGCTTTAATTCTGCTTTCATTGTTTGCAATATTTATAACCTACAAATCCAAATTATAGAATTATTTTTTTTAATCATTGCATGTTTTCCTTGTTGTACATTCTGAACTGCCTAATGAAATGATTGAGTTCCTCTTCAATTTGTGTCAGGGACAGGACAGGCCTGTAGTTCAAGAGGGCTGACAGTGCAATGATTAAGGGAATTGCTTCACCCACCAGTATGTCCTTGAAGGCCATATCCTGATAGGAGATATTGAAGTTGCCGTTTTCCATTTCATCTATCTGCAAGCCCGCAGGTATGAAGTTGAGCTCTTCTTTTTCAATCAGCTCTTCCATGACTTCTGTGCCTTCCATGATGTCTTCAAAATCAACCTTTTCCTTTTCCAGAAGAGGCGTGATGAAATCAAATTCAATGTCATACTCATACTTGGAATAATGGTGCCTGAAATAATTGTCCACCATCAGATAGTTGATGTACAGTTCATGGTTTAGGATAGAATATTTCCTGTTGTTTAAGATGAATTCCATTTTGATCACGTTAATATATCCGGGTTGGCAATGCCTATGTTAATTTGTTGTGAAATAGGCCTCAATCCTTTTGGGGAACATATTTTCGCAGGGATATCTCTTTGAATTTTCTGATGAAGAATTTTGCCCATATGTATCCTACTGTTCCTCCGACAAAACAGCCGAAGACCACTCCGCCGTAGATTCCGGCAACACCCCATCCGAATACAAAGCAGAATACATATGCAAATACGCTTTCCAGGAGCAATGACCTAAGCAATGTAATTATGAAGGAGTATGTTCCCTTGCCTACGCCCTGAAACATCATGGATGACATGATCCCATGGGGAATGGCCAGAACAAAGAGGCTCAGGACAGATATCGCTGAGGCAATTTCAGGCGCCAGCCCTGCACTCGCTTCAGTATATGCAAATAATCCGGCAAGCTGTGATGAGAATACGAACATCACCACGCCCAAGGCTATTGAAATTGCAAAACCCAATTTGATTGAGTAGCTGTGGGCGGTTTTCAGGTTATTGTAGTTATGTGCACCATAGGCAACACCGGCAACGGTCAGCACTGCTGTTCCAATACCCAAAAGCGGAATCATTGTAAATTGCACAATCCTCATGGATGCGGTATAAACAGCCACTGCAGTGGTTCCGGATGCCAAAACAAGCATGCTGTTGACAATAATTGCCAGGATGGAAAATACGACATTCTCCAGTGTTGATGGAATTGCAACCTGAAGGGTGTCAATCATAATCTGGCTTGAATAGCTGAAGTTCTTAGGTGACAAGTCAAGGAAGAGGTCCTTTTTGCCCCATATCCAGTAGCTCATTACAAGGCAGGACAGTGTAGCGGATATCACAGTTGCCCATGCGGCACCGGCGATTCCAAAATCAAGGATATAAATAAATATCGGATCCAAGATGATGTTCATGATGGCCGTAACCGCAATTGCAATTGTTGCCCTTCTCATATCCCCTTCGGACCTGAATATCGCGGAAGCCACACCTGAATAAACGAATATGAACAGGAATCCGAATATGATGTAGCTGTAGCTCATTGCAAATTCAATGGTGTTGCCCGCACCCATGAACTGTAGGATGGGAACCATGAAGACTTCAATTAGGATGGTGAATATTATGGACACTATAACTGACAACAGGATTGCATGAAGGGCGGCGTTGTTTGCCTGGGCAGGGTTTTTTGCACCGATGTTTCTTGCAATCAATGAATTGGCACCGGCACCGATACCGTTTCCAAGGCCCACCAATACCATGAACAGCGGTGTAATAAATCCGATTGCAGCAAGTGCGTCTCCGCCAAGACCTGCAACCCAAATGCTGTCCGCAATATTGTAAAGCATAATGAGCAGCATGGAAATCATCATTGGAATGGCCAATTTGACTATGGCCTTTTTAGGATCTCCAGTAATCATTTCAATATTTTTGCTTTTTGTCATCTAATCGCCCTGATTCAATTCCATTGTTTTGATTGATATTTCCTTCAGGACCTTTTGCAATAGCCCCTTTTCAACATAACCCTTTTCCAAAATCACTTCATTTTCCCAGCCGTTTAAAATTTTAACGGACCTGTCTAATGTTTCCCAGCCAGATTCAGTAAGGGAAACCTTATTCTGGCGCCTGTTGTTTTCATCAATTTCCCTTATGACCAATCCCTTATCCTCAAGCTTTTTGATTGACCTTGCAACGGCGCCCTTATTGATATTGCACCTTTCAGATACCTTTTCCTGATTGATGTCGCATTGATTTGAAATTTCAATCAGAAGATGAAGCTGGGTTGCATTGATGCCCAAATCCTCAAGATGATGATTCAAATAAATCTGAAGGCCTCTTGCAATCATCACGATCAGCTTTCCGACAGGAATGGATGAGGAATCAATTTGCTTGAATTCTTCCAGTGACATTTTAATCAATGAAGCCTTCCAATGAGTAGTCGTCCTTCTTAACTTCCTTGGTTGTTAACGCAAGGGTGGCCTGAGGTTTTTTGGTATTGTCTTCCAGCTGTTTTAGTGTTGAATCGAATCCTGTTCCTCCTGCTGTAACGAAGAATTTCACGTTTGAAAAATTGGTGCCGTTCTGCCTGATGTATGAATATAGGGGAGTTGATGCCTTGCCGGCCCAGACAGGGGTTCCCAGATAGACCACATCATAGTCCTGCGGGTCGTATTTTGGTGTTTCCAGGTCAATTACCTTTTCTCTAAAGGCGTCCTTTCCACCACGTGCATAACCTATTTTTCCCTGATAATTAACTTTAGGCTTGATTTCCTCTATATCTGCGTTGACTTTGTCTGCAATCTCTTCTGCAAGCTTTTTTGTAATGTCTGTTCTTGAGTAATAAACTACTAGTGATTTCATGGTATTGTTATTACTTCCTCATCATATATAAATTGTTGCATTGACAACTATTGCACAGACAACAATTAATTTCACAATGCTTATTAATCAAGGCTTTTATAAATTATTTCATGGAAAAGCTAAAGATTGCAGAGATAATATCAACAGTCACCAATCCTCCCATAATATGCATACCCTTATTTTTGATAATTTGTCTAACGTTGTCCTTTGATGCCAATGGGTTTGACCTGTCCGAATTCATGGTTTTGGAACTGGTTTCCATAATGTTTGCATCAGTCCTGCCTATGGCAATCATCTTATATTGGGCAAAAAAGCTCAATACGGATAAGGACATTTCAAATCGCGGGGACAGATATGCCCCATTGGTTGTCGGTGTTGTTTCCTATCTGGCAGGATTTTTCCTCTGCATGATCCTTAATCTGAACCGTTTCCTGACCCTGCTGCTTTTATGTTATGCCATCAATACGGGCGTTGTGCTTCTCATTACGACAAGATGGAAAATAAGTGTCCATACAACCGGTTTGAGCGGACCTGTCGGAGCCCTGATAATGCTTTTAGGACCAATCGGCGCATTGTTTGGAATCCTATATCCGATTATGATCTGGTCAAGAGTCCTTCTTAAAAGGCATACTCTTGCTCAGGCAATCTGCGGAGCCGTTCAGGGATTCTTTTTGGGAGTTCTGGAGATGTATCTCTTTATGTACCTCTTTAACATGCCGATTGAGGGATTAATCAGCCTTGAAATGTCCCTCCTATATATATTGGCCATCATAATTACACCAATTATTCTGGGCGTCTTAAGCTATAGGCCGGTCAACAATTCAAAAATAGCATTTTATCTGGCCGAAATTGCATTTTCAGTAGTGTTCCTGTTGTTTACACCAATCGAGGTCTTTGCAATTTATATTATTATTTCACTGACATCAATTCTGATAGGTCACTTTGCAGGTGAGGATTTTGTCTGGTTCAAGGTCCTGAACTCATCATAGTCATTTGACCTTAAAATGTCTGTGAAGAATTTCCATTTTACAGGCCCCAGATTATCAAGATAATCGTCATAATATGGAGTCAATTTAATCGCTTCGTAGTCCTTTTTAATCAGCATATAGAGTTGCTTTTTGTATTTTTCTTCAATGCCCATTAAAGCATATCGAGGACCATTGATTTTAAAGGCAAGCAGATCAAACTTATACATATCATAGCAGTCATTTTCAATAAAAATGTCCATTAAAATCTGGCCGGCAGGAACGGTATCCAAGAATTTGCTGTCGACAGATTCGGTGATGGAGCCGGGATGCTTCTGCCTGACATAGAGATGCCTTTTTATAATCGATATTCTCTCTGCCTTCAGGAACGTATAAAAGAAGAATGGCATGTCCTCAAAATAGATGCCTTCCGGAAACTTTGCGTTGATTTCATTCAGGAATTGCCTTTTAAAAATCTTTTGACAGGCACTTACGGATATGTCAAAGAGAAAATCCCTGCATTCATGGGGATTGAAGATTCTGTTTTCAAAGGTCTCGTCAAAATTGTTCAGGTTAAACCAATCGTTTTGGGAGTAGGTGCCCGAATCATATTTGATTATCTGAAATATTGAGATGTCAGTGTTGTTTTTTCTGGCCTCTCCGCAGGCAATTTCAAATGCGTCCTCGCAAAACCAGTCATCCGAATCCAAAAACATCACATGCCTGCCGCAGGCTATCTCAAGGCCCCTGTTTCTGGCAGCGCCAGGGCCCCGATTTTCCTGGTTGAGCAGAACAATCCTTTCATCATCGAAGCCGCTCACGATGTCTGATGTGCTGTCGGTTGACCCGTCATTGACAACAATCAATTCAAAATCGCCCATTGACTGATTAAGAACAGATTGAACGGCTTTCTTGATATATTTTTCACCATTAAAAACAGGTAGAATAACAGAAATTTCAGTCATGATAGTTATCTTTTGAGTTTACGCATGCTCCGTAAGGGTTTTGTAATCTTCCAACTTGTTGAATTCAGCAATTCGTCGTTGACTTTTTTATATTCATCCAGCTTTTCCTTCAGTTGCTTGTTTTCAATATTGAGTTTATCCAATTGGTCCTGACGGTCATAGTAGTCATTTCTTTCTTTAAGGTATATTCTCTTGAACAGGTCTTGCCATTCCATAGCATCATTCGAATTCACATCAATGATTTTATCGCAATCCTCAGCCACAACCAATGCATCCAAATTAAGTTCCTGCAAATCCGGCTTTTGCAGATTGCCATGAATCACTTCAATCTTATGCGCCAGACTGGAGTCAACATTTCTGATGTCATAATCTGTACTGTAAGCGCTGATTAAAAATGGCTTTTCAGATAAGTTGAGGCAATGTTGGCTAATGAAATAATCATAAAAGTCATTCATGCCTTCAAAGTAAATCCTGCCGTTGTTAAAACGGTCATACAGCTCATATCGGTCATTTTCCAAATCAAAGGTGAGGTAATTGAATCCATCTGAAGTGTAATAGCTGCTGTTCTCAACACGATAATCTTCACAATCGGGGTTTAGCGAATTCCTTTTGGCATAATACTCAAAACAGTTGATCATGTCGGGATGCCTGTTTTTCAATTGTCTGAAATCATCAGCGGGACTCACATCCAAAACAGACAGTGAGAATTCACTGTTCCCAAATAGCCCAGCCAGATTGAAAATCGATTCGTCATTGCCGGAGCAGTTCAATAGGATAATTTCCCTCTCTTTGACTTTGGAATATATGTTGAAATCATTTTCAGGAAGGTTTAAAGCTATTCTTTCACATAGCCCCACTGCGCCATGATAATCCTTTTCAACCACCCTTTCAAAGAAGGCTTCATAATCCCTGGGAGGATTCAGATTATCCAATTCCCCATATCTGACAAAAAGGGGCCTTGCATACCTTACAGCGTCAATCTTGTCATTTGCCGAGATGTTGGACACCGAAAGCTGCTTGACCCAGAAGGGCAGATTGGTGGAAAGCGCATACTTATGAAATTCCTCACGGTCTTCAAACAATTCCAATGCCTTGTTGAATGCAGTTATATATCCGAATAAAAGTTTTTTTGTCCTGTTTGAAGTCACTGACTTGTGCTTATCCTCATCCGTTCCCTGAAAATAGTTGATGACAGGCACATCAACAAACCTGATTCCATCAGCCCTCAAAAGGCTATTGACAACAAAGACAAAATCCTGGCCAGGTATGCCTTCAGGAAATGTGATGTCATTATTCAGGACAAATTCCCTTCTAAAGATTTTCGTCCATACCGATGGGGGCAGTGCGAACAGGTTAGGTTCCTCATCTATTGACCTGATTTCCAGAGCTCCATCTGTCAATTCAATATTGTGCCAGCGGTTGTTGAGTTTTATGTCGCCATGATTCCATATGTAATTTCCCGAAACCACATCCAAAGCTGTATCTGCGATATTGCCATACAGTGTTTCGCATGCGGTTTCCAGAAACATATCGTCAGGATCCAAAAACATCAAATAGTCTGTTGTGGCATTTCGGATGCCCAGATTACGGGGTTTTCCAGCAAAACCGCTGTTTTCATCAAGACGGACTGATTTCACATTGTCATATGAATCGGAAAACTCTTCAATAATTTCAGAGCTGTTGTCGATGGAACAGTCATCGACAAAAATCACTTCGATATTTTCAAAGCCCAGTGTCTGGTTTCTGATTGAGTCAAGCGCATCATGCAATTTGTCTCCAATATTGTACACCGGAATTATTACAGACAACTTCAACATATTTTCACTCATCTAATTTAACTTTAACTTATCAGCAATCTTAACTACCTTACGTGATTTGAATTCGGAAATTCTGCCGTTCAGTTCGGCATTCTCTCTTTTTAGCTTATCATTTTCCCAAGTCAATTTTGACTTTTCGCCTTTCAGGGATGAAATCTCGGATTTCCATTCCTTGGCCTGGTCATTGAATTCGTTTAATATCTCAAAAGGATTGTAAACGTCATGCTCGATCAATATCTTATTTCTTGAATTTATGAATCTGGTCTTGTCATGACTTCTGAAGAATTCAAAGGACCTTGATAGCCTAATTGAATTAGGGCATTCACTGCAGTTTATCTCCCATTTCTTAACTGCGGCATTCGAAAGGTCACTTCCAGAAATTCTGAATGTCAATTGGTCCTGATATTCAACAGGACAGCTTATCCGATTAAAGCTAATGACATTTTCAACATGAACCTGGCTGACCCTATCTCCTGAAGTTCCCCTGAGAATGAAATCGCCATCGTCATAGGTTATGTCAGTGATTTCAATTTCATTATCCGCCTTATGTCTTATGTCAATGAATAGATGGGAATTGATTCCCATATCCAAATCCAGATAGAAATCTTCAAATTCTATTGATTGCCTGTGCCTGTTTTTCAGGAGGCATTCCTTGGTAAAGTCATTGAACTTATAGCGGACTTCAATATTCGTGTGATTTTTATCCTTGATGACGTCAAACGGAATTACTATCCTGGAGCCATCAACCTCAAGGGGGCATCTGCTGCCGTTTTCCATGAGATCCGCTGAAACCTCATACTTATAGTCATCCGAAAGATAGTTGATCTTTCCGCTGAATTCCAGATATATGTTGCTTTCATCAGATTCAATATCCGCAAGCTCAGCAATCAGCTCCTCATCTTTCACGGATCTTTTGAAATCAAAATAACCTTTATACTCGTCATCGATAAAATCGGGAATGTGCGGATTTTCAAACAGCTCATTTTCCATGGGCGCAAAGCGAATGAAGCTTTCGAAATCCCTGTTGAGAACCATCTTAAATATTGCCTTCTTGTATGTGTTCAAATCCTCAATTATCTCGGTCGGCATCAGCTTGACCAGATCATATATCTCCTCAAAGAGCTCTTTGTGATATTTTTTGGGAAAATGGTCGAATCGTTTTATGAAAAACTTCAAGTCATGGTCAAGCCATTTCGAATATTCCTCATTGACTATATCCTGATTAACATCATAACTGATTAACATTTCATTTATCGCTCTTAATATTTCCAGCCTGTCCCTGATGTTTGACACATCCAGGTCCTGCTGTGTCGTGGAGGTTCTGTTGCTTCTTAGTCTCCAGTAATACCATACTTCCGGAGTGATGGAAATGTTGTCGGACAGTATATACGATTCCAGGGAAAATGGAATGTCTTCAAATGAGATCTTTTTATCCGGGAATCTGATGTTGTTTTCCAATAGGAATTCCCGCTTATAGAGCTTGTTGCATGTTATCGTATCCCATATCAGGGACGGCATCTGATCCAGTGATGTGGAATCAATCACTTCTGTAATGTCCCCGTAGCTGTTCTTGAAAAGGATATCATCCCATTCATTGTATCTGGCAAATCTTAGGACGTTTCCTATTGCGAAGTCGGAATCGTTTTTTGAAGCGATGCCGTATAATGTTTCATAGGCATCAGGAGGCAGATAGTCATCCGAATCCAAAAAGTGAATGTAGTCTCCATTTGCAAGGCCCAGGGCATAGTTTCTTGCAATCCCCTGACCCTCATTTTCCTTGTGGTAGGCATGAAAATTGTCATGGTCAAGGGCATACCTTTCAATGATGTATCTTGATTCATCGGTTGAACCGTCATCAACCATTATCACTTCGATTTCATCAATCATGGACTGGCCCAATATCGAATCCAATGTTTCGCTTAAATAATCCTCAACATTATATACCGGGAGAATAATTGAAATTTTCGGTTTAGACATAATTAAACACACTTAACATTTATTATAAGTAGATTATTTGTGTATATACTTATTTTTATGGTGGATTCTATTTATAAATATTTTCCATTTCCAAAAGGATAATATGCAAATCGGTTGCATCATGAAGAAAAGATATGATAGGGGGCGGCATATGAATTTATTCAGACACCTCTATGGTGGACTAAGAACCACAAGCCATGGCCTGGGGATTTCATTGGATGGGCTGAAGCCGGAAGATCATAATCCGAAGAGCTGTCCGAATCCGAATGATTGGTGCTGCCGCCGTGATGGAAAGCATTCAATTGTCCCATATTGCCATCCTCATAGGCAGAGGAAACGAATGCAACACCCACCAATGCAATGAACATCAAGCATGAAACCAGAATTATTCTTCTCATTTTAACACCTTTCATATATATCATAACATTAGTTTATAAAGTTTTTCGAGTGTAAGCACTCACCTGCATTGTCAATTGTTTAAAAACATGTCTGATTTTAATTTTTTAATTGAAAATGACAAAAATAAGATAGTTTAAAAGTTGATTAAATTAAAGGGCCCTGTTGAAAAAATAAAAAAGAGTACTCAATCAGAATGTTTGAGTACCGCTAGTTGGAGATAAAGATACACTCTGAGTATCTAATAAATTAGAATTGCTATCATATACATTAATTGTTGCATAATCCGGATAATATTTATATGCATCGGCACTGGACAGTTCCACATAACCGTCGGAATGCACTGTCACTGGAACCATATTACCATGGTTTAGTGTATTGCCGTCCCTGCTATACCAAATCTGGACTATAACCTTTTCACCGGCATGCTGCTTTCCAAGATAGATGGATGCATAAGTCTTATCTGCATCCGCACTTCCAGTAGAGAAACTTCCACCCTGTATCTTAATAGGATTTGTGGATTTTGCTGTCTTTTCCGGTTCGGAAGAAGTTGGTGTAGCAGATTTAACAGGATTGGATGCTGAATCACTTTGGCTGACAGATGAATTGCCTTTGCTGGCTGATGCATTCTGTGCCTGTGAATCATGATGGCCAAAGCCTTGAAGATATATGAAAACACCTGCCAGGACTATAGCCACAATAATCAATGCAACAATAATTATTTTGGTAGTGTTGTCTGATTTATCGTTACTCATTGACTTAATCATTTCTTCATGATTAATCTTGTTGTTTTTCAATGCGGTACCGCATTTTTTACAAAATTTGGCACCCTCATTGTTTTCCGTATTACAGCTCGGACATTTCATTAGGCTAACACCTTCAAAACAATAGTTTGATAATAATAGTTTACACACAATGTTTAATATAGTTATCCAATTATATGAATAGATTAACGGAAAAAAGTGTGGTGATGAAAAATATCAAAATAAATAAAAAAAATGTAGGTGGAATTCAGTCGTAGAATTTACCTAGGAAATCCTTCATTCTCTGATTGTCAGATGAGAAAACCTCTTCAGGAGAACCCTCTTCAACAATGACGCCTTCATCCATGAATATTATTGTATCGGCAACATTTCGGGCAAAAGCCATTTCGTGAGTGACAATCACCATTGTCATATTCTCGGCGGCAAGCTCCTTGATGACGTTTAAGATCTCCCCTGTCAGCTCAGGATCAAGAGCTGATGTCGGTTCGTCAAAGAACAGGATATCCGGATTCATTGCCAAAGCCCTTGCAATACTGACACGCTGCTGCTGGCCTCCTGACAATTCGCATGGATAAGCATCTTCCTTGTCTTCAAGACCCATTTTCTTCAAAAGTTCGCGTGCATGTTTGAAGACTTCATCCTTTTTCCTTTTCTGAACCCTAATCGGTGCATTGGTTATGTTTTTCATTACTGAATGGTGTGGGAACAGATTGAAGTTTTGGAAAACCAGTCCAAAAGTCCCTTCAAATTCGATTACTCCGCTATCCTCTTGCTCCAAACCTGTTATGCATCTAAGCAGAGTTGATTTGCCTGATCCTGATGGTCCGATAATGCCCAATACCTCACCCTTTTCAACACTAAGAGAAATATCCTTTAAGACAACATTATCATCAAAACTTTTTTTAAGATTTTTAATTTTAAGCAAACTCATTAAATATTCCCCCTATTCATAATAATCCAGTCTGTTTTCCAGATGTTCCATTGCAAAAGCAACGATTATATTGAATACGTAATAGAATATACCTGCCACCAGCAGTGCAGCGATGGATGCATCTGCAGCCGCAATCTGTTTGGCCACTGTGAACATTTCAGGAATTGCAATAACAAATGAAAGTGAAGTGTCCTTTACAAGAGTAATAACTTCATTAGTTACTGAAGGGAGAATGACTTTAACCACTTGAGGCATTATGATTATGAAAAATGTTTCAAGTTTACTGTAACCCAATACCTGAGCGGCCTCATATTGCCCACTATTAATTGACTCAATCCCCCCTCGATAGATTTCAGCGAAATATGCAGCATAATTAATAGTGAATGCAATAATAACGGAAACAAATCTGTATTCAGTTGAAAGACTAATTCCAAATACATAATATGGTGCAAAGAATACAACAATCAACTGTAACATCAAAGGTGTTCCCCGCATGATAGAAATATACAACTTCATCAGCCATCTGAGCGGTCTGAATCTGCTCATTCTTCCTCCGGCTACAGCCAAACCGAGAGGAAGAGAGAATAAAAGAGTAAGCAAGAATATTTCTATGGAGGTAATCATACCTTCAAGCAATTGTTGTATGACCGTACTCAATATCATTCCCATTCTCCCTTCTTAAACTAATTAACTTATGGTTGGATTAGGGCATCCTGTGAGATACCGTATTTTTCTGCGATTTTCACGACAGTGCCGTCTTTAAACATTTCATCTAAAGTGGATTGCACTTGGTCTTTCAATGCAGTATTGCCTTTCTTGAATCCTATACCATATTTTTCGGTAGTAATGTGTTGGTCTAATATTGTGAAGTTGGTTGTTGTGTTTTTGTTTGCAATATTATATTGTGCAACACCAATGTCCATTGCAACGGCCTGACATGCACCGGATTCTAAATCCATTAGTGCAGTGTTATAGTCAGCCACTTCGGTTAATTGTTTGAATTTGTCTGCAATAGTTTTGTTGTCTCCTTTAAGAGCAGCTAATGCAGATGAGTCTTTTTGTGTTTCAACAACTTTTCCACTTAGATCATCAATACTACTGATATTTGAGTCAGATTTTACAACGAAAATCTGTTTGTTGTCGAAGTATGGGTTGGACCAGAGGTATTCGTTTTCCCTTCCGTCAATTGTGAATCCGTTCCAGATACAGTCAATAGAACCTGAGTCCAATTCAGCATCTTTAGCATCCCAATCGATTGGTTGAGCTTTGAAAGTCCAGTTGTTCCTTGCACATACTTCTTTTGCTAAATCCAAGTCAAAACCTGTGTAGTTTCCACTGTCGTTCTTATATCCATATGGAGGGAATTCAGCATCAAAACCTACAACGAGAGTGCTGTTGTCGTTTGCGGTTTGATTGGAATTGTTTCCTCCCAGGAAGTCAAATAATCCTGCGCTTGCAGTACCTAGCATCATTAAAGATACGAGGATTAAAACTAATACAAAACCTATCTTTTTATTCATTTTTAAACACCAAATAGTTATAACTATATTGTAGAAAAAATCTACCATATAATTTTATGTTGCTTTATATATTTATGTATTTATATTCAGATTTGATGTGTTCTGCAATGTTGATTATTGAACGTTAATACGTTCAAATAAATAATTATTAAAAAATAGGAGGCATCTGGACTAAATCATAAGAAATTTTTTCCATAGAACATCACCCTTCTTGCAATGAAGTTCCAGAAAAGGACAATGGCTGCAGATATCACCTTTGAAATCAGATAGTACAACCCGCAAATGTCTGTGAAGAAATAAAGCAGGATTTCAGTAAAGACCAATCCGATTGAACTGATCAATATGAACAAATTGAACTCCAGAACCTTATTGTCGATGTTGTCCTGATTGAATACCCATCTGGTGCTCATTATGTAATTTACCAGAACGGATATTATGAATGACAAAACGGCTGAAATCAGATAGTATATTCCGCAGATGTCGCTGAAGAAATACAAAAAGAAAAAGTCAACAACAAAAGCCGTTCCGCCAACAAAGATATATCTGAAGAACTGAAGATATATGTTGTCAGTCCTTTTTCTGAATAGGGTGTCAATCAAGTTAATCCTCTTTGTTATTTATTTCATTGAGCAGGATGAGATGGTGTTCCAGTTCGTCTGCGTGCTGTTTTTTGAGAACATGCAGGATTACTCCTGTAAAGAATATTACTGTAGCTACAATAACTACTGTTGCGATGACTATCAATGATGGAATCCGCAAGACAACGCCTGTACTGAAAAACTTAAACAATATCGGGAAGAAGTGTATTCCTGCAATCACCAGAAGAATCAGGGAAACTGATGAGAAGTATAGCAACGGCCTTTCATCACGTATCAGGGAGAAAATCATCTTGATTACTTTGTAACCGTCCTTATATGTATTAAGCTTTGATTCGCTTCCTTCTATACGGTCCCTATATTCCACGGGGATTTCCTTGATTTTGAAATTGTTGATAAGTGCGAATACACTCATTTCAGTTTCAATTTCAAATTCCTTGGACGATATCGGGAATGACTTGACGAAATTGTAGCTGAATGCCCTCATTCCTGTCATGATGTCATTCAAGTCACTCTTGAAGAACGTATTGATGAACTTGCGCACCACCCTGTTCCCGGTATTGTGAAACGGCCTGTCGTTTTCCTCAAAATATGTGGAAGAGAGCCTGTCTCCGATAACCATATCCGCTTCGCCGTTAAGTACAAGCCGTTCGAATTCAACGGCGGCCTCCGCAGGGTATGTATCATCGCCATCCACCATGATATAGCAATCGGCAACGATTTCCCTGAACATCGTTCTCACGACATTGCCCTTTCCCTGCTTGTATTCATACTTGACAATTGCCCCTGCGCCTCTTGCAATCTCATCGGTTCCATCCGTTGAGTTGTTGTCATATACATATATATCGGCATCGGGCATGACACGCCTGAAATCCTTAACGACCTTTTCGATGGTGGCGGACTCATTGTAACAGGGAATTAAAACAGCAGTTTTCATAATAACACACTTAACAACCTATCTGGTATAATTCAAAATTCATTTTCCGTATTTTCTTATCATATATGTTTCTTCCGTCAAAGATAACCTTTTCCTTCAGTATATCGGATAGTGTATTGAAATCAGGGTTTCTGAATTCCTTCCATTCCGTAATAAGTATCAGGGCATTTGCATCAACGCAGGCATCATGCCTGTTGTCTGCAAATTCGATTGCATTCAGATATTCTTCACCGATGGCCTTTTTGAACTCCTCTGTTGCTTGGGAATCATATGCCTTAACCTTTGCACCTCTTTTGACAAGTTCTGATATTACAACAAGAGATGTGGCTTCCCTCACATCATCAGTTCCCGGCTTAAATGAAAGGCCCCAAACGGCAAAGGTCAGTCCGTTCAAATCCTCGCCGAATCTGTCGACAATCTTATTTACCAGAACCATCTTCTGTCTCTTGTTGACCTTTTCAACATGGGACAGGATTTCAGGTTCGTATCCATTGGTCTGTGCCGTATTGATCAGTGCCTGGACATCCTTTGGAAAACAGCTTCCCCCATATCCACATCCTGCATAGATAAAATCATATCCTATTCTCTTATCTGAACCTATTCCCAAACGGACCTTCTGAACATCAGCGCCGGTCACTTCACAGATGTTGGCTATCTCATTCATGAATGATATTTTGGTTGCAAGCATTGCGTTTGCAACGTATTTTGTCATTTCAGAGGATTTCACATCCATCAAAACGAATCTGTCATGGTTCAGTACAAATGATGAATACAGGTCCTTCAACGTTTCGAAGACTTCCGGATTTTCCGCTCCGATTACAATGCGGTCCGGATGCATGCAGTCTTCAATGGCCCTTCCTTCCTTTAAGAACTCCGGATTTGAAGCGATTTCTATTCTGACATCGGAGCCGTTTTTTGCCAGCAAGTCCTCAATATGTTTTTTGACCTTGAAGCCTGTTCCGATAGGTACTGTGGACTTGATTACGACCAAAGAATCATGTGTAATGTTTTCGGCGATGTCTGTGGCTGATGAGAAGATATAATCAAGGTTTGCACTTCCATCCTCCGCCATCGGTGTTCCAACAGCGATGAAGATGATGTCTGTATCATCAAGCGCCTCCCTGATTTCAGTTGTAAATATCAAATCCCTCTTTTCCTGGGAATTCTTAACGATTGTTCCCAAATGAGGTTCAAAAATCGGCAAAATGCCATTTTTCAGTCCTTCAATCTTTGCCTCATCGATATCCACACAATAAACCTTGTTTCCCATTTTAGAAAAGCATGCTCCTGTTACAAGACCTACATAACCTGTACCAATAACTGTTATATTCATAATTACCTACCTTTAATTCCTAATTCATCCCATCATTAATTTCCAGGCTGCTGACGGACCTGGATTTATGTAAGAACAGTGTTCCTGTGAAGTTTGCATGAACAGTGTAATTGCCGTTTTCCATACCCTCAAGCAATACGCTCGCCTTGCCTGTCTCATCGGTAGTGGCATTGAAGTAATGTGCCCATCCTGAATCATCAAGTATCTTCACGTTGATGACCTCATTGGGATAGACATTGCGGTAATTGTCCTTAAGGAGTACAGTGAAGAAGTCACCGTTCTTCAGTTTTGAACCGCTTGTAACCTCTATCATGGTATCATGCGAATTGGCGGAAATGTATAGGTATGAGCCGATACCTATTAGAAACACTGCAATTATTAGTATTTTAATCTTCTTATCCATAAGAATACCTTTTTCATTTGCTTGGAACCAACAATACATCGATTTCTGATGTTTTCAGAACCTTTTCGGTGACGCTTCCCAGAATAAACCTGTGAAGTCCGCTTTTTCCGGAAGCTGAAATGATAATCAGATCCACATCTTCCCTGTTTGCAACATCTATGATGGTTTCTGCCGGAAAACCAACTTCAACCATGCCGCGAACATTAACAGTCTCATCAAACTGTTTTAGCATGTGTTCAACATTATCCTCTGCTTCCTTGTACAATCCCTTATTGACCTTTTTCACGTTTGACCTTGATTGAAATGCAGATGATGTAAGCTTGCCTGCAACTGACAGGACAATAACTTCCCCGCCATCAGCAAGCAATTTTGTTGCCCTTTCGGCTTCCTTTTCTGCATAATTTGAACCGTCTGTCGGAAGTAAAATCTTTTTATACATCTATTACACCTTTTCCAATTCCATTACAAGATTTTGAGCTATTTCCCAATCTCTGTGATCATCAATTTCTGTCCATTTCAAACCGTTTGTCAGGACAAAGTCAATGGTTTTGACATTGCTTAAGTCCTTATAGGCGAAGTCATAATAATTTTGAGGGTCCTCGTCAATCAGTTTGGATAAGATTTCATTGAATTGGGCTATGTCACCGGCGATGACTTTTGAAACGCCAATGAACTCGCCGCTTGAAGACTCTATGTCAAGACCCTTTCCAATGGAGTTGATATTGCCATTGGATATGCTTTTGTCCTCATTGAAGGTTTCATCATCGATTATTATCTTGAAGGATTCCTCATTCAACTCCTTGAAGTTGTCTATTATCATCCCGGTATGCGGGCATTCCGCAATCCTCAGTATGATTTCGGGGTCGACCACATTGTCGCCGTTCACCAGAATGAAGTCTTCCGGATTTTCCCCTATCAAGCTGGATGCAATGAATGTTGAAACTGATGTGTTGGTCACATCATACTGTTCATTGACAAGTGTCCTGATTTCAACATCATATTTTTCAGCTATTTCAGGGCACAGGTCAATCACCTTATCCCTGTTGTAGCCTACAATTACAATGAATTTTGTTATGTCTGCACCAATGCAGTTTTTAATCATTCTTTCAAGCAATGTAGTTTCATTAATCTTAAGCAGGGCCTTTGGAATTTCTTTTGTAAGGGGCATCAGTCTTGTTCCCATTCCAGCAGCCAATATTACGCCGATCATTATTTCACCTGATATGTCATTCTATATTCGCCCATAATTTTTTAAAGGCGATTTTCGGAAGTTCATGCTCTACAATTATTTCATAAACAAAGTCAACAATCACGCTTTCAATGCCGTTGTTGTCACATATGTCCTTGATGGCCATGATGGAGTTCTTTCCTTCAAAGACTATTCCGCTTGCCTTTTCATCAACTATCAATCTCTGGCCGTATAACATTCCAAGGGTGTGATTTCTACTTTCAAATGAGGTGGAAGTTAAAACCAAGTCCCCAAAACCACAGTATTCACTTGCGGTTGTGGATTTGCCCCCAATACTTTCTATAATATTGATTGTGTCTTCAAATCCTTTTGTCAAGACACCATATCTTGCATTTTCATTAACGCTCATGCCCTCGCATATCCCGTTGGCTATGGCATTGATGTTCTTGATGATGCCGCTGATTTCAAGACCGATGACGTCATCGATTATCTTTACCTTAAATTGGTTTGTGGACAGCACTTCCTTAACAATTTCGGCATTGCCCCGGTTTTTGGATGCAATGTTTGAAACTGTCGGAAGGTTCAGGACAATCTCCGAAGCGAAATTAGGCCCTGACAGTGCAACATAACTGTCATCAAAGTACTCTTCAATGAGCCTGCCCATGGTTTTAAGTGAAGGATACTCAATTCCCTTTGCTGTTGTCACCAGAATCGTGTCCTTTGAGACAACACCCTTCAAATCATCCAGTGTCTTTCTGAATGCGGAAGATGGTATGGACAGGAATATGACTTTACAATCAACCAAAGCATTCAAATCGCAGGTTGCAGCAATGTTATCCAATAATTTCACGTTGGGATAATATTCTCTGTTGAATCCGGTATCGTTTATATCGTCTGCAAGGCTTTGCCTTCTCAAGTGCAGAATAACCTCTTCAGCATTTTTAGCTATTGTCTGAGCCAGTGCCGTACCTAAACTGCCCGCTCCGATAACACCTACTTTCATAATTTTTCACCAAAAGCATCTAATGATATAATATATGAATTCCATCCATTATTAATCTTTTTTAAAATGGCCGAATATCCAAGGTTTCATGGAAATATCCTACTCAATATTCTGCTCAGGATACCCTCTTTCTGGTCCTTCATCACGTCGGCAAATATTTTTTCGGATGAGTTGGCGCACTCGAATGTAAGGAATTCCTCCTGGAACCTATGTCTCAGGGCCTTGGAATCCTTTTCCGTCTGGTCAATATTGATTATTGCCTCTTCAAGTTCCTTTGAGGTATATACCAGCGGTCCCGGAGGCAGCTCCTCAATGTCAAAATACATTCCCCTCAATTTGTCCCTGTATTCCTCCATGTCATATGTGAACAAGAAGATTGGCCTGTCGAGAATCGCATAGTCAAACATTACAGAGGAATAATCGGTAACCAATATATCCGAAATGAGGTATAATTCCTCAACCGAATCATAATCCGTCAGGTCATAGATGAAGTCGTCCTTAGGAGGCTGCTTCCATCCCCGGGCTGAGAAATGATGGAGCCTCAATATCAGGATGTAGTCATCAGACAGTGATTTCTTGAACGAATCCAGGTCGATCATCAAGTCAAACTTGTTTCTGAGTCTCCATGTAGGGGCATAAAGTATGACCTTCTTGTCACGCGGAAGACCCATCTTCTCCTTCAAATCGGCAATGTCATCCGGATTGTTTTTAGTGTATAGGATGTCTGTTCTCGGATATCCATGCTTCAGGAAGGTCTTCTTGAATCTGAAACATCTCTGTGTGATGTTAGCCACAAAATCGCTTTGAACTGTCAGATAATCCCAGCGGCCACATTTGCGAAGGAACTTTTTCTCCACAATCTTTGTCGGAAAGTCGGCTGCCACATCAAGACCCAATGTCTTGAGGGGTGTTCCGTGCATGGTCTGTATCTCAATCTGGCCGGGCCTCTTTGCATAGTGCTCATGGAAATTGACATTGTTGACAAAATACTTTGATGTGGCCATGTAATAGAAATACTGCAGCGAGAATCTCATTGTACGGATTGCATTTCCGTTGACCGGGATGTGCTTGTCGTTCAACACCCACACACATTCCCAATCAGGATGGTTCCTGTCGATATACTCATAAAGGTATCTCGGATTGCAGCTGTACTTTTCCCCCCACATCGATTCGAAGACGACACGCTTCTTGTGCATAGGCAATTTCAGGAAAAGCCTGTAGCTCAGCTTCGAATGTTTCAGCCTTTTGCCGGGAGTGTCCTCATAAATAGGCCATATTCTTGTAACCTCCACGCAAAGCCTGCCCATTTCCCTTCTGCATACCCTATATGTATGCACATCCTTGGAGTAGACCTCATCATAATCCTTCAACAGGTGAAGACCCGTTGAAAATTTGCCTCCCTCATATTCATACTCAACATACAGGTCATGGATTTCATGATAAAGGTCCTTTGTAACTTTCTTGTTTGACAGATCCAGCTTGAAGAAAATGTCGCCGTTATCCCTGAATCTGCCTTTTGATACAACAGTATTCCTTTGGTTCAAAGGATTCTTGAAGTAAAGTGAGGCGGACTTTATGTTTTCATTTACGGAATATGCCCTTGCGGTGATCTCAAAAACCCCGCTGATTTTTTTGATATCCGTGATTTCAGTGGTGCTGTCGAATCTGCATATGTCCAGATAGTAATCTTTGGTTGCATCTATGACGCATTGGCCGTATCCTGAATGCAAGGTCAGCAGTTCCCTTGACATGTATACTGCAGGCTTTCCATCAGCAAACACAATCTTGCCTGCCAAATCCCTGATTCTGTCGACAGAAAGCTTATAGCATCCCTTTGCCTCATCATACTCAAAGGGGATTTTCTCCTCGGGATTGATCGAATCGGCCTCATAATATGCAAGAAGGTCCCCCTCATATCGGCCGGAGTGTATGCAGAGGTTGTCATCCTCAATGCCTATCCTTTCAAATTTGCTCTTCAAGGACATCACATCAATGACAATCTCATTTTTCGGTGTGTACTTGAACTGGAAATAGGTATCCCTGTAGATGTTTGCTTTCGAATCAGTGTCTTTGCGCACATCGGCTCTTGCCGAACCTGCAAAGAAGTTGTAATTGATGTCTTCCTGGGTGAATGACACCAGAATTCTGTTTTCCCCTTCAAAATCGGGATTATTGTTCAGATCCTCATATGGGATGATTACCTTATAGCCTGATGAGTCATATGAAAATGACCTTCCGAAACGGATGTCGAATGACTTTATGTCTCCCGTTTCGACATCCTCATGCCTCAATGGGATTTTCCTTCTGCTTCTGCTGTTTACCAGCCAGAACGAGTATTGCCTGTCCGAGAATTTTTTGATGTCCATTCCGGGAATCACACTGAATCCCCGGATTTCAATTGCCTCTTCGCCATATTGCACACTCTGGATGTACTTGAAGTTGGGGGATTCCCTTATGAACCGGTCAATGCAGAACGGGGATTTCTTGAATATGTCTGCATCGGCGTCAAACATCACATGTGAGTTTTTCTGATAGACCTTGGTCACCTTCATTGTTTCGTATTGGAAATCCAGCACCCCGACCAGTCTGGTGAAATCACCCTTCATCAGGTATTCGTATTTCAGGCTGTCGAACTCGTTCAGGTAATTGAAATCGTCGGGATTGATGTTGTCCCTGACATATTCCTGCATTCCTTTCATCAGCTCCTGAGATTCATTCTCATCAACACTTCTCAACTTGTTGATGAATATCATCAGGTCATTCTTGAGCCATTTCATGTTCTTGACATGGTGGAGGCGTTCGTCATCCACGTTTTCCCTGTAGAACCTGTCGACCTCACCCATTACAAAGAGCCTGTCCTTGAGGTTATTGGTCTCGGATGTTGTTTGGGTGATTGATTTGGACAGTCCCTCCCTTATCCTCCACATGTAGCAGTTTTCATGAACAAGGGAAACGTTGTTTGCCAAGAAGTGCATCGGTATGGTTACCGGTATGTCCTCATACAGGATTCCTTCGGGGAACTTGAAGTCATGCTCGTCCCAGAAGCTTTTTTTAATCATCTTGTTCCAGGCAGTGGTGTCATAGAACAGTTCAGGAGATTCTGTGATGTGTGTCACATCCTTCAGGCCGTTGAAAGCAACCTGGTGTATGTTGGACATCAGGGCTCCTGAAGACTTGAATCTCCACACGTTTCCTATTGTCATGTCGCTTTCGTTTTTGACGGCTGCTGTATACATCCATTCATAGGCATTCGGAGGCACCACATCATCCGAATCAAGAAAGATTATGTAATCTCCCTCTGCAAATTCGCATCCGTAGTTTCTCGCATGGCCCAATCCCTGATTTTCCTCATGGACATATTCCACATTCTCATGTTCGAGGGCATATCTTTTGGCTATCTGCGGGCTGCTGTCGGTTGATCCGTCATCAACCAGGATAATCTGAAGATTTCTTTCATATCCATCGTTCAGCTCCATATCATTGATGGTTTGTGCCAATACCGAGTCAACACACTCCTCTAAGAATTCATGGACATTATACACGGGAATAATAACACTAACTCTTGTTCTCATTTCAAAACTCCTGTAGGGATAGTAAAACCTCAATTTTACTAAAATTTCACAATATTAATAGTATGTTTTTAGTAATATAAAATATTTTTTAAAATCTGGCGGTTTATAGAAAAAAAGTGGAATTTACCAAACTTTTAAATTGTCTTTATTGGAAATGCTGGCGATTTTATCTGCCAGTTCTTCACTGTCAGCCACGACAAGGTCAAATTCGTCATAGATTTCCCTCAAGACATTCTGATTTATCCTGCCTGTCGGGTCTGTGTGCTGCCAGATTATCTTGTCCTGGGATGAATTGGCAAAAATCAGTGATACGTCCGGATTCAATCCGTAGAAGTCAAGAATGAACTCGAAGCTTATTGAGCCGTATTGCTTTTCAAATGACCTTTTGAACAGTTTCCTCAACGTATCCGGCATTTTCATGTCACTGCCTTTCCTGAAATATTTGTCATAATCAAGCTTCTCCTTAAATGTCGGAATCAGATTGGATTTGAATGGCAGATACTCAATGCCTTTCGGGAATTTGGAAAATATCGCTGAATAATTATTTTTGATGTTGTCATCCCATGGATTGAATGTCAGGAAGAAGTTGTAGCTGTCGAAATCCGCACTGTCCAAAAGTTCAATCAGCGAATCTGTATCCTCAAGTGGCCCTCCATAAATCAGGACATTCGGCTTGTCGTTTTGGATGCTGACCTCCCTGGATAATTTGTCTCCCTTGAAGATGTGCCGGCAGATGTTTGATGCAGCATGAGGATTGTCAAAAGTGCAGAACCTTTGGATGAATGCCCCGTCATCATATTCCTTAGGCGAGTTCAGCTCCGAAACCAGCTCATCGACATTTCTGACTTTGGGAAATGGCAAATCGCTTAAAGGGAAGTAGAAGCCGCGGTAGGAGAGATACTCCTCCTCGTCATAGTTGAAAATGACAATCTTTCTTGAGGTGTTTGCAAAATCAAAAAATACGCTTGAGTAATCGGTTATCAAAACGTCAGCCAAATTGACGATTTCATATATCTCATAGGCCTTGGGAAATGCCTTCACATGGCTGAACTTGGAAAAGTCAATCTGGGATTCATTATATGCATGCAGCTTGGCAAAAAGAACCTGATTTTCTGTTAGCTTTGAATCGATTTGCGACATGTAACCTTCAACGTCATCCCTTTGACCGACATCATCCATGTCCGAAAGGATTCCCCTGAATGTCGGCATGTAAACGAAAATCTCCTTATCCTCCAAATCCAATTCGGCCTTCAGGTCATGATTTTTGGTGAAGAATATGCTGTTTCTGGGATAGCCTTCAAACAATACCCTTCCCGGATATATCTTTTCAATCATGTATGCATTGGTCATCCTGTCCGCCATATACTCATTTGGATAAATCAGATAATCGGCACTCAGAAGGGAATGCTGGATATGGCCCAGGGAAGTGATTTCAGAGGCATTGTCACAGCCCATCAGCTTCAGGGGAGTTCCGTGCCAGGTGTTTACAAAGACCTGGCCGTCCCTTTTGACATATTTGGTCTGGATTCCGGAGTCCGTGAAAACATATTTTGCCTTTTCCAGTGAAACTGCCGCTTCCTTTTTGCCGGTGATGATTTTGGAAATCTTCAGGTTGTAGTTTTTCTCATATTCAATGATTCTATTTTTAACTGCCGGTGTGGCATATACATGGATTTTAAAATCTCCGTATTTGCCTGTGGATATCTCCTCAACAATCCTGAAGATGTTTCCTGTGAAATCACGGCCGTTTCTGGATTCGAAATAGATGAGATTCTCATCAATGGAGCCATTGTAGTATGCATCGTAGACTGATGAGTTGTCCAAACATTCCTTCAAATTTCTAATCTTCCTTAGAACCATAGAATCACAAAACAGTTATTTATAATATACCTTTTGCGGTTAATAGTTATAAATACTTTTTACCAAATTGAATCCAGATTTGCCATTTGAACGGGATTATAAGAGAGCCCTTATTGATTCCATCACCTCATCCAAATCTTCGGTGGGTTCGAATCTCCGAACAACGTTGCCCTTTCGGTCAACAAGAAATTTGGTGAAATTCCATTTGATGTCATCGTTGTCATTGTAATGCCTGTCCATGGCCTTCAGAACAATCTTTAGTTTTGTTGCCCCTTTCCCGGTAATTCCCTTAAACGGCTGGGCTTCCTTCAGATATTCATACAGGGGATGCGCGTTTTCCCCATTGACATCAATCTTGTCGAAGATTGTGTAGGGAACAAGCCATTTTGAACGGCAGACCTCCATGATTTCTTCTGTTGTTCCGGGGGCCTGGCCTCCGAACTGGTTGCACGGAAAGTCAAGGATTTCAAAACCTTCCCCGTTGAATTCGGCATACATCTCATTCAGCTTGCGGTATTGTGGTGTGAAACCGCATTTTGTAGCAGAGTTGACAATCAAAAGCACTTTTCCTTCATACCGGCTTAGGGAAACTGCGTTCCCGTCACCGTCACAGACTTCAAAATCATATATTGACATGCTTAACATCTCCATTATATGTTTAAGAATTATTGAAAAAAGACTTATTAATTATATGCAATATATGTAAAATCATGTCACGCCAAGATAAGATAGTCAAGACAAGCATCATAGGAATAGTCGTGAATCTGATATTGGTGGCGTTCAAGGCAACGGTCGGAATACTGGTCAACTCAATCGCCATCACATTGGATGCGGTAAACAACCTGACCGATGCGTTATCATCAATAATCACAATCATAGGAACAAAACTTGCAGGAAAGGCACCTGACAAGAATCACCCTTACGGATATGGAAGGATTGAATATTTCTCATCCGTAATCATAGCGGCCATTGTGCTGTGGGCAGGAATCACGGCGCTCATGGAGTCCTGGCCAAAGATATTCAATCCGGACGTTACCTCATACACCACAGTCTCACTGATAATCATTGCGGTTGCCGTAGTGGTCAAGCTGGCCCTTGGAAGATATGTCAAGAGCGTCGGCGAGAACATCAACTCACAGGCACTGGTGGCATCCGGAAGCGATGCGTTTTTCGATGCGATACTTTCCCTTTCAACACTGGCTGCGGCCATAATATCAATATTCTGGCACATATCCCTTGAGGGAATACTGGGAGTGATCATATCAGTCGTAATTATAAAGGCAAGCATCGACATGCTGAGGGAAACGTTGGACAGCATGATCGGGGCAAGGGTGGACTCGGAGCTGTCCCGAAAAATCAAATCATCAATCTGTGAGTTTCCGGAGGTGTACGGCGCATATGACCTGAGCCTGCACAACTACGGGCCGGAAGACATGCAGGGATCCGTTCATGTTGAGGTGGATGACACACTGACCGCCCTTGAAATCCACAACCTGTCCCGCGAGATATCCCTGAAGATATTTGAGGAGTTCTCAATAATACTGACGGTTGGAATATATGCGCGAAACGACAGCCACTCGGAAATAAGAACAGAGCTTGAAGACATAGCCGGAGAATATGACGAAGTCATAGAGGTCCACGGATTCATCGTCTATGAGGACAAGAACCTCATAACCTTCGACATCATCGTTGACTTTGATGCCGACAGGGACAGGGTGAAAGGGGAAATACTGTCAAAAATCAAGGAAAGGCATCCCGAATATAACTACTTCATAATAGATGACTATGACATAAGCGATTAAATACTTAAAGAACAAATATAATTAATTAGGTGAAAAAATATGGAACAAAGAAATATAATATTGATAGCCATTGCTGTTCTTGTCATCATTCTGGTTGGCGTCGGCATTTACGTCATGGGAAACGGGAACGGCACTGCCTTGAACAATATGACAGACACCTCAAACCACACCGGCAACAATGCAACCAATACGACTGCTGTGAATAAGACAGCCGACAATTCCACAAATCAGACAAACAAGACAAACAAGACCGTTGGGGACAACTCTCCAAGAAAAAACATTACCCACGTGAATAAGACATATAAGGTATATAACCCTCAGTCAGACTCATACGTTACCGTTATCGGCGAAAAATTCGATAAGGACGTCAACAGATGGTACACATATGACACTGACGGCGTAAGATACTACAACACAAGAATTAATTAACTTTAATTCTTCTTTTTTTCTTTTTTAATGATTATCCAGAAATACCGCACTGACCAGATTGTCCCTGTAGGTTGTCTCGTCCTTCAGGGATTCGATGTGATGAATGACATTCAGCTTCAGGTCCTCCAGCCTTATGCGAGTCTCCAGATCGTTAAAGTCAACATCAAAATGAATCAGATATCTGATTTCCATATCATAGTCAAATATTATCCAGTCGGGCCCGTTGATGTCAAGAAGCTGCACCTGCCATCGTGACATGATTCCGTTTATTTTTTCCGTCAGCTCATCAACGCCAAAGCCCGCATCGACCGTGACTTCCCTCATTGGTATAGGCTCTCCGGTTCTATTTCATTGACCACTTCGCTGAACTCGGCAAGATTCTTCTCGTTTAGAATGCCGAAGCTTACGATTTCATCCTTTCTGAGTGACATGATCTGGCTTTCAATGGATTCGTCCGGAGGGACAATCAGAAATGTGATCCAGTCCTCGTCCTCGGACACATATCTGCACGGCTCGAATACCTGGAACTTAAAGATGAATGTGAGTGACAAGTCTTCAACGTTTTCATAGGCATCGCGTGAATGTTCCTTTGCGAATGCCCTTTCCATATCCAAAATTTTTTCCTTGAAGTTCATAATATCTAATTTGGATTTATTGCTTGAAAAAGCTTTTTATCCCTTGGCGAATTCCTCCATGTATCTGTCGACCACTTCCATATCGACATTCTGGAACCCGTCAGTCAAAATCAGCCATATCGCCTTTAGGAAACCCTCATCAGAGAGTTTGTTGCAGCTTTCAAACTGGAGCTGTGAATAGTTCGGCCTTTCTATGGTATCTGCCAGGAACTGATCCTTGATTTCCTTTCTCAGGTCCCAGTCAAGGAATCCCTCCATCAGCTCCTTGATGTAAATGGAAAATGTGTTTCCGATTGTCTTTGCAATCTCGACATGTCCCTCATCCAGCTTGTCCTGAAGCGCCAGGAATGATGAGTAGTCCTGATATCCGAATATCGTGAACCTTCCCTCAACGCTGTGAGCGGCATATTCATCGATGAGGTTGTTGAAAACGGAGTTGCTTAATATATATGTGATTATCGATTCGACCTGCTCGTTTTTGGTGCAGTCAAGTATTTCACATACGATTCTTGTCAGTATCTCCTTCACCAGAAAGTGTGTAAGCTCATGGACCAGTGTTGTGATCTGAAGGGAGTTGCGCTGCCTGTCGTCAACATAGATTTTGTTGAATTCGAAATAGCCGAGCTGGCCACCGTATGACTTGTACTCGACATGGACGAATGATTTTGCAAACAGGATCACCTTGTCCAGAACGTCCAGATCATCAAGGTCAAGATCATAGTTCTTTATCATGCTGTCCAGATTCCTGAATGCCTGTGCCTTGATTGAAAACATCACGCGGTTGAAATCATCGATTGTGAAGTCGAACCTGTTTATCAGCAATAAATTCTCATCCGTCAATATGTTTTCCTGCGAATGGCTCTTGACGTATTCCAGATGGGGGTCGACCTGTATGCTTTTGATGTCAATGCTGTCTGTGATGCCCTTAAGGGTCACCAGGCAGTCCGGGCAGAAATTCTCATCGTTCCAGAATTTCCGACCGCATTTCGGACAGTATTTACCCTGCAAGACAGACATTACCGGTTCACAAAGTCGATAATCATCAAGGTCAGCTTCAACATATTGTCTGTCCTCCGCGCATCCCTTTTCGGCATCTATTTTGCTGTTCAATATGGATGCGTTCGCCCGGCGCAGGACAGGCTGCCTTAAGCTTTCAAGCAGCTGTGACTTTTCACTGTCACGCTCTATAAAATCCCTCAGCAAATTAAACTCAGACATAAAAACCACTATCTAAATACACTTAAAAATGACAATACCATCATGACGACTGAAACGATTAGGGCATACTTTCCGTGCTTTTTAGCACTTTCGGAGTCCTTTCTGGTCAAAAGGTAAAATCCCAAAATCAGCCCGAGCAACGGGAACAGCAGTGCAAGGGCATAAGCCACAATGATATGGACGGTATATGATTTTTCATATGCCGGGGGATTCGGAACGCTTGCCCTCGGAGCGCCGCTGTACAATTCGGTTCCGCAGCTTTTGCAGAACTTTGCATCATCCACAAGCTCTTCCCCGCAATTCGGACAGTATTTCACCATTCAATCACCTTTATTAAATACCTTTTCAATCAGCTGCTCCTCATTCTTGTAGAAGTCAAGCTTCATGACTGCCATCAGTGTTTCCGGAGCCCCTATCAGCTGGGTCATTGAAAACCATGGGATGAAAACCCTTTTCGCTTTGATTTCATAGCAGACCTTCAGGGTTTCGGGTAAATTCATTGATTGTTCACTGTTGAGTATAACTGTTGCTGGACCAATCGCCCGATTAAGTTTGATGGATTCATTTGCTATCAGTTCCTGTTCAGCAAAATTGCATGCGTCACGTGAACCTGTCAGATTATTGATGCTTGTTTCATTATTCTTGATGGATAGCCTGAAGACATTATTCTCCTCAATGAAATGGACTTCACCGACCTCACTTTCATCATCAAAAGCGAATGACATTTCAGGGGGTGTGAACTGTTTGGGCGCAACATAACTTATGGTCATCTCGCCCTCATTTTCTTCCCCGGCAATCCTTTTCAAAAGGCGGATGATTTCATCATTCTGCCTTTCGATGTTTCTGTTGATTTTTATTAGCTCGGATAGTTCGGACATAGTTAATAGTATCTACATTGTGGTTATTAAAATTTTACACTTCCAGGGGGAAAATATAAAAGATTGATGTTGACAGACGCTCGTCATTTGCAAACCTCTCGAAGCCAAGTGAGTACTTCAAAAGCTCGGACCTTGGAATCAGAACATTGTCGCTATCAGGATTGACTACAATGCCGTCCATGTCCTCGCTGAGTACATAATTGACCAGGGTGGCAATGTTTATCACCTGAGAATATTTGGAATGATTGGTTTTTACCTTCCTCATTTTGTCCTCCGATGTGAATATTGTGGCATACTCGCCGCCTATCCTGTCGATGTGCATCCAGGCCAGCGGGCCGGTTGTCTGCATCGATATCATGCCGTCCTTCTCATAGGCCGAAAGGTCCCGGTTGGACAGCATCAATCCCAGAACGGTTGACTTTGAAAGCTCCTCGAACAGCCCTTCGAAATGGCCGACGTTTGCCGGGTTTTCGATGAACCTCTCAAGGGGTCCGTTGTCTATGCCGTCTTTCAGGTCCTTGAGTTCGCTTTCGGTGTATGGGTTTGCGGTGTAGAAGTTGGTTTTCGGAAGGTTGGTGATTCCCAGAATGAATTCCCTGGTAAAAAGATACTTTTCGGATGCGGGATTCAGGATATATCCCTCGATTTCGGTTGTCCTTATTATGTTTTGATAAAGCTCAAAGGGGTTTTCCAATACCCGGATGTCCTCATCCCCATAGAACTTCCTGAACTCGTCCCTGTCCGTGAATAATGGTGTGATTTTGGCATCCTCATCATCATAGATGATGAAATTTAAGGTGCCGTTTTCCCTCTTGGCTGGAATAAGCAGATTTGAGTATTTGAATTCGTTGATCAGTTTCAAAAGCAGGTCTTCGGTAAGCTTGCCGTCGTTTGAGTCGATGTCCTCGATGACGGTTCTTAAATGTTTATGATTAGCCATTGATTTTATATTGTATCGGATATTATTTAAAGGTGGATGTGCCGTCAAAGCATTTCTCAACGCTTCCGTCGGATGTTGAAAATTCCACATAAATGTCATCGTCCTTTAGAAACAGAGCCTTGAACTCACACTCATCTGATGCGACCTCTCCAATGGCGTCATACAGGTTCTGCATGGTTTCATTGATGTCCGAGCCCAATCCATTAAGTTTATCGTAGACTTCTATGTCAATGTCGCCTAATCTTGGATTCGCCATGCCTTCGCCCCTTGAGGCCTGCATCACACTGATTCTTGAATCCTCTATGCGTGAGCGTATGTCCATCTTCTCATCAATGGAGCATGGCTTGTTGTCAACATAGTCCAGAGCCCTATAATAGCATTTGATGGCTCCGAATCCGTCTCCCAGTTGCCATAGTGCAGCAGCCTTCCATTCGTAGGCTCCTGAAATATTTGAAAATCTGTAAAATGAGTCCTTGTATTCTTTTATATATGCATCAAAACAGTTTGACGCATCCAGAAATCTGTTCAGATAATATAGGGATTTTCCACGTGCAAATGACAGGTCTGCATCTGACCCGATGCCAAGATTCAGGGCCTTGGTGGAATAGTCAAAGGACTTTTCATATTCCCCCTCTTCAAACGCTTCAATGCATTTTCCCTTGAATTCCTGAAACATTTCGACCTTTCTTGCTTCAACCGTCAAGAGATGTTCCAAATCATCATCATCTGAAGTGATTAAGGTTGTACCGCATGAACAGGTCTCGGTTCCCTTCTTAAGTACTGCACCACAAATAGGACATATTGGCAAAATAACTCCCCTCCATATAAACTATTTGTAAATCATATATTTAAATGGATAGTAAAATTTTTTTTATAAGCAGGGGAAAAATGGGATTACAGCAGGAATGCATAATCGATTGCCTTTTTGAAATTCGGATTGGAATAAGTCAGTCCGCCGTATGCCTCCAGTATATAGCTCCTTGGAATCAGATAGTCATCCAGACCAGGATTTATGATGATTCCATCCATATCGCTATACAGGACATACTCAAAGAACTCATCAAGCAGTGCTATCTGATAGTAGTAGTTTGCATCGCCGCTCTTGGTTTCGTTTATTGCATCAACGCCTGTAAAGAGGATTCCATATTCCTTGTCTTCATTTGATGCTGTGCACAGGTCAAATCCGCCGACATCCTCCGCATATATTATGCCGTTTTTGGCATATTCATCAAGGCTTGAGTCGCTTGCAACGACATCGAGAAGGCAGGCCTTTTCAAGCTCAAGCATCAGGGCTTCGAATTGGGTGTTTTCGCTTCTGATGAATTCGACTAAAGAATCGTTGCTTGCATCTTTGGCAATGTTTAAAAGCTCTTCGGGACCATAGCCTTCAATATTGTCCTCTTCTGTTATGATCGGGCCGAAGGGATAGTCGAGCAGCAGGTCTGATTCCATGAAGAATTCCTCGCCGGCGCTGTTTATCAGAATGCCGTCGATGCCTGTGCTTTCAATAAGCTCAATGTAATAGTCAAATTCGCATGCTATCGGATTGAAGTCGTAATCCTCGCCGTTTTCCCTTATGAACTCCTCGTCATCAGTGAAGAGCGGGATGACTGTCATGCCGTCCTCATCGGATGAGAGGTTTTCGAAATTGAGGCTGTCCCCTTCGATGATGCCAGGTATCAGCAGGTTGGATACCTTCAGTTCGTTCATGAGTTCTATGAAGAGTTCCTCAGGAGGCTCCTCCTCATTATCCATATATTTCAGGAATTCCCGGATTGCGGCTTTCAAATGATTGTTTGTAATATAGGTCTTTTCCATATCATCACCATTTTCAAAAGAAAAATAATTTACATATAATTTGTATCTGATAATAATTAAATCCTTTTATATGTTAACCTTTGATTTTCATCTTTTATAAATATTATATGCTTAAGTTGTTATTAAAGAGGGTAAACGTTAACTAAAAGCTTGAAATCGCTTTATAAACTAATAAATAAGCTAGTCTTTTATTGGAAATAAAAGATATATCATGCCTCAAAAAGTAAATGAAGAAGAAATATGGGAATTAATTGGATTTATCAAAGTCTCGCCCACAAGATACAAGACTTTGAAAACCTTAAGGACCGATTTTTTAATGCCATCTGAAATTGCTAAAACAACAGGCCTGAGAACCACACAGGTATCGAATGCCCTCGCCGACCTGAAGGAAAAGGATCTGGTTATCTGCATGAACGAATCCGCCAGAAAGGGCAGGCTTTACCAAAACACCGAACTGGGTTTGGAGATTCTGCAAAGGCTTGAAAGGTAATTACATCCGCGCATAATAGCCCATCTCTTCAAGCCGGGCCAACCTCTCATCAAAATATTCGGATTTGAAGCCGGACTTCATGAATCTCATGATGATTTCGATTTCCCGCTCGTACATTTCTGCCATTTCATATATCTTCGACAGCTGAACATAGGGATAGTCGTCATTGAAGAACAAATCATTGCCTAATAATTCGTTGAAAAACACGATTGCCCTTTCATATTCACCGCTTTCAACCAGTCCGTCACCTCTTTTCATCAGCTCCAGCTTTTCCCTTTTGTCCTTGGATGATTTTATTGCATCCCTGAAGGTGTCTGGAATGAACGGGTTTGTCATGACATAGCCGGAAAACCTCGAGTCGATAACATATGTCATGCAGTAGTCGTCCTCAAACCTCATCCCTCTGCCGTGGCATTGAACCAGGTTCAGCGCTGTCCTGTAGCTGTACCAGAGGGGGTCTATCGAAACGCGCCTCTGGATTTGCCTGTCGCCCCAGTCCGGAAAGGGTATCTTGTAGATTATCTGGAACCTGCACAGGTCTCCCGGCAAATCAACGCCCTCAGCAAGCGAAGGGGATATCAGAACCAGCGGGTCATTTGAGCTTTTGAACTCGTCAAGGCGTGCGACCTTGTCCCTGGTGCTGTGGGTCATCAGCCTGTCGGAATCGAGATTATCCATCAGAAAGTCCCTGCACCTATTGCTTACGGTGTGGATGATTCCCTTTTCCCCAGCATGGGCATTCAGGATTTCCCTTATCTGGTCCAGGGACCTTACGGAATTCCTGTCGATATACACCGATGACAGGTTGTAGTCAGAGAAGGTTTTGATCGGGTTTTTTGAAATGTCGAAGGGGCTCTTTCGCCTTATCGGATAAATCTCGCCCTCATCGATTCCAAGCCACTCTGCAAAGAGCCCGCAGTCAAGGATTGTGGCGCTCATGAGGATGACCGCATCGGCATAGTCAAAGAGAATGGATTTTGCATAATTGTCTACCTTCAGGGGCTTGAACTGGACGGTTTCAGACTCCTCGTCCCAGTCGAAGATCCATACGTCGGGGTCGGTTGCAAGATGGGCCATGAACCGGCTACAGTCGCTTATCTGGTTTCTGATGAAGGCGATTCTTGATGCCAGGCCCGGTGCGTCAAGGTTTTCAATCCTTATAAGTTCGCTGATGTAAGCCTCCCTTATGTCGCCTACAAAATCAAGCCAGCAGGTGCGGTTCTGGCTGTCCAGCCTCTCCAACAGCTCATCCGTCAGGCCCAGATTCAGATATTCCTTCAAATCAGATTTCGAAAACTCGAGTGTTAGCTGGTCCATCAACGTCGATTCCAGGTTATGTGCCTCATCGCAGATGAGAAGATTCCTTTTTTGAAAGTCCTTAACATAGTTGAGCTCGAGAATCATGTAGTGGTAATTGGAGATTACGCATCTTGAGTTCAGCGCCAGGTACTTCTGGTAATAGTATGGGCAGGTGTTGTCCTCGGTTATCTCATCATCCCTGTCCTTGAGGGAGAATCTGCATCTGTGGCCCTCGGCAATGCATTTTCCCATGCTGCAGTCCCGGGCGAGGTAATGCAGGCAGTTGAAATTGGACCTGCCCTTGACCAGAGTGATGCCATCGAAATCCCTCAGGTACTGGTCCTGAAGCTGCTTTGTGGAGGTCAGAATATATGAATCATCATAAATGTCAGTCAGGGTCTTGGCGATTGCAGACTTGCCCGTTCCTGTTCCCGCCTCGAGGACAATGTATTTGAATCCCCTCCCGATTGCATCGGTTATCTCTGAAATCGTTTCGATCTGTTCCGGGCGGGGACTTTCAAATGGGAAGTTCCTCACGGCTTCCGGGTCGACCTTCGAGTAGGTGCTGTAGTTCCATGAATTCATTGCTGTTATGTATATCCGTATTTAATAAATACAATTTTCCGAGAGCATGTGAAAAGTAATATCCTTTAAAATCATTATTCATTTTAATCCATAACATTGCATTTGAATGCAACGAAAAGCCATCCTATTTCCAACAGGTTCTTAAATTAATTATCATTATTTTCAACCATTGATTTGATGACTCGGATATCAAATCTGAATCTGTAACCCTTTATAATTTAACAGAATTCGCAAGCAGTCAATGAAACACTATAAAAAAACCAATCTTGAAAATTTTTGTCCAAAAAAAGCTGCAGATATGGGAATGGGAAAAATCCCATTCGCCAAATCATAGAATATTTAACTATTACAAGAAAATTATCTCAATTAATATATAAAATCGACATAGCATATATACTTTTTACCATCATGATGGAATTCCTAAAGCACCTCGATTCTGTCGGCATCAAAGACATATCCTGCAAAGGTTCCGTTCGGTGTGGAATGTATCCTCATTTGGGAATCATTGAAAACGCCTTCGGCATGAACCGTCTTTCCGATTTTGCCCGTCAGATTGTTGGAATAGTACGGGTCGGCCAAAAACACATATCCCCCGTCGACACTTATCACGTCATAGTTTTCGGGAGGGACATAGTAGAGGACATCACCGCTGCCGTAGGTTGTCCTTGTGACATACACCCCGTCAAACTGCACCTTCTCGCCGATGTCTGGATTGAGGACATATGCCCTGTCCGCTTTTTTGTAGGGGCTTGCAAGGCCCATCATCGGCGAGGCAGCAATGAACACCACCAGAATCAATGCCAGAACAATAATCAGAAGATGTGCTGTTGAAAAATGTTTATCTTTCATTCAAAATCGCCTATCCATAGTTTTCGCCAATCCATCCCCCGTTGATGTCATCATCATAATCGCACCATTGACAAACCTCATCACAGTCGTCATTTATGTTTCCACAGTATGGACATTCCCAAACCATCTTAATCACCTTATCATTCTAACTCAACATAATCAACATCAAGCCAATAACATTCATTCAAAATAATCCTCGTCGTCACAGTACCAATCAGGACTGTCTGACAAATCTGATCCGCATTCTTCACAAATTAAATTTGATACATCGTTTAAATGACCGCAAACGCTACATGTTATCAATTTTATCCCCCATTTAAATTCTATTTATGAATTTGTTTAAATATTTACTTAATTGATTGTTCTGATAAATAAATATTTTTATGTTAAAATTGTTATTAAAAAAATATAACTGATAATAAAGTAGTATTTATTTCAGATAATTCTCAATGAAATTATTGAAGGCAACATTATCGACAAATCCTGCACTATATACGATTCCAGCCCGCTCGTATCTCCTGTGATATGTCTGCAGGCTTGATTCGTATGATGAGTCCAGTTCACGGTCATGCCTTTCATGGGCAAGTTTTTTGCAGATTGACGGTATCATATTGGAGCATCTGTAGGACTTTCCCCTAGAACGCTGACGGTTCGGTTCATATTCATCAGAAATTGATACAACACGATAAATTATCCTTGAATTGCTTAAAAATTTCCTGATATCCAGATACTCAACATCGTTTTTGCCATAATATTCCTCATAAATTAAAGGAAGTGCAATTGTAACTGTCTCCAGAGGCTTTGCGGCAAGTCCGTTCAGCATCCTATCAGAATATTTGTCTAAAACCTTATCCAGTTTTGCAATCTCTTTTGAAAATTCGTTGTTGTACTGTTCGTTTTTTGTTTTTAGATTATCAACGACATTGACAAGCAGGCATTTGCTTGAAGTCCTGCACAAAAAGTCTCCCTTAAACTCAATTAAAAAAATGAAGAAATTGTCGTTTTCCTTTTTATACCAGATTGCATCGGTTGTCTTTGGAGTAATCAATAAATTACCATCTCTAAATATCTGGCATGAATGGCATATTTCATCAAGAGAATACATTTTGAACTCGTTTTTGCCATCCCCCATCGGCAGGATTGATATTCCCTTTGAGTTTTCAGCTATTTCATGAGCCTTTTTGTAGTATTTAGTGAATGAATTCAGGAAGTCTACAAACAGTGTTTCCTCTTTGGTCAAGCTCATGAAATCACCCCTTGAATAGGATTTCGGCCTTTATTTTGTCAAGCTCATCGTAAGGTTTGGTTAGATTTTCATAGACCTCACCCATGTTTTTGGGATTAATCTTTTTAAAGTTATATTTATTGTTTTCCTGCTTTTGAGTTAAATTAAATGAAGTTTCATCCAATAAATCATAATACTGTGCGTAAAGTGAAATCGCCTCGATAAACATCGGACTGTGTGAGTTGAGATATATGTAAATGTTCAACTGCTTAACTAAAAGAGTAAGGATTTGGGCAAACTTGATTTGCCATTGGGGATGCAGGTTGCTTTCAGGCTCATCAATGATTAAAAAGGAGTTTTTCTTAAGTGAGTTGTTTTGAAGCAGGATTTCAATTATTCCAATCTGTTTTATTCCCGCTGCTGAAAGGTTGGTGCAGTCATTTTTTAGGATTTTCTGGATTTCAGTTGGTTTTGTGGAAGTGTTTTCGTTTTCTAAAGCTTCCTTGATGTGGATTATATGGTCAACTCTTAAGATGTCGAGATCCTTTAAATCAAGGATGGAGATGTTGTCGATATAAAACACCTCTGAAGGGTTTAAATCCGCCTCGAAGCTGATGTCAGAATCTTTTAAATTGGACAAACCTTCACTGTCCATTAAAAAGTCAAGTGATTCATCGTCCTTTTGTGATTTCAAATAGCAATATAATAGTTTTGAAACTATTGATTTTCCGCTTGAGTTGACTCCTCCAACAACATTGATTTTTGAAATGTTTATGTCTGCATTGTTGATTGAACCTACATCATTCAGTTTTATTTTCATTTTATCTCCCACACTAGATTTGATATGTTTAATTATTAATTTTAAATCACTTAAATATTATATTTAAACAAAACTTAAGTTGTTAAACTATTACATACTTTGAATTCAATAATTTCTAAACAGGAAGTATCAATTTTAGATATTGCTTCAATCATCTTAATATCATTTGAAATGAATATTAAATCT
>NZ_JAZRHE010000151.1:0-26778 GCF_045644645.1 Methanobrevibacter sp.
ATATATTGATTTACAAAACATCAAACATAAAATCATAGGATTTTATGATTAAAGAAGGTGAAATAAATGGGCAAACTAGATGGAAAAATAGCAATCATTACTGGATCAACCTCCGGTATGGGCCGTTCTACAGCTAAATTATTTGCTGAAGAAGGTGCAAAAGTTGTTGTAACTGGAAGAAACGAAGAAAGAGCAAAAGCCGTAGTGGATGACATTAAAGCAGCCGGCGGAGAGGCATTCGCAGTTATTGCAGATATGGCTAATGTTGACGACATTAAAAAAATCTTTGATGAAACCATTGAAAAATATGGAACTGTCGACATTCTGTTCAACAATGCAGGACTTTTAAGCGTGACCCCTCTTTTGGAAATTACCAAAGAAGAATGGGACAAAGTATTTGCAGTTGATGTATACGCTCCATTATACTTAACCCAATTGGTAGCTCCTGTAATGAAAGAAAAAGGAAAAGGTGTTGTAATTAACACTTGTTCAGTAGCATCCTACGCTGCACACTTTGGATTTGTAGGTTACATCTCATCCAAACACGCTATTGCCGGCCTTACCAAATCCATGGCATTCGAACTTGGTCCTGAAATAAGATGTAACGGTATTGCTCCGGGTGCTATCCACACCGCTATGGTGGACAGTATTGGCGGAGTTGAAGCATTGCAGATGATGGTTGACGGAGCTCCTATGAAAAGGGTTGGTCAGGGAGAGGATATTGCTGCATTAGCATTATTCCTTGCTTCTGACGAATCTGAATTCGTAGACGGTCAAATCATCAGATGTGACGGCGGATTTGAGTGTTAATTTTTTAAAAGTAGTTGGATTTTTATCCGCTACCACTATTTTTATTTTTTTATATTGGGTCTTTTTTAGTCCAATATTTGAACTTGAAATGTTACAGTTTTTTGAAAATGTTTTAAAAATTTCTTAAGTTATGGATGAAAAAGGGCTGTTTAATGTTTCAGCAGCAAACACCCCTATTTCAATGTTCAATCCAAAATTACTTCAACAATATGCTTAAACGCTTCCTTTGATTCTGGAACCAACGGATAAATGGCATAAACATGAGTCATTCCCTCACCAACATTCAGCTCAGCATCAACACCATTATCCTTCAGTTTGTTATGGAATTCAACAACATCCGGATAGAATATTTCATGAGTTCCCACAAACAGGGTTGTTTTCGGAAGCCCAGCCACTTCCCCGAACATTGGACTTACCTTATAGTCTTTCGGGTCAAGGTTGCCTGCCCAGGTCTCACCCATTTCACGCAGTCCATCAACGCCAAGCATTGGATCAAATTCAACATCATCATAATCCCCGGACATTGATACATCAAGCCAAGGGGATATCAAAATCAGGTTTGCAGGTTGAGGCAAATCATTGGTCGCCAGATATTCACAAAATGCTGCGGACAATCCTCCTCCTGCGGAATCCCCCATGATTATAATTGGCTTATTCATTGTCAATAAATGCCTATACAGCTTTTCAACAATTTCATAGGTCTCTTCATAGGTATGGTTTGGGGCAAGAGGATATATTGGAGCGAATACGCAAGCGTTGACCTTCTTTGCAAGCTTATCGCAAAAAGAAATGTGGGGCAGCTTAATCTCGTTTACATATATTCCCCCATGAAGGTATCTAAACGCTCAGTATCCTCAATCTCATTGAAAATCACCATCTGACATCCGAACATGTCTCTGCTTTCAGTTTTGGTGCGGTATATCATTTTCGGCATTTCATAGTGTTCATCTTCTTCAAGAGAACGCTCCTTCATATGTTCGCCAGCTTTACCTGCATCGTCAACATATTCCCTGTGCTTTTTATCCAAAGCGGTTTCCACAATCTTTGACATCCTTGACATTTTCTAACTCATATAATGATTTTCTAATCCTTTTTATTTTCTTACATCGATTGTTGCAATTAACTCCTGTTATTCGTTATAAATATATGGCATTTTACCTTTACCACGAGAACCTGTTTAAATAAGATAATAATGAAAATGCTTCTGAAAGCAATTCTCCCATAATTGTTCTCATTTGCGATACCGAACATCTATGAGAGAATTTATTCTAATCAATCAGATTATCTATCTTATCAAAAAGCTCCTGATAGTTATTAAAAAGATTCCTGAATTCATCATCATTTTTAGACATCAAAACTATCTTCAGCCTTTTGTCCTCCTTAAAGATTTTCACCTGGTCGGAATCATGACTGTCATCGAATGCATCAGTGATTAAAGATTTGATTTCATTGTATTTCTCTTCAGTTAAATTATGCATCCTGTTATGGTTCAATATGTCCATTGCATGGACAATTCCATTATCCTGCCTGTCAATACAGGAGGACAGCCTGATTTTCGTATCCATATAATATGGGGCCTCTATCTTATCCCTGCGAAGCACGATTGAAATTTTTGATATCACGTGGTCGTCACTGCAGTTTTCATTTATGAATTTGATCAGCTGAAACTGTTTTATATTTGCGCCATAATTCATGAAATTCATGATATTATATTATTCCCTTTTTATTAATTAATGTCCCCTTCACGAGTTTAAGAAATTGATTATTTTTCCATCATTAAATCTTTCCTACTTTGGGCATTCAAGGTATTGTAATAATATCCCTTCTGTTCCAGCAGTTCCTCATGGGTGCCCTGCTCGATGATGCGCCCTTCATCAATTACAATTATCTTGTCCGCATCCCTGACGGTTGAAAGCCTATGGGCTATTATGAAGCTTGTTCTGTTTTTCATCAACTTGTCCATGGCCTTTTGGATTATCTTTTCCGTCCTTGTATCCACTGATGAGGTTGCCTCATCCAGAATCAGTATCTGCTTGTTTGAGAGAATGGTTCTTGCAATTGTCAAAAGCTGCTTTTGGCCGTGGGAAATGTTGTCCACGTCCTCGTTCAGCATGCTTTCATACCCTTCGGGAATCTGCATTATGAAATTATCCGCATGTGCCTCTTTTGAAGCTGCTATAACCTCCTCTTTGGTGGCGTCCAATTTTCCATAGCGAATATTGTTGAATATGGTGTCATTGAACAGCCATGTATCCTGAAGCACCATGCCCACAAGAGACCTGAGGCTGTGCTTATCATACCTGTTGATGTTTACACCATCGATTTTAATTTCACCGCCATTCAAATCATAGAACCTCATGAGCAGTTTTACGATGGTTGTCTTTCCTGCTCCAGTTTCACCCACAATGGCTATTTTTTCTCCCTTTTTGACCTTAAATGACAAGTCCTTTATTATCAGTTCATCATCTGTGTATCCAAAGTCAACATTCTCAAAACTAATCTCCTCAGAAATTCCCTTGATTTTCTCTTCGGAGGGATTTTCCTCGACATCCATTTCCAAAAATTCGAATATCCTCTCGCTTGCAGCCATTGCGGTTTGAATCATGTTCATTATTCTTGTTATCTGTTCGATTGGGGTTGTGAAGTTTTTGGAGTACTGAATGAATGCCAAGATGTCCCCTACGCTTATTGCATTTTGAAGTACGAAAACAGCTCCGAGGACTGATATGACGACATACTGTAGATTTGAAATGAAATGTACAAAAGGACCTGACAGGCTTGAAAAGAACTTGGATTTCCATTCCTGTTCATACCAGTTTTCGTTTTCCTCATCGAAAATCATCAGGGATTCCTCTTCCTGGTTGAATGACCTGATTATTTCATGGCCGGTGAATGACTCCTCGATCTGTCCGTTCAGTCTTCCCCTGTATTCCAATTGCTTAAGATAATAGTCCTGTGAGAATTTGGTGATTTTAGTTATGATCAGAAAGGCAATCGGAACCAATACAACTGTGGCGAGTGTCAGCCATATATTGATGGACAGCATCATCACAGTAACGCCGATGATGGTGATGACGCCTGTCAGCAGTTGGTTGAATGTCTGAACGATGCCTGACTGCAGGGAATCCACATCGTTTGTGATTCTTGACAGAATATCTCCCCTGGTGTTTTTGTCCAAATTCCCCATTGACAGATGGGTTATCTTTTCAATGAGTTCCCTTCTCAGGTTATAGCTTATATCGGTTGTTATGTCAAGCAGGAGATAACTTTGAAGATATGAAAATACCGCGCTTACCACATACAATATTACAACAGTAGCGAGCAAGCTGACAATGTAGTCCATATTCATGTTTCCGGAGCTTATCCCGTCAAATATCGCTGTTGTGGCAAATCCTATCAGAAGAGGACTTATCACCGAAAATACCGTTGATATGATTCCGCAAACAACTGTCAAACTTACTTTTAACCTATATCCCTTCAAAAGAGAGAATATGTTCTTTATGGACTGTTTGGTATTTGCAGGTTTTTCGGGAGGTGCCCTTCTTGGCTTTCTTGCCATGTCATTTGCCTCCCGCAGTTTTTCTGATGTGGTCTGCATCGATGATGAAATTTGAGGACTCCTCATCATCGTACAGCAGCTCTTTGGATTGTTCTATCTGGGAAGATACTATTTCCCTATAGATGCCGCAATTTTCATTCAGGTAATCATGACTGCCCATGTCGATTATCTCACCGTCATCCAGAACTATTATTTCATCTGCATCCATGATTGTTGAAATCCTTTGTGAGACAATGAGCATTGAGGAATTTTCCTTCAAGCTTTTCAGGTTTTCCTTCACTTTCGCTTCCGTATTCATGTCCAGTGCGGAAAAGCAGTCATCAAAAAGGTAGAAGTCACGTTCGGCTATTATTGACCTTGCCAGCTGAAGGCGCTGCTTCTGGCCTCCTGAAAAATTGGATGCACCCTGTGAAACCTCATCATCCAGGCTTTCTATAAAGTTCACTTCCGCCATATCCAATGCCTTTCTGATTTCCTCATCGCTTGCATCCTCTTTGCCCACTTGAATGTTTGACCTTATTGTTCCCTCGAAAAGGATTGCCTTTTGAGGGGCATAGGAAATTCTCTCCCTAAGGACAGTCAGCTTATAGTCCCTGATGTTTCTATCACCCACCAGGATTTCTCCATCGCTTACATCCTGAAGGCGGGGAATCAGATTCAGAATTGTGGATTTTCCGCTTCCCGTTCCGCCGATTATTGCTGTGGTTTTGCCTTTTTCCAGTTTGAAGCTGATATTTTTCAATGTTTCCTTTTCGCTTCCGGGAAAACTGTAACCTACATTCTTAAATTCAATTGTGGGGTCATCACCTATCCTATCAATCGGACCGTCGCTGATTGATATCTCGGTGTTTATCACTTCGGCAACACGCCGTCCGGACACCAGAATCCTCGGAGTCATCACCAGAAATCCGCCCATCATCAGAAATGCCATTACAATCTGTGTGGCATATTGGGTGAATGCGATGATGGTTCCCGTCAATATTTCGCCTCTGATTGCGTCATATGCTCCAAAGTATAAAATAAGGATTATCATAAGGTTCAGCAACAGGGTCATGGCGGGCATCAGAACCAAAAGTGTCCTGAAGACCTTCAGGTTTACTGATTTGAAGTCCTCATTTGTTTTCCCGAACCTTTCCTCCTCATGGGATTGCCTTACGAACGCCTTGATGACAGGTATGCCCATCAGTATTTCCCTTGATGTCTGATTGATTTTATCTGTCAGTTCCTGCATTACCTTAAAGTATGGCACGACCCTTATGAATATTATCAAAAATGGTATTATCACTGCAGCGAATGTAACCGCAATGATCCATAAAAGATTAGTTCCGAGCTCCATTGCCTTCAGTATGCTTCCTATGCCCAATATAGGTGAGAACAGTATTGTGGTGAAGAACAATCCCAAAAAAATCTGTATCTGATATATGTCGTTGGTGTTTCGTGTGATGAGGGATGCCCTGGATATCCTGTTCAGTTCAAAATTTGAAAACTTCAGGATATTCTCATAGCATATTTTTCTCAAGTCCCTTCCATATGCAGCGGATACCCTGCTTGAGAAGTATGCCAAGCCTATTGTTGCCAGAACCCCTATCAAAACCATTCCCATCATCATGGTTCCTACACCGATTATGTAGTTGAAATCCGTGTTCTTTATACCGACATCCACAATATCCGCAGTGTATGACGGCAGGGTCAGGTTGCAGTAAACGTCAATCAACAGGAATGCAACAATGAGAAAAAGTGGAATTATGCTCTTTTTTAATGGCTTGAGTAATTTTCCTATTGTCTTTAGCGTTTTGGTTAGATTCATATTCCCACTTTTTATTCATTTCTTTTGAAAACATTGAACAAGATTTAAAATTATGATAATCTCTTAAAGGTACCTTTAGATTTTATTATCTATAAACATATTGAATCTATTCAAAACAAGAAAGATAAAGTCAAAAATTTGACATGAACTCAAAAAAAATAAGTGAAAGAATTGAACGGATTACATTCAATCCAATTTTTCCTTGCAGACGCTCCAAATCTTTTCAGATGCCTCATCCAAAGAGCCAACGGAACTTGCCTTTTTGAAAAAGTAATTGGCTTTTGCATAATCATTCAAATCGAAATGAGTGTATGCCTTTCCTTTAAACGCTTCGAATGAATTCTTATCCATTGACAAAACTTTATCATAGACATTTATTGCATCATCCAAATCACCGTTGAGCCTATTCACTTCTGCAATGGCAAGCCAAACTTCAATATCATCCTTTATGGAAAGCGCCTTGATGAACTCATCAATAGCCTTATCATACCTTTTCAAATTAACCAGTGTTTGGGCTTTGAGGACATGTGCATCGAAATTATAATCCCTAATCTCAATGGCCTTATCACAAAGCTCGATTACCCTAATGTATGTTCCATGGGAGTCAGATAAGTTATTAGGATCCACCCTTTCCAGTTTTCTTTTTGCCCTTCTTACATAATCGTCATCACGGTCAAGATACCTTTGGGTGATACGATACTGCTTTTTAACACCATCGGGAATGTCATATGTACCGACCATATCATCTTTAAATCTTGAAATATCATCATATAAATCATCAATTTGATTAAATGCATCTTCACCAAACTCTTCCAAATCAAAATCATCCAATCTTTGTTTAAATTCTCTGGAATCTATTTCCTCCAGAATTACCTTGGATTCATCCTTTAAGAAATCAAGCTTATCGGCTATTGACTGGACCAGGGGAGATTCGAAATATGCCCTGTCGGTGCGTCTCCTGTTGACTTTAATATCTTCATCTTCTTTCACGGTCATCACCACAAACTAATAATTGCTAATGATATTAATTTTTGAATATAAAAATATTTCTATTTAGCTAAATTAAATAGGTTAAATCGTGTGCTAACTAAAGAGTTACATTAAAAATAAAAAATAGTTGGAAAAGCTAGTTTGTCAACAGCTTTTCTAGGAGAACATGTAACTGGATAAATATTTCGCCATCATAATATTTAAAAAAGCGAATAAAACGATTTATTCACTTTTAACTATTTTTAAACCAACATTCGGGTCGGCGCACATTGCTGGAAGATTGATGAAAGTGTTACGATTTTTCTGCTTTACATCTTCACTTAATTCATCCCATGAAACAAGATTCGGATTGGTATTTCCCTCTCCGGAACCGTAACTCCAGCCCAGATTTATTTTAAGCATATACCAACCTTGATGTTCCCTTTTGGCAAAGTGCTCTATATCATGTATGTTGAATTGATTGATGGCTGGTCGTTTATCGTCTAACGGTACAATTTCATATTTTCTTTCCTTTAAAATTCTAACGATGAAATTGGCCTGCTTATAATTGGAATACTGGACATGTTCCTCCAATTTATTAAATTCTTCCTGACCATCATCTTTGCTATCTAAAACACCATTCATATAGAATTCATGCATTTTAAATGTAAGCAATCTGAGTCTTGTCCTAACCACCTTCAATCCTATTGAATCCAAAAGATTTGGAATGTTATAAATTGTATCGATATCCAATTGCTTAACTGAATCCGAAAGTTCCTCCCAAGGAATCAGATATGGTGTCTTGAGGTTTTCAACATCCTTTTTACCGCTTGTAAATGTCCATCCGGTACCTATTTTTTCATCACACCATTCCTTATGTTCATAAATGGCAAGATTCAAAACTTCCTTTTCAAGGAAATCCTCTTTCAAAATAGCCGGCCGTGGGTCTGACTTGTCGGCAATTTCACAGCCGATCATGTTTAACTTTTTAGGGATTGACCTTGCCTGCCTTATATTGGCCAACTTCAGGGATGGGGTCAGGTCCTTGAATGGTATTAGATTATCATAGCTTTTCTGCAATGACTCATCAATTTCAATGCCCTGTTCTTTATTCTTGTTGTATTCCGCCCTAATGGTGTTCTGATATTGTTCATGAGTCTGAATTGCAAGTTTTTCAACATTCCTTATCAAAACGTCAGGAGCCTGTATTTCAGAGATGTCCATGTCCCTCATGATCGAATCTTCAACATCAGGCCTGATTTTAGTAACAACAGTCAAGCCTTTATCAAAAACTGTTGTTTGCAAATCGAGAACTTCATTAATGAACCCTTCCTTATCTTTGGAAAATCCAAGACCCATGGATCCGTTATTCAGGATATATTCCACATCCATTCTGCGGTCATCTATTTCTATAATCAAATCATTGACATGGAATTTCTTTTTATCTATTATTCCAAAAGGCTGTCTGTTCCATTCCTGAAGCTCATCGCAAAGAATCAGCAGAAATGCAATCGGATTTGATTCGGGGGCAAGCAATTCAAGGTTGAACGGATCTTTCTGCAAGGTCTTATTGTAGTAATTATGCAATAATATTGCAGTTGCACTGTCCACAATCGGGTAAAAGAAGAAATCGTTGTTTTTTGCATGTTTCTGAATAAGCTTGCCGTATGAATTCAGAACCAGAATTGCAGAGTAGAATCCGTGGTCGATGAAGTTGTTTTCCTTCATGTAATAGACAAATGAATTCAAACGTTTGACCAATTCTCTGAAGAGGTCATCGCTTAGATTAAAATCCTTTGTTATTTTATGGGCCATGATTTCAGTAGGCTTATACAGATCCAAAATCTTTGACCTGTTGTTTTTGGAACGGTAATTGTCTACAAAATCATATGGCTGCAGTTTGACAATGGTGTTGAATTCATCGAAATCCTTAAAATCGATTCCAACATCCACATCATAGTTGTTTGATATGGATTTGACGCTGTCGCTGATGATTTTATTTAATTGCTTTCCAATGATTTCAAAAGGATATCCTATATCGTGGAAAAGGGATGCGATACCCCATCGATATAAGAATTCCTCATTTGACATTTCTCCATCAGCGGTTTTGTAGAATTTTTTATAATCGCTTGATTTAACATACTTCTTGAATATGCGCCTGTAATTTTTATTTCTTGCATAAATGGCCAAACCTAAAAGGAAAACGTTTACTGAGTGAATAAAATGGTCCCTTTGCCTTTCAATCAATTCCCCCGTATTGTCCTCATATTTCTTCATTATCTTTACTAAGTCCAAAAGGGTGTTGGGTTCGCTGATTATCTTTGACTTATCGCTTGATGCATGGGATTTATCCTCCGGAGTTATCTGATAAATCATGAAAAATGTTTGATAGATTTCATTTGCAGTGTAATCGCTTTCATAATCCAAAAACACATCTATTCCTGTCTTTAATAAATCTTTATAATTATGGCCATTGTTATAGTCATCATATAATTCCAAATCATCAAAAAACTCATCGATGTAACTCTTTAAATTGTCATTTTTTATTTCACCCATTGCTACCACCTTATAACTTAATGTTTGTAATTTAATAATTAAAATAAGTTTTTGTTACAGTGGCATATTTCAAATAATGATTCCAACATTCTGTGGAGATTTCATTGAATCAATCGATGATAAATTTCAACTGTTTCTGCACATCCTTGATGTCTTTCAACTCCGTTGACAAATCCATATCAAGATATGTCTTCACTCTAGTGTTGAAGCTTGAAGACATGATTATCTGCTTTGAGAAAACCTTATATGACTCAACAGGACAATGCCCCACAATCATGAACTTGGAGCCGACAACATCCAGAAACCTTTCAACATCCGCCCTTGTGTAGTCGGTCACATGTGTGTACCTATTCCACAGGAATTCCTGAAGTATCGGATCAGAATAGTATCCTTCAAAAATCTTATTGAAGGATTCTATGGAATTGACCTTATCTGAAGGACCTGAATGTGAAATGAAAAGTCCGTTTGCTGTTGTTAAAAAATAGGGCATTGTTTTGAAAAATCTTATGTAATTGGTCAGATGAGGTTCGATGTAACCCTTTTTATAGGATATCAAGTTCTTAAATTCAAAAAGAAGATCTTTGCTGTTTTTATAAATATTATCATTTGTAATATGGGCGCATTCATGGTTTCCGAGAAGTGTGTGGAAGTTAGGGTATTCCTTTGATTTGCTTATCGCATCATCCAGAATCTCAACGGACCCGTCGGTTCTCTCATCCATTCCATGAATCAGGTCCCCTGTAAAAACGATGTGGAAATCCGAATCGCTTTCATCCCACAAATCCAAATAGGCATTATAATCATCCAGATTGCCGTGTAAATCTGTTACGACAATCAGGCGGCCATAATCCGGCAATTCAATTAGTTTATCATTGATCATCTCCATCCCCTGCCATCAGTTTGTTAAGCACTTCCATGACTTTGGACAAATCAGACATGGAATCCAAATCCAGAAATCGATTCGAATTGCTTTTCTTTAAAACAACTGTTGATTTTGCTGATTTCTTCTTCATGAAACTGCCTCCATTATTTAGATTTGCCCCATATATATTTAAATCGCATAAAGCTTTTCATTTACTCACGCTCGTCAAGTTCGTACAATAAATTAACTATGTCAAATAATTCCCCATAGTCATTATCGTCCATGGCATCATGTGCCCTTTCAATCAGCTCATCTGCAAGCCTTTCATTATTGGCATAGATTCCTTCAAACTTGAGGTTGACGAAGCACTCTTCGATAACCCTGTTTTTATTTAATGCAACATATTTCTCAATCAGACTGGAATGGAAATTCTTCAATTCATCCAGATTGTAATTCTTATAATCATCATCAATTTCAAACAATTCATTTTCCCTTATTGCCTTCACTTTATTTTCAACATTTTCCATTAAGGCCGAATATTCCAAATCCCTTTTAAAATCTTCAACGATGCTTTCCAAATAATTCAAATAGATTGAACTTAGATTTAATGAAATCGGATTATTTCTAGCCATTTCAAGCAATCTGTCAATATATTCCAGGACATCACCCTTTACGTTAAATGAATAATCCTCAAGCCATCCCATATCTTTAATTAATCTTACATATTGATCGAATAATTCATCAAATGCAATATTATCATTATATATGTGAAATGAATTGTTCAAATAGGGAATGTAAACTTTTCTGCCTCGAATCAAGCTAGGTGACTTTTCATCAAGGGGAACCTTTACATCACCCTTGCATATTTTGATTCTGAATTTCTTACAAGGCAAATCTACATTGAATGTTCCGTCTATTCCCAATTGAATTTTTGATGATGGGCAATCATCATTCTTGAATTCGATTGAATATCCTAAAAATGAGAATTTGCTGTCAGGACAGAATACCTTTCCCTTAAGTCCAATCTTTTGTTCGCTGAAAATTACAGAAAACTTTTCGCTTTTGACAATCTGCTGTGGTTTTTCCAGGCTTCCAGCATAGATTGCAGCACCTATTGAAACAACAGTCAACGGATTTATTCTGGAAGTTGTTTCAATGTCAAATTCCTCCTCGATTAAATCCTGAACTGCCGGACTTAAGCAGGATCCTCCAGCAAGAATAATCTTGTCAATATTTTCCTCAGACAATAAGTTATCGTTTAATAGATTTCGGCATAATTTAAAAGTATATTTGAGCGAAGGTTTTATAATTTCCTTGAAGTCTTCTTGCGTTAAAGTATATTTAAAGTCATAGCCTACAAAAAGATTGCTGATGCATATGTCTGTTCTGTCGAATTTGGCCAAATCTTTTTTAGCCAGCTCTGCAGCATCCCTAAGTTTTGAAAATACATCACGATATTTCGGATTGTTAAGTCTGAAATCATCCAGATTCAAATCCTGAGATATTTTCGGACGGAACAAATCATTAATAATCTTCCAATCAAACGAATTTCCCCCAAGATTGTCCAAACCTTCAGTTGCAACCATTTCAATGCCGCCCTTATTTTCATGGATTATGGAGACATTAAAAGTTCCACCACCCAAATCATAAACCATCCAATATGCATCATCCTTTCTAAGATCGTATGCAAGGCTAACGGCAATTGGCTCCGAAATCAAATTATACGATCTGAATCCTGCAAGATTTGCCGCATCAATAATGGCCTTGGTCTTTAGGGGATTTGAATTTGCGGGAACGCAAATAACGGCATGCCCAATGTCAACGCCACATTGTCGATAAACAGACAATCTCAATTCCTTAAGCACTTCCGCAGACAGTTCTTCAGGAAACATTACCCTTGAAGATCTTTTAAATGTGAATGGTATTGAAAAGCCCATGTCATTCTTGAATCCGCTGACGGCATTGTCCGAATTGGAGATTATCGCATTTCTTGCATCCAACCCAACCTGAACATCATCATTTTCGTCAAGCAAAACTGCAGATGGGGTGAAATCATCCCCCGTCTTATGATTCTTTATGACTATCGGATTTCCATTGTTGAAATAGGAAATCACAGAGTCAGTGGTTCCCAAATCAATTGCATAGTCAATTGTGTCCTGCTTTATTTTATCTGTTCTTTTAAAAAGCATCCTCATGTTCTGTTTCCATAAGGACAATCTATATGCATATTCGGATTTGGTCTCAGCATCACAAACAACTGCAAACTCCATCAGATTTGCCGCTTCAGCCAAATAGTTCAATTTAGCCAAACGAATCGATTCGACGACTATCTCGTCAACAGAATATGTTTTTAAGGTTGGAATTATGTTTTCATATAGGCTTTCAATTTCCTCATTCCCCTCCATCAGACTTTCAAGCAGAACAACCGATTTGAACAGGCTCCCATGCCTTTCCAGGTCAATGAAAATTTCCCATAAATCAATATAATGCTGATATTTACTCCTAATCGATGGATTGTAAGCGATTGCTTCCTCTAAAAGATTGCAGGACAACCTATAATTTTGTCCTTTCAGGTTAACTGTGAATGCCTTTGAGATCAATTTTAAATCCGGACGTCTTGATTTCCAGATTCTGAGTGTTTCAGAATAACATTTACGGACATCATAATCCTGCAAAACCTCAGCTTCCAATATTTCAATTGCATCCTGCAAACCGTTTTCACATTTTGCAAGCCTGAAAGCTTCCTTTATGGAAGTATTGATGACATATTCAGAGTATTCATCACGATAATCGTGAGGATTGCTGTTTTCAAATACAATTTGTTTGGAGTTATATTCATCAATGGCTTTTTCAACATCATCCAAAAGTTCACCGGCATCCAAATATCTATTTTCAGGATTGAAATCCAAACATTTGCACACTATCCTATCCAGATCATCAGAAACTTTAGAATTATAATGGCTTGGAGGATTTAAAGCCTCTTTCCATGGTTTCAAATCAATCAAATCCTCATTTGAATATTCATCGATAGGATATGGATATCTATTGGTCAGCAATTGATAAAATATGACACCAATTGCATAGATATCCGTTTTGGTGGATATTGACTTGTCGAATATTTCCGGAGCCATATACGGCCTTGTTCCTGCAATGTCAATGTCTGAAATGCCCGTAGTGACTTCCTTTGCAAAACCGAAATCGGAAATCTTAGTGATGATGTCACCGCAGGCATTGAACTTGAGCAAAACATTGTTTGGCTTCAAATCACGGTGAATGATGGGTGGATTGGCCGAGTGCAGTGTGTCCAAACCTTTAAGAATTTGGCGAATCAAATCCATACTGCGACTTAAAGGCATGAAAATATTGTTTTCAGCAAAAGAATTCAGGAAGTGCTCCAAATCCCCTCCGCTGACATATTCCATTATAAAATAAGCATGGCTTTTTCCTCCATCAAGGCATGATATTTCACCCGCATCAAAAATGCTTATGACATTTTCATTCCTAAGCTGGCAGGCAAGGGTGACTTCACGAAAAACATCCTTTTTGTTGGTGGTTATGGACAATGGCTCCTTAACAATCTTCATTGCCATCAGCATGTCTAGATAATTATGCCTTACAAGGTAAACCTTTGCAAAGGATCCTTCGCCCAGGAATTTTCTAACCTGAAATTTGCCATTGAAAAAATCTTCTATTTGGTGTTTAACTTCATCAAACCCCATCACTATCGCCAAATCTGATTAAATTCATTCAAAAGAACAATAAATTACTGCACCACCGTTGCCCCGGGACAACTTTAAAAATGAATTGGATTTCAATTTGGTGGCCTTGCCTTTCTGCACTTCGATGTCACCTATGAAAGTTCCGTTTGAACTGGCCTCATCAATAATATACCACCCATCATTTTCCCAGAACAATTTCAAATGAGGTTTGGATATGCTTGAAACAGTGTCATAGCTATTGTCCAAAAGAATTGCGACTGAAGAGAAATCATCTTCACTTGAATCGGATTTTCTTCCAATAAGAACAATTTCATCCCTTTGAATCTTAAATGTTTTGCCCTTGTCAACCCCATTGAAAACTGTCAGGACACAGTAATCGCCGTCATGGAATTTCTGATTGGATTTGTACAAATCAAAGAAAGTGAAAAGCTCATCTGACAAAAAGTTAATTTCCAAAAACAGATCATCAAATGCGTCCTCTTTTAAAACAAATGCCTTGACTGTCCTTTTGCCAATCTTGTTGGGAACTTCCTTTTTTACATCGATTTCAGAAACCAGGTTCGCATCAACAAGCTTTTTCATGTGCTGACCAAACATTTGGGGAGTTATATTAATATTATAATTATTCAAAAGAATTGAATTCAATTCGCGAGAATATAATGGATTTTTATTGTATTTCTGATTATCCCTCAAGATTTCCAAAATAGAAAATCGCACCTTATTGTTAACGGCTGCAAGCTTTAAAGAGATAAAATTAGATTCATCATAATCTAGAACAACAGTTTTATTAATGTCTGAATCATCCATCCCAAAAATCCTCCTAAAAATTATTAATAATATATCTTTTAAATGAAATATTTAAAATTTCTTGAATTCAGACTCAAATGGAACTGCTTAAGACATCATGAAACCCAATCAAATCATTTTCCCGCAAATTTAACCTGGCCATCAGTTCGCTCACGAGTGCATCGAGCAATACCAATGCGGAAATCTCAAATGTGGTTCCCATCAAAACCAATTCCAATGGAAGATATATGTTTTTTATACCATTGGTCTTTTCGTCCAAATCGCCAATGCAATCTGCAGCACTTTTGTCAGTGAAATCAACGGAATGTCTGGGAAGCATTTCGAGTTTGGATGTGACTTCATCATTGCTCTCAAACACGGCCATGTATGAATCTATGAATCCGCCGATTTCATCATCATCCAGATTGGCCGAATCCTCATCAACGGATTCGATTACGATATTGGCATCGGCCTTTTTGGCCAGATTGCTATCAAAGTCCCCGCATACCGCCAATAGCTTTACGTTTGCAAACTGCGAGTCGTCAACGATTTGGGTAATCGAATTGGACTTGCCGGACTTTGAAATGATGATAATGATGTCCCCGTCATTGACCGGAGGGGCAATGGACTCATTGAGGACATAGACATAAAATCCCAGATGCATCAGCCTCATGGCAAAGGACTTCGCAACAAAACCTGACCTTCCGGCGCCGGCAAGAAATATTGTTGTCCCCCTTTGAGGATCCCAGCGCCTGTTGGACGCATCCAGAATGATATCCCCAAACCGGGAAATCGAACTTTCCTGACTTTGAACTATATGCCTGCATCTGTTGAGACTCTTCAATATACTATCCAGGGATAGATTCATATACTTTAAATCTGACATGACCACCATTCCTATGCCTTGAAATTGTAAACCGGTTTTACAACATCGACAATGTCCACGCTGCCCGCAACGTTTTCAACGATTGAGCTCATTGGCTTGTAGGCCATCGGAGACTCGTCCAGAGTATCCTTGCCGACGGATGTTGAGTAGATTCCCTCCATCGCCCTTTCAAACTCATCAAGTGAAAACATTTGCTTTGCCTGGGAACGCCTGTACAGACGTCCTGCTCCATGGGGAGCGGAATAATTCCAGTCGGGATTGCCCTTGCCCTTACATATTAAAGACCCCTCGCGCATGTTTATTGGAATTATGAGGGTTTCACCCTTATCCGCTGAAACCGCACCCTTCCTTAAAATCATCCTGTCCATGTCGATGTAGTTGTGAACAGTTGTAAAATGTTTAGTGTAATCCATTCCGTATTCGCTCAGTATTGTCTCCGCAATGGCCTTGCGGTTTAATGAGGCATAATCCTGCATGATTCCCATATCATGAATGTAGTCATCAAACAGTTTTCCTTCGCAGTAGATCATATCCTTGTCAGAGGCCATATTATGAAATCTTTTGAATTCCTTCAGGGACTGGTTCTGATAGTGTTCGCAGACATCAGCACCTATTCTGCGGCTTCCTGAGTGAATCACCAATATCAATTCATCATCCTTTGTCCTGTTGACTTCAATGAAGTGATTTCCCCCGCCAAGGGTGCCCAGATAAAAATTGCCTTCGCCTCCTGCCTCAAGCTTGAAGTAGCATCTGAGCTCTGTCAGGTCGAAATCCTTCATGAAATGGTGTGGAACAACACTCCTATTATATCCATAAGGCACCTTGGAGCGAATGATGCCGTCCAAGCGTTCGAAATCTATTTCATTTGTGTCGAGGTAGAAAACTTCCATTCCGCAACCGATATCTGAGCCGACGAGATTTGGAACGACCTTGTCTGATATTGTCATGGTGGTTCCGATTGTGCAGCCAATTCCTGCATGGATGTCAGGCATCATGCGGATCTTTTGGCCTTCAGCTATCGGCTGGTTGAGAAATTGAATGACCTGTGAAATGCTGTCGTTGTCGACATCGTCTGAGAATACCTTAGCTGTCGCATATTTGCCCTTAAGTTCAAACATATCATCACCCCATACAGTTAGTTATTTAAAGTTTGATTCAAGTCCCATATAAATCAGGTAAAGCGTTTGCTTTAGTCAAACCTACAATCAATAATATTTAAATTCATTTTATTTTCAGTTTCTATATGGTTTCCATCGTTTGCAATGCTATTTTTAAATTCGGAACTTTTTACAGTTAAAATATTTTCATTATAAATAGCCCCTCCATAAACAGCGGCATTTTTATCAAATAAAGAGTTTTTGATAACCAAGTTTCCTCTATTGTAAATTGCTCCCCCATCAAACTCCGAACCGTTTGACTTGAAAATTGAATTGTAAATGTTTAAAATAGAATCATTGTAGATAGCTCCACCAAAATCCGATCTGTTCTCCTCAAATAAGGAACTTTGTATGGTCAATTTAGAATTAGGTGCATTATAGATGGCTCCGCCCAAATCATCTGAAGAATTGTCAATGAATCTGCAGTTTTCAATTGTCAAATCACCCCGATTGTCTATGGCGGCACTCAGGTATTCGCAATAGTAGTTTTTGAATAAAATATTTTTTAAAGTAATGTTTGAAGCATTAATTATAAATAAAGGTGCTTTCCTGCATCCGTCAATAGCATAATCATTCCCATCGATGATTAAATCATCACCGTTGATTTCGATGCCTTCATCGCATTCTTCCTCTTCGCCATCTTCTAGAATTACATCTTCGGTTAATGTTATCTCTTTTGCTCCGCTATTAATCAATTCTTCAAATTCCTTGAAATTCATGTTATCACTACCTGAACAATGCCCCTAAACCAGTACTTTCATCACCGCCTCTACTTAGTTTAATTATTTCATCAGTTGAAACTTCTTTTCCATTTTTATCTATCAATGTTACTTCACCCGTGTTTAGTATCCTATGTTCCTCTTTAAACCTACAATTTTCAAGAGTTAGATTAGCTTTATTTATGATAACTTCATTTTTATTACTTTCAAAACTGCAATTTTCAAGTGTTGCCGTGTTGCTGTTCTCAATTTTTACAGTATCTTTAAATATAATGTTTTTCAAGGTTACATCTTTGCCGGTTATAGTCATGTTTCCATTTATTTCATGCATTTGACCATCGATGCACAGTCCACCGGCATCAAGTTTTCCATCCTCAAAAAAGATATAATTGCTTTTTAGTGAAATATCTTTTTCACCTGAATCCATCATGTTTTTAAAATCTATTTCAGTATTGACATTTTCAATGACCTGTTCGGCTTTAATTTTACTTTCCAAAGGATTATCATCACATAATAAAAATTCTTTAACATTAATTAACTCATCACCATATTGATTATTCCTAAAATCACAATTTGACATGTATAATTGTCGAACTTTTATTAAGTTTGATCTAATATCATTATTTTCAAAATTACACTCACTGCAATATACTCTGCCAGACAAACCATAACCATCCCCTATTGCCATCAAAATCAAAGCATGATACGTTTGATTGCAAATAAATTTTGATTTTTTAATAATAAACCTAACATCACCCGCACCATATATGATTGATGAATCTTTGGATTTATTTTTTTCAAAATTACATTCCCCAAATTTTACACAACTATTACGGGTAGCGATAGCTGCCCCATTATATCCCGAATTTCTTTTAAAATCACAATCATGAAAACTTAAATTTGAATCTTTAGACTCACACGCTGCACCATATTGTGCAATATTCTTGTTAAAATTGGATTTTAAACAAATCAAATCTGAATCATCAAGACTGATTGTCGCACCTACCTTTTCTGCACTGTTTTTTGAAAATTCACATCCCAACAATTCTATTGAAGATTTATTGCCATAAATTGCACCGCCCCGTGATGCAAAATTATCTATAAACCCACAATCAATTGTTTTTAATGAACTGTCTTTAATATTAAGAGATCCTCCACTTTTTACTGAATCATTTGACTCGAAAATGCAATTTTCAAGAGTTATATTAGCATTTGAAATGTTGATTGCTGCCATATTTGAAAATGAATTTTTAAAGATAATGTTTCTTAAAGTAACCTCAGCGGAAGAAATATTGAAAATGCATGATTTTCTATTAGCGTCAATAATATGGCCATTTCCATCGATAACCAATTTCATTTCACTGATTCCAATGCCCTTTTCAAAACTTTTATCATTATTGATTATATCACTATCCAAATGGATTTCTAAACAATCATCATTTTCTGAATTGAAACTAATCAAATCATTTAGATACTTGAAATCATTTTTGTTTTCCCCAGCATATAACTCATCCAGATAACGAATTTTACCCGTTCCGCCCGCCATATAACTTGGACCTGGACTATTAAAACCAAAAATCCCTCTTTTTTCACCATGTTTTTCAATGAAATTATTCAAATATTCCTCTTCACTTTTAGAGAGATAAATCAAAGCGGAATTTTCAATTGATGAGCCTTTTTCAAATTTACACTTTTTAATGGATAAACAACATCTATTCAGCATATCACCAACAATATTGGAGTTGAATATGTTTAAAATTCCATCATTATAAATATTATCATCAGTATGACTTTTAAAATTGGAATTTTCAATATTTACTGTTCCATTTAAATTAAATATTGCATCAGCAATATGATAACAGGTTTCACCAAGATATGTTGTACGATTATTTGAAAAATTACAATTCAAAATGTTTAAAGAACCATTTTCATTATATATTGCTCCACCGTATCGTCCGGACAAATTTCGGATAAATTCGCAATTTTCCAATATGATTTCCCCGTCAATATTAGCTATTGCTCCACCACTTCCATCATAATCCGCAGTGTTTTCCTTAAAAACAGTATTTTGTATATGGATAGCTCCCTTTTTATTACGAATTGCACCACCATCCTTAACTGAAACGATATTTTCAAAATGGCAATTGATAATTTTTAAATTTTTGCCAAAATTATTTAAACTATCAACTATATTACAATCACATAATATCAATTTACCCTCATTTACTGAATAAGATAATTTGCAATTTTTAAGTTGAACATCTCCTCCATAGGCATTATTTAACCCAAATAACCTAGAATTCTTAAAATAAGCCTCTCCAGAATTAATAAACTTATAAATTTTAGAATTTTTGGCATGTGTTATACCTTCATTAATCAATATAGCAAAATCCTTAAAATTGCAATTACACATATGTAATGATTCTTGAGTAATTAACTCAAAATTCTTAAATGTGCAATTTTCCAATTTAACAAATCCCGTCCAAGTAATCTTCAAGTTATTGTAACTATCCAATTTGATATTCTTAAAAATACATTCATCATCAAAAATAAAATCTATGTTTTGAATATTCAAACTAACACTATGCCCATCACCATCAATGATTAACTTTGGAATTTCAATACAATCCCTATCTATTTCTTCATCCGAGAAATCCAATACAACATCTTCAGTTAAGGCAATCTCTTCTGCTCCACTGTTAAGCAATTCTTCAAATTCCCGAAAATCCACATTAACACTACCCGAACAATGCATCTAAACCCTTAGCAGATTCATCTCCATCAAGGTCATCATCATCTTTTTCATCCACTATATTTTCAAAATCATGATCTTTAAAAGTACAATTTATGTATTTTACATCCATTTTACGAGTGTTAAGGATTGATTTACTGGCATTGATGAAATTAATGTTCTTAAATGTAATATGATTGGAATGTATGACAAAAATTCTTCCGCAATTATCTGCATCAATAGTGTGGCTCTGACCATCAATAACCAAATTATCAAAACAGACATCAATACCGTCCTTAAATTTCTCCTTTTCGAAATCTTCTTTTTTAATATCTCCAACAAGACATGTTTCAATAGATTTTATTTTTTCCAGCCCCTCCTTTTCAAAAATTGATTTGAATTCCTGAAAGGCGGCATTTGAAATTAGATTATTTAAATAAGTGAAATTATTGGAATTTCCATCCCTCACTTCTTTTATAGATGACTCAATACCGGCATTGGAATTAACCGGAGCATTATTCCCATAGCCTGCAATGCCTGAAAAACTATTATTTTCAAAATAGTAATGATTTTTTACTTCATACAGAGCTTCACTGTTACGGATATTTGAATCCCTGATAAATAAAAACGAATTGAAACAGTTATAAACCATGAAAGCACTATTTTCAAAAAAATCACAATTATCCATCATTAAAGGATAAATTGAACATAGAATATCCGGATGTCTTCTGGAATAGTCTGTGCAATTATCCGAAATCAAATATGTCACTGATTCATTATCTCGAATTTCTGAGTTTCTTAATTTTAAATAAGCATCTTTTGATGTGATTAAGGATAGCTGAGAATAGTTTTCAGTGAACTGCATATCATCCATAACTAAAGAACTTCCGTTTTCAGATAATATGACCCCTCCAAAATCAACATGATTTATCTCCATCCTTCCCGAATAATTATTTATGAATTTGCATCGCCTTAATTTAACGGAACTGTCATTTAGATATAGAATACCCATATGTGCAAAGTTATCCTCAAAAACGCAATTGATAAAACTGACATTCCTGTCTTTCAAAGACATGACTGATCCCCTATAATGGGATGCATTCCTAAAGCGGACATTCCTAAAGCAGATATTGTCGCCTACAATATTGAAAATCTGCTGGAAATTCCCATTTATCACATGATTTTTTCCATCAAACATTAAATTATCCAAATCAAGCACAATAGCTTCAGTCCTATCAGGATTATAAAAGACATCTGAGTCCAAAACAAGCTCTTTTTGATAGTTCAAATCGGAATCAATCTCTTTTATATTATTTTCAATCAAATTCTCCAGGTATTCATCATCCGCATAACCCTCCGGTTTAAAATCATGAACTTTTGAAAGAAAACCTTTTTCATCCCTATTTAACTCTTCTTTACGGTCAAACAATAAGTCATCAATATTGAAATCGTCCAATGTTTTCCCATTTAACTTAACCAGATATTGATTATCCCTAGTTGAAAATATTCCTAAAGAACCACAATTATCAAAAAGGCCTCTGATTTTATAATCGCTGCCGAAATCATGGTAAAAATCGCAATCCTTTATTATTGACCTTCCCCGATTGAATATGCAATAGTTTTTTTTACTTTTAAAACTGCAATTCTCCATGCTTAATGAAGCGTCATCATCATTAAAAATGGACTCTCCAATATCATATGCAAGAGATTCATTATCCTCAAAATTACAATTGATTAAAAACAGATCAGAATTTTTATTGCATATGGCCCCTCCGCTTTCTCCATAATCATTGTTTGCCATATCAGTATTATTGTTTTTAAAATTGGAGTTTTTTATGATTGTTTTAGTGCGGAAATAATAGCTTTCGGCCAATATTGCACCACCATTTGTGTCTAAAGCAGTATTATTGAAAAAATGGCAATTATCCATTTCCATATCTGAATTGCTGTGAATCGCTCCGCCACCATCCAAATCAAATCCCTGACTTGCATAGTTCCTATCGAAGCGACAATTCCTTAAAGACATATAAGCGCCTGGCGAACTTGAAATTGCACCCCCTCCAATAGAGCGATTATCCCCAAATTCGCAGTTTTCAATATTAACATATCCCAGATAATCCCCACAAACTTCCATTAAGGAGAGATTTCTATCACAAGTTTCAAGTTTTTTACTTAATTCCTCATCCAAATCATCAAAAAACCAGCTGCAAACTGCTCCACCCATTCTAGCCTCATTGGAATGAAAACCACAGCTTTTAACATCCATAGAATTTTTGCTATAGATGGCTCCGCCATGGGATTTCGCTGTGTTACTTTCGAATTCTGATTCTGCAATGTTAATGATGCCATTAATATTGCATATTGCCCCGCCATGCTCATTTGCCGTGTTGTCATTGAATATGGATTTCATTATTGTTATTTCACCATCCTCGTTGAATATTGCTCCGCCCGAACTGGATGCGTTATTAATGAAACCGCAATTTATTAAAGTCAATTTTGGATTCTGATTGACTTTTAATGCTCCTCCATATCCATTTTTCAATGTGATATTCTTGATTGTGATGTTTTTTCCGGTGATGAAAAATATTCGTGTCTTTCCGCATGCATCAATAGCATAGTCTCCTCCATCGAGGACTAAATCATCAACATCCAAATTAATGCCTTCCAAGTATTCTGACTCATCATCATCCAAAACAACATCTTCTGTTAAGGAAATCTCCCTTACACCACTATTGATTAATTCTTCAAATTCCTGGAAATTCATATTCTCATCACAACAATAACTATAATAACAAAACAACTTGATTATGAGTATAATTTAATATTATATTTAACCAGTATAAAGTTAATACTTTCTTTGAATTAAATACCATTAAACCAAAATTTTATAATATGAAAAAATTGATTAACAGTTTTAAATACGCCATTGAAGGATTAATTAATGTTACTCATGATGAGAAAAACTTACGAATCCATTTTATTATTATGACTTGTGTTATTATTTCGGGATTAAATGTTAAGTTAACTACATTTGAATGGATTATTTGCATTATCCTATTTGGCCTCGTAATAAGTGCTGAAACATTCAATACTGCTTTAGAAAAAACCTTGGATTATGTTAATGAAGACTATGATGAAAAAATCAAATTCATAAAAGATGCTTCGGCAGGTGCTGTTTTATCAATTGCCATCACGTCAGCAATCATTGGATTAATCATTTTTCTTCCAAAATTGCTTTAACTTTCCTTAAAACACGGCAGATTTCTTTAAAGCAGGCATCATATACTTTATAATCCCCACCAAACGGGTCATTGATGTCAAACGGATATTCATTGATGAACTCCTTAATTGTGTAAATCTCCAAATCAGGATAATGAATATCGAGTTTATATTTCTGATGCATCTCAAATGTCAAGACCAAATCCATATCCTCAATATTTGAGTCCTTAAAGTATGTTGCCCTGTGCTTTGAAATATCAATTCCATGGGATTTGCAGACATCCAATGTGTTTTTGGATGGGTGTTGCCCGTTTTCTGCCGCAACCCCCGAAGAGCAAACTTGAATTTCATCTTCAACCATCCGTTTGAATATTGCTTCGGCCATTGCACTTCTGCAGGTGTTTCCAGTGCAGACAAACATTATTCTCATTTAATCACTCCATTCTTTATGAATCTCCAGGATTTTTTCTAAAGCCTCTTTAATTTCAAAGTAACAAACGACATGATCCCCCAAACTTTCACTTGACGGATCTTTGATATCCAAATCATCATAAGCTCCACTGTACTCCTTAATCGTATATGCATTTACTTTTGGATATAATTTTCTTATTTTATCCCTGTTGGATGTTGTGGCAGTCAAGACCAAATCGACATTTCCAAAATCCACATCACAAACATTTGTTGTTTTAAAATCCGCCAGATCAATGCCATGTTTTCTGCAAACGAGAATCGCGTATTCATCAGCATTCTCACCGGATCCCAATAAAAAGCCTGCAGATGAAACATCAACATCCCTAACCATTTTTTTAAAAATTCCTTCAGCCATCGGGCTTCTTGAAGTGTTTGCGCTGCAAAGAAAAACTATTTTCATAACCATAATTCTATCTTTGAACATTATATAAGTTGACTAAAGCAAAAGCTTTATCTGATTTAATAACATTTTTATCCAAGAATAATATGAGGTGATAAAATGTGCGGAATTGTCGGATGCATATTGAAGGAAAATAAGGATGTAGCAACTATCCTGTTTGAATGCATCTCCATGTTAGAATACAGGGGATACGACTCCATAGGAATGGCCACTTACGATAATGAAATCAACATCAGAAAGGCGAAGGGGGACATCGAAACCGTGAACGGCAAAGTGAATTTCAAAAATATGAAGGGTCACCTTGGAATTGCACACACCAGATGGGCATCAACAGGCAAGCCGACCGATGAAAACGCCCATCCTCAGCTGGATGACGGCGGAAGCGTTGCGGTTGTCCACAACGGAACTTTGGAAAACTACTCCCAAATCAAGGAGGAACTGATTGGGAAAGGCCATAAATTCAAATCAACAACCGACACCGAAGTCATTCCGAATCTAATCAGGGAATACATGGATGAAGGATTGGACCTTGAGGATGCCCTCAGAAAGGCCACAGGAAAGCTTAAGGGATCATATGCAATTGTCGCCTTTGCAAAAGACGAGCAGGACAAGATTGTTGCAACCAGAAAGGGCTCACCACTGATTGTATCATACGGAAAGGAAGGCTATTTCGTTGCATCTGATACTCCTGCAGTGCTGAATCATGCACGCAATGTAATCAGGCCAAAGGAAGGCGAAATCGCAATACTGACCAAAAATGGCATTGAAATTCATGACAAAAACGGCAAAAGCGTCAAATGGAAATCAGAGTATATTGACTGGACACCTGAAATGGCTCAAAAGGAAGGCTATGACCATTTCATGATTAAGGAAATCATAGAACAGTCAGATGCCGTTGAAAACACACTTGGCCAAAAGGAAAACATCAAAAGGGTGATTGACGAAATCGGAGATGTAAAAAGAATCTGCTTTGTTGCCTGCGGAACATCATACCACGCTTCAATCAGCGGAAAATATCTGATTGAGTCACTTGCAGGCATTCCGACAGATGTCATCATCGCCTCTGAAACCAAATACACTGCAAAGACCTGGGACGAGGACACACTGGTGGCATTCATTTCACAGTCCGGCGAAACATACGACTCCCTCATGGCACTTAAAGAGGCGAGAAAAACCTCTAAAACATTAGCTATTGTTAATGTTGCAGGATCAGCCATGAGTGAAGAGGCGGAATTCGTAATCCAAACACAGGCAGGTCCCGAAATTGGGGTTGCAGCAACAAAAACATACATTGCACAGCTGACAGCAATATATCTCTTTGCCGGGCTTCTGGCAGGGGACGATGATTTGATTGGTCAATTGGAGAAGGTTCCAGCATACATCAATGAAGTGACCTCTGAAAGAGACTATATTAAAGAGCTGTCTTCAAGATATGACCTTGCCGATGATGCATTTTATCTTGGACGTGGATTCTCATATCCGATTGCCCTTGAAGGTGCCCTGAAGCTGAAGGAAATCACCTACATTCATGCCGAAGGATATGCTGCAGGGGAATTGAAGCACGGCCCGCTCGCACTGATTGATGAAGACGTTCCAGTGTTTGTAATCATCCCTCCTGGAGAGGACTATGATAAGACAATGACCAATCTGGAGGAAGTCAGGGCGCGCGATGCCATTATCCTGAGTGTCGCAGCGAAAGGGGATGAAAGAATAGCTGAAAATTCAAGGATGGTTTTTGAAATAAATCCTGAAGTAACAGACATTATCGCCCCACTGGTCTATATCGTGCCTTTGCAGCTGATTTCATATTATGTGACACTTGACAAGGGCTATGATCCCGACAAGCCAAGAAACCTTGCAAAAGTGATTACTGTATAGGTCATGAAGTCCAGTTTGGCTTCATGATTTTCTTATTTTTTAAATAGTTAACTTAAAACTTGATTTTATTAAGCATGATTAAGGATTACCCCAATAGTTAAAATAAATGAAACTAACTCTTTGATATGGCATCTACAATTAAATTAACATGAAATGTAAATAGAAGATTTTAATGTAAATTATATTAAATTAAACAAGAAAAATGAGGAAAATACAGTTTTTGCAACTATTTGAAAGAATTTTATGAAA
>NZ_JAZRHE010000152.1:0-16260 GCF_045644645.1 Methanobrevibacter sp.
ATTGCATTTGGGAAATATTTTTCTAACTTTTATTTACTAAAATAAAAAACTTTTTATATAATTAAAAAATAATATTTAAATAGTATATGAAACTTAATTGTGTAATGATGAATTTATTTATATAGTGAGGTAATTTTTAATGAAATTCGAGGAACAAGAATCTATGGAGGATTCTTCTGTTGAAGAAATAGTTGAAGCGGAAGTGGAAGAGGTAACTTCTAGCGAAGTGGATGAGTCATCTTCCGGCGAAGAAACTAAACCCATGTTAGATTATGATAATATTAAAAGCTCACAAGATATTGAAGTTCCACCTTTATTGATTGATCAGGTTATTGGACATGAGGAATCCATTGAGACAATTAAAAAAGCAGCTAAACAAAGAAGGAATGTCTTATTGATTGGAGATCCTGGTGTTGGAAAGTCAATGCTTGCTAAAGGTATGGCACAGATTCTTCCTCATGAAACTTTACAGGACATATTGGTATATCCGAATATGGAGGACAATAATCACCCATTAATCAGAACCGTGCCGGCAGGTGAAGGTAAAAAAATCGTAAAGGCAACTAAAGGGTCTGCAAAAGGTCAGGAAGAGAAAAAAACAATAATTACAATGTTTGCTATTGGTGGAATACTGGTTATTGGATTCATGTATGGTAGATTATTGGAATCCATTATCGCGGCTGCGTTAATATTACTCATTTCAATACAGATTAAGCCGAAAGCTAATAATTTGTCTCCTAAATTGTTGGTTAATAATGCGGAATCCAGATTTGCACCGTTTATGGATGCGACAGGTTCTCATGCGGGAGCCCTATTGGGTGATGTAAGGCACGACCCATACCAATCCGGTGGTCTTGGAACTCCAGCACACGAACGTGTGGAGGCAGGTATGATTCACAAAGCTAACAGAGGGGTTTTATACATTGATGAAATCGGTACAATGTCTATGAAAACCCAACAGGAGCTTTTGTCTGCAATGCAAGAAAAGCAATACTCAATCACTGGTCAAAGCGAAAACTCAAGCGGGGCCATGGTGAGGTCTCAGGCAGTGCCATGTGACTTTGTACTTGTGGCATCAGGTAACCTTCAGGTTCTTGAAGGAATGCACATTGCAATGAGGTCAAGAATCAGAGGATACGGTTATGAGGTGTTCATGAAGGATTATATGGAAGACACCACTGAGAACAGGGAAAAACTGGTACAGTTCGTAGCTCAGGAAGTTAAAAACGATGGTAGAATTCCACACTTTGCTCCTGATGCATTGGATGAAATCATCATGGAAGCAAAAAGAAGATCCGGAAAGCAGAATGCTTTGACTTTAAGATTAAGAGATTTGGGCGGATTGGTAAGATCTGCTGGAGATGTGGCCATTGAAAAAGGCGATAATCTAGTAACTGCAGACCATGTATTTGAAGCTAAAAAATTCGCAAGAACCCTTGAGCAGCAAATAGCTGACAGGTCAATCATGCAAAGAAAGGATTACAGTATGGTTTCCGCTGAAGGTGGAAGAGTCGGTCTTGTAAATGGGCTTGCTGTAATTGGAGATAGGAGCGGAATCGTATCACCAATCGCCGCTGAAGCAGCACCAACCCAATCTAAAAACGGTGGCCAAATCATTGCTACAGGTAAATTGGGTGAGATAGCTCAGGAATCCGTACAGAACGTAAGTGCACTGATTAAAAAGTACACCAACAAGGATATCTCAAATTATGACATCCACGTTCAGTTCATCCAGACTTACGATGGCGTTGAGGGAGATTCAGCTAGTGTGAGCATTGCAACAGCAGTGATATCTGCAGTTGAAGATATTCCGATTGACCAGACAGTTGCATTAACAGGTTCACTTAATGTGCGTGGAGACGTAATGCCTATTGGTGGAGCAACAGCTAAGATTGAAGCTGCAGCAGAAGCGGGAATGAAAAAGGTATTGATTCCAAAATCCAACTTAAAGGACGTCATGATTGAGAAAAAATATGAGGATATGATTGAAATCATTCCAACCGAAACCCTGAGTGATGTTTTGGAAAACATTTTAATCAGCGGTTCCAAAAAGGATTCATTGATTGAAAAGATGAAGAACATCGGTTCCAGAGTTGCTGAAAAAGTTCCGCAAACAAATATTAATAATCCAACCACAAACTAGGTTGGATTAATTTTTAACTTTTTTTCTAATTTTACTTTATTTTTGATTTCAAGCTTTTTTTGTTAATATAATAATTCTTATATACTATTTATTTGTAATATATTAACCATGGTTGGAACTGTTAAATTTAATATTGCAAAAATATCCGGAAAACTTGCAACCCTAATGGCAAAAAGGGGGCCTGGAAGTGGTGGAACCTATCCTGGACATATTTTTACTAAGATTGCAGGTGAGGACGGAATCACCAGATTGGCTTCAGATTTGAAAATAGGTTCTGTACTCGTTACCGGAACAAATGGAAAGACAACTACTACAACTTTATTAATCAAACTAATGTCAAACGATGTTCAAATCAGAAGAAGCTATGAAAACAATATTTTGAACTCAATCGTAACAGCTTTAATAAATCAAAAAGGGGATTTGGGCATATTCGAATACGGAATTCGTAACTTGACATATGGTATTCCGGATACAGTTCAAAGATTGATAGATCCGATTGGTGTTGTATACACCACCATTTCCCAAGAACATACCCAGGTTGCAGGAATCAAAAACCCGTTTGAGGATTATTATAAGGCTAAGAAGCTATTGTCCCAAGGCATGAAAAGGGGGGCTGTCGTAACCAATGCGGATGATCCGAGAACTGCACTAATCGGTCTTGATAAGTCTGTTGATGTTGATGTTAACTATTATGGTATTGCAGCTGACGGCATTGAGGACGTGGGCTGTGAAGCTATCGAATGCCCTAAATGCGGCGAAATGTTAAGTTACTCAAGACATTTCCTAAATCACAGAGGCCTTTATGAATGCAGCTGCGGATTCAAACGACCAGAACCAAATGTAAAGCTAACTGATGTGCAGTTCAACCGGGATTCATGGAAGTTAACCATTGAAGGGGACTTGTTCAATTACACGGCTTCCAGAGATGTTAAATTTAACCTTGACTTAACAGTACCGCCATTCGGTTTCCACAACATTTACAATACATTGGCTTCAATTACCGCCTATGCAACATTCACGCCGAAGGTTGAAAGAATCGAGAGTACAATAAAAGAAATCTTCAATAACCTGGACATGTCATTCATTCCGCCGGGAAGATTTGAAGTGGTTGACATCGGCGGCAAATATGTCGGACTTGGACAGGGGGACAATGGGGATGCCATAAAAATAAATGCGATGTTCATGAAGCAATATGTGGATGGGCCTTTGGAGTTCATTTACACAACCCCTGAAGAGAATGAGGAGGAAATCTTTGAAGACCACTTTGAGGTTGTAAAAAGCATGAATCCTGCCCATGTCATTGTTGTTCCTGGAAGAAAGTCCATCGATAAGGCTCGTGAATATTATGAAATAATCAAAGAGGAGTATCCTGATGCCGAATTTTATCCGTTGAGTTATGAGAAGATGGATGCGAGAATCGAAAAGTTGACTGATTTGGCTCGCAATTCCAGCTACGACTATGTCATCATGACCGGCTGTGGTGAAGAACAGGCGATGTGGGAGAGAATAAAGAGAAATTTAATAGATAATTAGCTTATCTGCAATTTCTTCCATTTTTCTGTATAATTCTGAATCGCTTTTTTCGATTTCTTTAAATGAGGCATCAATTTTACAGCCGCAGCGATCTGTAGTTCCGATAACGAAATTGTTTGAATCTTTTTTTATCAGGATTCCGAAAATCCTTTCTTTTTCCTGGGCGTATTTGTCGAATTCTTCTTGCGTGAGCTTCAGATTGCAGTCATTTATTGAGTAGATGTCGCATTCGTTGATTATCGGAATGAATGACAGCATTCCTGCTGCAAAAAACACATGTTCATGCTTCAGGATTTTCAGGATTCTTTTTTCGAAACTGTCCTCGTTTTCAATACCGTAATCACCGAATTCCAGAATATTGTTTGTTCCCATGCAGTAGTTTTCATGGATTATTGTGGCCACCAGATCAGGGTCGGCATAATTATTGCAGGAAGCCCTAATATTTTTGATAGTTTCACTTAGATTCATCACAAAATTCCTCGTATTTTTCACATAATGAAAGCACCTTGTCAATTTGGTCAACTGTATCAATCCAACATATAGGTATATCATCAAATCCGTAATAAATTCCGGCCAGTCCGCCGCAGATTGCCGCTGTGGTGTCGGTGTCCTCACCCAAATTAACGGCCTTCAGGACTGCATCCCTATAGTTGCCGGTATTCTTCAGGCAATGAATCACGCTTTCAAACGTGTATATCACATAACCCTTGCTTTTTATTGTGTCGACATCGTTTAAATCATCATCAAATATCCTCTTGAAGTGAATCAATTCTTTTGAATCTTTATAGTAATCTTTTATCTTATCGCATGCACCTTGAATGTGTTCGTCAATTGTCAGGTTTTCATTTTCAAGCATTGATTTGGCGATTTCAATGTATAGCACGCAAGCTATTTTGGACCTTTTGTGCGCATGGGTCAGGCTGGAGATGTTTTCGATTGTTTCATAATCGATGTCTGGAATGTATGCCAGTGGAAGGATTCGCATCAGTGAACCGTTCCCGTTGTCTCTTTCGCCGTCAAGTCCGCATTTGTGTGCAGGTGTTCCATTGAGGTAACTATCTAATGCACGGCTGATGGTGATTCCAATGTCGAAACATGGGGTCTGCCAATAGATTTCCCGTTTATACCATTTGCAGAAGTTTTCCATTATGTCGTCATAGTCAATATCCTTTTTGTTTACAATGCTTGCCATTGTGGCCAGTGTCATTGATGTGTCATCTGACCAGGTTCCTGCAGGCTGGTCATATGTCCCGCAACCTTCCATTCTTCTGATGGGGCATCTTTTTAAGCTTTCTCTTGCTTCAAACTCAACTGGAACCCCCAAAGCATCACCAATAAGCAAACCTATTATTCCGTCTTTAACCTTCATAATTATTCCTCTTCAATCAGAAAATCTTCATAAGTCAATGTATTTAATTCTTCATCAGTCAAATTCTCTTTTCCAGCAAGCCTATTTGCCTGGGCAGTTAAAACCTCTTCAAAGAAGTTTCTAACGAACCTGCCGTTTGCAAAGTTGTTGGACCTTGTTTCATAGATCTTTTCAAAGTATTGTTTCACATACTCCTCTCCAGGCTTGTCCAAAGACAGGCTTGCATCCTCGCACATCAGGATGAATATCTTGTACAATTCATCGGAATCATAATCATCAAAATAGATGAATTTGTTGAATCTTGACTCCAGGCCGGGATTGGAATTCAGGAAATTATCCATCAATGCGGGGTAACCGGCAACAATGACAATCAAATCATCCCTGTGGTCTTCCATTGCCTTTAGGAGGGTGTCAATCGCTTCGGCACCATAGTCGTTTTCACTTTTTGAAGCCAAACTGTATGCCTCATCAATGAATAGAATTCCTCCCAGGGAATTTTGAATGACCTCCTGTGTCTTGATTGCGGTCTGGCCAACATAACCGCCAACCAATCCGCTGCGGTCGGTTTCAATCAGGTGTCCTTTTGAAAGAATTCCGATTTCGTGATAGATTTTGGAGAGAAGTCTTGCAACGGTGGTCTTGCCTGTTCCGGGATTGCCTGAAAAAACTAGGTGCAGGCTCATTGGAGGCTGTTTGATGCCTCGATTCTCTCTTATCTTTCTGATCTGAACCAGATTAATCAATGAATTGACATCTTTTTTAACCTTTTCAAGACCAATCAGACGATTGAGTTCATCAAGATACTCATCAAGGGAGTGGCTTTCTTCACGTGCCTGTTCCTTCTGTTCAATTTTTCTTGGCATCTGACCAAATGAAGACGGTTCATAATTGCTTAAACTCCCCTTTAATGTTTTGATGTACTTCTCATATTCCCCATAGACCTTATCATTAAGTTCGTTGTCAACTGTTATGAAGAATTTGCCGAACAGCGAGTAGCAGTCATACAGAGAGTTGGAAAATCCAATGTTGCCCATTCCCCAGTCTGCGGCAAATGAATCGAGTTCATCGAGGTATTTAAATGAGACTGGCGGATTGCTATCCAGCTTGGCATCGGCAAGGGCAAGTATTTCGTCTCTTGAGTAATCGGCGTCCAGAAGAGTGTTTATAAACTCCAGTTCGTTATCTGAAATAACCTCATCTCCCAAGCCCAAATAGCTGAACCATTTAAAGAGGTCTTCCATTATGACTGTTTCCAAATTAATTTTTTCCGATTTCAGATTGCTGATTTCGGGGCAACTTTTAAGCAAAATCTCATTGTTCAATGCTTTTATGGAAAAAGTCAATGTTAAAAGCATGTTTTTCAGATAGTCTATGTGATACACTTCAACTTCGCTACCGCAAAATGGACAGGTCTTCTGGTTATTGTCTAATAATTTTTTACAGTTTTTACATAAGGTCCACTCAATCATTTCGCCACCTATTAAAAAGTATAATTATATTAGATTATATAAATTGTGTTTAAACATAACTTCCCTTTTCAAAATTTTTATTTAAGATTATTTCCAAACATTAATATAGCAAAATTATTGAGGATTGAAAAGATGATTTATTCAACTGAGATTGAGAACATGTGTCCTGTTCGAAAGGGTGCAAATCATGGTCCGGCTCCAATTCCGGAGGAGGGCCAATGGGTCAAATCAAAAGAGATATCTGATATTTCCGGTTTTACCCATGGAATAGGATGGTGCGCTCCCCAACAGGGATGCTGTAAGCTAACGTTAAATGTTAAGGATGGAATTATTGAAGAGGCATTGGTTGAAACTTTAGGATGTTCCGGTATGACACATTCGGCTGCGATGGCCGGTGAGATATTGGTTGGAAAGACAATTCTTGAAGCTTTGAACACAGATTTGGTTTGTGATGCAATCAATACCGCAATGCGTGAATTATTCTTACAGATTGTTTATGGAAGAACCCAATCAGCCTTTTCAGAAGGGGGACTTCAGATTGGTGCTGGACTTGAGGACTTGGGAAAGGGCCACAGAAGCCAGGTTGGAACAATCTATTCCACAAAAGCCAAAGGTCCAAGATATCTTGAGCTCACAGAGGGTTACATTATCGAAATAGGACTTGATGAGGATGATGAAATCATCGGTTACAAGTACATCAATCTGGGTGTGATGCTTGATTACATCAAGGATGGTGTGGAACCTTTGGAAGCTATCGAAAAGGCAACAGGGCAATATGGAAGATTTGATGATGCAGTTAAAAAAATAGACCCAAGGAGTGAATAAAATGAGCTTATTTGAAAGTTATGAAAGAAGAATAGACCAGATCACTCCAGTACTTGAAAAATATGGCATCAAAGACCTTGAAGAGGCTAAGCGGATTTGTCTTGATAAAGGTTTTGATCCATATGATATTGTAAAGGGAGTTCAGCCAATCTGTTTTGAGAATGCATGCTGGGCATATACTCTTGGAGCGGCAATAGCCATTAAGCAGGGCTGCACAAAGGCATCCGATGCTGCCAAAGCTATCGGCGAAGGTCTGCAGGCATTTTGCATTCCGGGCAGTGTGGCTGATGATAGGAGGGTAGGTTTGGGACATGGAAACCTGGCATCAATGCTTTTAAGTGATGAAAGCGAATGCTTTGCATTTCTTGCAGGACATGAAAGTTTTGCGGCTGCAGAAGGAGCTATAGGAATTGCAAACTCCGCTAATGAAGTGAGGGAAAAACCTTTAAGGGTTATTCTAAACGGGCTTGGAAAAGATGCCGCACTGATCATTTCAAGAATCAACGGATTTACTTATGTTCAAACTGAATTCGATTACTTTACCGGTGAGGTAAATGTAGTTAGAGAAAAGGTATACTCCGATGGTGAAAGGGCAAAGGTCAGATGTTATGGTGCTGATGATGTAAGGGAAGGCGTAGCCATTATGCATCTGGAGGGGGTTGACGTATCAATCACCGGTAACTCAACAAACCCGACACGTTTCCAGCATCCTGTAGCCGGAACATACAAAAAGGAATGTATTGAACAGGGCAAAAAGTACTTCTCAGTCGCTTCAGGCGGTGGAACCGGAAGAACCCTGCACCCTGATAATATGGCTGCAGGTCCGGCATCTTATGGTATGACTGATACATTGGGCCGTATGCATTCAGATGCCCAGTTTGCAGGTTCATCCTCCGTGCCTGCCCATGTAGAGATGATGGGACTGATTGGCATGGGAAATAACCCGATGGTCGGGGCAAGTGTTGCCGTTGCGGTAGCCGTCGAAAAGGCTATGAAAAAGTAAGGGATTTATCCCTTCAACTTATTTTTTTTTATGATTTTTAAAACAGAACATCTTATTTTAAGGCCTTGGGAAGAAGGCGATGCGGAGTCTTTGTATTCATTTGCAAGCAATCCGAAGATTGGTCCGATTGCAGGCTGGCCACCTCATGAAAGTGTTGAAGATAGCTTGAATATTATCAAAACGGTCTTTGCTAAAAAGGAAACCTATGCAATCACTTTGGATGATAGGGCTATTGGATGTGTCGGCCTTTTGATTCATCCCGATGGGAATCATTATTGGGGAGACGGGTCTGCTGAACTCGGATATTGGATAGGCGAGAAGTACTGGGGCCGGGGTCTTGTCGTGGAAGCATCAAAGCCAATTATCAAACATGCATTTGATGATTTGGAAATCTCACAAATCTATGCAACATACATGATTGAAAATACCCAATCAAAAAGGGTTTTGGAAAAATTGGGATTCAGATCTTACACGGAACTGGAAAATGTAAATTATTTGGGCGAAAAGTTTAGTGAAATAGCTATGATTTTAGAAAAATAATTTATATTAAAAGGTATTAATTTTAACTAATGACAAGAATATGTGAAAACTGTGAGTTTGTAAATCAGGATGATTATGATTATTGTGCCAAATGCGGCACCCCATTGGTTGAAGGTCTCGAGCCTAAGCAGATTTATGTTTATAATGGTGCTAGGCCACAGCTGAATAAAAAGGCGATAATCATAGCATATATCTTGACTATTGTTCTTTCTTGGGGTGGCTTTTTTTGGTGGTTGGCTACAAAAAACACTTCCATAAATGCATTCACGTTCTTTGGTTTGTTCATGCCGTTCTATTTAATTCAAGCACCGATTCGTGAACTCAGAAAGCACGGAATAATCCTATTGTTCATTTCTCTTGCCGGTGTGGCACTCTCATTTTATGTAATAATGAATTAAAGAATGGCTTATTAATTTTAAAATAAAAAAAAGGAAGAAAGATTAGCCGAAATGTATGCTAATGTTTCCCATTAAAAGTTGTATAGGAATTTGGAATACGTTCATCCCGTCATTTGCCATTGCAGTTCCCACTGCATCTCCACGGGACATTGTTCCCTTAACGTCTCCATTGCCAGCATAACCGTTATAGGCATCATTTGCACGGATGTCGTCCACGATGCTTGAACCGAATATCGCCTCGGCCGCGGCATTGTTCACGCTAAAGAATATGTGTGGTGATATGCCATAGCTGTATTCCATAATTTCACGGGCGGCACCATAAGGGTTGTTCGGGTCAATGAAGTGAATGTTGTGCAAAGTTTCCCCCTTGGCATTGTGTGAACTTCCAGGGTAAACCCATTCGAATCCTGTCAGGCCGATTCTGGCCGCCATGTCGACACCTGGAATTCCTTCTTCTGCATCTTCAGCAAGGATCATGACCGGACTTATGGCCGTTGAAAGTATGAGTGCAACGACTATCAACACTATTGCAATTAAAATTTTTTTCATGATTATAAAAGTATACTTTTTAATATTAATACTTAACTTTTTTATTCATAAATGACAAATATTTCAACATATGATAATTTTGGTGATATTATGATTATTGGTGGTTCAGCTTCCCAGGATCTAGCCAGTCATGTGGCCAAGGAACTTGGTGAAAAAGTAAGTTATGTCGAAACAAGGAACTTTCCGGATGGAGAAAGGTATTTGAGAATCGGAGGTGCGATTGAGGATGAAGTAACCGTTATCCAGTCAACAGGATATCCTCAGGACGAGAATTTGATGGAACTGTTGTTCATGATTTCAACACTCAAGGATCTGGGGGCCAAAAGGGTAAGGGTTGTGGTTCCGTACATGGGATATGCCAGACAGGAAAAGCGATTCAATGACGGTGAATCCGTATCTGCCAAAATCATCTGCAATCTGATTGAATCTGCAGGTGCCGATGAGTTCCTTACATTCAATATCCATGAGGAATGTGTACTTGATTTCTTCAATATTCCGGCAAGAAACCTCTCAGCCATGCCTGCAATTGCCGAATACATGAATAAGAAATACTTTAGAAAGACTGATGAAAAGCCATTGATCATCGCTCCGGACAAGGGGGCATACGGCTTTGCACAGGAAATTTCCGAAATCATCGGATGCGACTGCACTTACCTGACAAAAGTGCGTCTAGGCCCGGATAAGGTGGAAACCAGAATCGTTGACGTTAGATGTGACAGCGAAAGCGAAAACACTGTCAACATCGATTCCGTAAAGGGAATGCATGCCGTAATCATTGATGACATCATAGCCACTGGCGGAACAATTGTAAATGCAATAAACATTCTAAAACAGTATGGTGCGTCTGCGGTGGATGTATGCTGCGTACACCCGATACTAACCAACAACGGGGCTACAAGAATCTATGAGGCTGGTGCAGGCAAGATCATCGGTACCAACAGTTTGTCTTCAGACACTTCACGAGTATCGCTTGCAAAAAGCATTGCAGATGCTTTGAGGGAATAAAATGCCAATCGATAAGGAAAAAATCAAACAGGAACTCGTTGATGAATCCAATGCCATTCTGGCAAAATACAATGAGATGGATGTTGTCGATTCCGTATCCGTAATGAACATGGCTGCCAAAACAGTATTTTTAGGTTCCCTGAGGGTTTATAATGAGGATGTCGTATCCAACATCAAAAAGGATTTGCAAAAGGAGTTTAGGGGTTATGGTGATTTGGTGATAAGGGATGAGAAGGTAGTCCCTTGCTGCGCTCCGAACTATATCCATATAAGTTTCAACATTTCCGTCAAGAATTAGATACCATGAAGGAATTCAAATTAGATTCGCCCTATAAACCACTGGGCGATCAGCCAAAGGCAATCGATTCCTTAACCAGAGGAATTGAGGATGGCTTAAAGGAGCAGACTCTTTTGGGAGTGACAGGTTCCGGCAAGACTTTCACGATGGCGAATGTCATTGAAAAAGTTCAAAAGCCGACCCTTGTAATCTCACACAACAAGACCTTAGCGGCACAGCTATATGAGGAATTTAAGGAATTCTTCCCTGACAATGCAGTGGAATACTTTGTAAGCTATTATGATTATTACCAGCCGGAAGCCTATGTGCCCAGAACAGACACCTTCATAGACAAGGAAGCTTCCATCAATGATGACATAGACATAATGAGGCACTCCGCCACACAGTCTCTTCTTTCAAGGGATGATGTCATTGTGGTCAGCAGTGTAAGCTGCATTTATGGTATCGGTTCGCCTGAAGACTATGGCGAGTTTGCCTTTGGGATTGCTGTAGGAGATATCTATGACCGGTCTGAAATAATATCCAAACTTATTTTCATGCAGTATGAGCGAAATGACATAGAATTTGACCGCGGACAGTTCAGGGTCAGAGGGGATGTCATAGAAATCAATCCGGTTCACGGAACACCGCCGATAAGAATAGAACTGTTCGGCGATGAGATAGACGCAATCAGTCTGATTGATAGGGTAACCGGCAAGAAAAGGGAATCCCTTAAGAGATACATGATTTTCCCGGCAAAGCACTTTGTTGTCGGCCAGGACAAGATGGATGTGGCAATCTCCAAGATTTCCGCTGAATTGGATGAAAGACTTAACGAATTCAATGCCATGGGAAAGGTCCTTGAAGCCCAAAGGCTGGAGCAGAGAACCCGTTTTGATATAGAAATGCTTCAGGAAATGGGATACTGTCCGGGTGTGGAAAACTATTCGATGCATCTGTCAGGCCGTGAATGGGGTGAAAAACCATATTCCCTATTGAAATACTTCCCGGATGACTTTTTGACTATAATCGATGAGTCCCACGTCACGGTTCCCCAAATCAGGGGCATGTACAATGGGGACCGTGCACGTAAGGAGACCCTGGTCGAGCACGGCTTCAGGTTGCCTTCGGCCAAGGAGAACAGGCCTTTGCGATTTGACGAATTCGAATCATCGGTAAATCAGGTCATCTATGTGTCCGCAACTCCAGGTCCCTATGAGCTTGCAAAGTCAAGAAATGTCGTCGAGCAGATCATCCGTCCGACAGGTCTGGTTGACCCTGAAGTTCTAATAAGGCCGGTGACAGGACAGGTTGAGGATCTGCTTGAGGAGGTTAAGCTGACTGCCGAAAAGGATGAGAGGGTCCTGGTCACCACATTGACAAAAAGGATGGCGGAGGATCTGACTGACTACTATGCAAGAATCGGCGTGAAGGTCAGGTACATGCACTCCGAAATCGATACCCTGGAGAGGATTGACATTGTGGATGACTTGAGGCGTGGAAAGTTCGATGTGCTTGTGGGGGTAAACCTTCTTCGTGAAGGGCTTGACCTGCCGGAGGTGTCTCTTGTGGCCATTCTTGATGCCGACAAGGAAGGGTTTTTAAGAAACGAAACCTCCCTGATTCAGACCATAGGCCGTGCGGCAAGAAACGTCAACGGACGTGTGATAATGTATGTGGATGAGATGACCGATTCGGTTAAAAATGCATATGAGACCACACTCAAAAGGCGCAAGCTGCAGATGAAGTATAACGAGGTCCACGGCATAGTGCCGAAATCAACCCAAAGAACCTTGAAGGAGAAATTAGCCGAGGAAGATGAGAAATACAAATTCAAAGGCACTGATATTGATAAGATACCTAAAGACGAGCTTCGCCTGCTGATTCGTGATTTGGAAAAGGACATGAAGGATGCTGCTGCAAGGCTGGACTTTGAGCGTGCTGCAGATTTGAGAAACAAGCTTTATGCCTTGAAAGGGTTTGATAAATAATTTTCTCTTAAGAGAAAATTTTTCCTGTTTTTTAATATTTTTTTCTGTATGGAGAAATTTTATTTTTCAGATGCTCTCTCTAAAAGTATTTTATATTGGATAGTATCTAATAATATTAAGGAGTTATATTATGACAGATTCTAAAAAACAGATTGTCATCAAGGGTGCACGTGAGCACAATCTCCAGGATATTGATGTCAGTGTCCCCCGTGATGAATTCATTGTAATTACAGGACTCAGTGGATCAGGTAAGTCTTCGCTGGCTTTCGACACTATCTATGCTGAAGGACAGCGCAGATATGTCGAGTCCCTGTCAGCATATGCAAGACAGTTCCTGGGGCAAATGAAAAAGCCTGAAATGGAATCCATTGAAGGCCTGTCCCCTGCGATTTCAATCGACCAGAAGACTACAAGGGAAAATCCAAGGTCTACTGTGGGCACAATTACTGAAATTTATGATTACTTGAGGTTACTTTTTGCAAGGATAGGCATTCCGCACTGTCCCAACTGCGGGCGTGAGGTATCACAGCAGACAATTGGTCAAATCGGCGAGTCAATAATCGAAGAGGGAGAAGGGATTAAGATTCAAATCCTGTCTCCTGTTGTCCGTGACAAGAAAGGCCAGCACAAGGATGTTCTGGATGATTTGAGGAATAAGGGGTTTGTAAGGGTACGTGTTGACGGTGAGATAAGGGATTTGGAAGAGGACATTGACCTTGCAAAGACATACAGGCACAGCATTGATGTTGTTGTGGACAGGCTTAAGATTAGAAAGGATGTCGATTTCAAAAGGAGGCTTGTCGATTCACTGGAAACCGCAGCGGAATTTGCAGACGGATTGATTACAATCCTGTTTACAACGGATGACGATGAATACGAGAAGAAATATTCAGAACACTTTGCATGTGTTGACTGCGGCATCAACTTTGAGGAGCTGACCCCAAGGATGTTCTCATTCAATGCGCCTCAGGGAGCATGTCCCGAATGTAACGGTATCGGCTCCAAAATGGAAATAGATCCTGATTTGATTGTTCCGGACAAGACTTTAACATTGAATGAGGGGGCCATTGCGCCATGGTCAAAGTCATCCAAAAGGGAAAACTATTACTATCAGATGCTTGAGGCAGTTTCAAAGCACTTCAGCTTCAGCATGGATGTTCCATTTGATGAATTGGACAAGGAATATCAAAACACCATCCTATACGGCTGCAAGGACAAGATAGCCTTCACATTCAAAAGAAGAAACAAGTCCTACATGGTCAACCGTAAGTTTGAAGGTGTCATTCCAAGAATGGAGAGACTATACATTGAAACCAAATCCAACTATTCAAGAAAATACCTTTCAAAATTCATGAGCGACAGGAAATGTCATGTTTGCGGTGGAAAAAGGTTAAGGCCGGAGGTCCTGGCCGTAACGGTCGGCGGCAAGTCAATCATTGACGTTTGTGACCTGCCTATAAAGGATTCATATCAGTTCTTCCAGGATTTGGAATTGACCGAAAGGGAAAACTTCATTGCAAAGGAAGTTTTAAAGGAAATCAAGGAGCGCTTAAGTTTTCTTGTCGAAGTGGGGCTTGACTATCTGTCAATGTCAAGGTCATCTGGGACACTGTCCGGCGGTGAGGCCCAGAGGATAAGGCTGGCAACCCAAATCGGTTCCGGTCTTGTTGGCGTGCTGTACATTTTGGACGAGCCGAGCATAGGCCTTCACCAGAGGGACAACATCAAGCTCATTGAAGCACTGAAAAGGCTCAAAGACTTAGGAAATACCTTGGTTGTTGTCGAGCATGATGAGGAAACCATCCTCTCGGCAGACCATGTTGTGGATATCGGTCCCGGTGCGGGCGAGCACGGCGGAAAGATTGTTGCCCAGGGAACACCTCTTGACATCATGAACAATCCAGACTCCATCACCGGCCAGTACATCTCAAGGGTCAAGAAGATTGATATTCCTAGTGAAAGAAGGCAGGGCAACGGCAAATTTATTAAGATAATCGGTGCCGCCCAAAACAATCTGAAGGATATTGATGTTGAAATCCCGTTGGGTAAATTCACCTGCGTTACAGGTGTCAGCGGATCCGGTAAAAGCAGTCTGATTAATGAGATATTATACAAGGGGGCCCACGGCAAGCTGTCCAAGAAATTCACATTTGCAGGAAAATATGATGACATTGAAGGCCTTGAAAACATCGACAAGGTAATTGCCATCAATCAGAAACCTATCGGCAGGACCCCAAGGTCAAATCCTGCAACATACACAGGCGTATTCACTGACATTCGTGACCTCTTTGCAAGCACACCCGAGTCAAAGGCAAGGGGATACAAGCCCGGAAGATTCTCATTCAACGTCAAGGGCGGAAGATGTGAAGCCTGTTCCGGAGACGGTATTGTGCAGATTGAAATGCACTTTCTGGCTGATGTCTATGTGCCGTGTGAGGTCTGCGGCGGCAAAAGGTACAATGAAGAGACTTTGGACATAAGGTATAAGGGCAAAAACATCTATGAGGTTCTAGAGATGACTGTTGAGGAGGCTCTGGAATTCTTTGAAAACATTCCGAAAATCACCAAAAAGCTTCAGACATTATATGATGTCGGATTGGGCTATATGAAGATAGGCCAGCCTGCAACCACATTGTCCGGTGGTGAAGCCCAGAGGATTAAACTGGCAAAAGAGCTGTCAAAGACAAGCACAGGCAAGACATTGTATATTTTGGATGAGCCGACTACCGGCCTTCACTTTGCAGACATTAAAAGACTGCTGGAGGTTCTTGCAAGATTGACTGATGCGGGAAATTCAGTAGTTGTCATTGAGCATAATTTGGATGTCATCAAAACGGCAGACCATATAATCGACCTCGGTCCTGAAGGCGGTGACGGCGGAGGGGAAGTGATAGCCACAGGAACACCTGAGGAGATTGCCGAAGCCGGAACATATACGGGTCAGTTTTTAGATAGGATGCTCAATGAAAACATCACTCCCTATGCAAAGGAATTGGTGGAAGATATTGGAAAGTAGGATATCCTCTATTTTTATTACTTTCATCAATTTTTTTTAATAATTTTATTCGATATTGCTAATTTTTGATTTATTTTTTCAAAATTATATTCAATATTTTATTCTTTTTTTAAAAAAATTATATTATAAAAACCGATTTTTC
>NZ_JAZRHE010000153.1:0-12970 GCF_045644645.1 Methanobrevibacter sp.
AATATTACTACATGGCATAAACTACCATAATTATGTAATAAACTACAGCAATTTTAATACTTTGCCATGTAGTATAACTTTTTTAAATAGGCTCTCTATTGAAAAAAAGTTCAAAAAAATACATGTGTTTTAAGGAGACTAAAAATGGTTCTTTCTAGATTAAAAGAACGATTCGAAAAACATGATAATAAAGGAGACAAAAAAATGAAAGTAGCAATTTTAGGTGCAGGATGTTACAGAACACATGCTGCAAGTGGAATTACCAACTTCGCAAGAGCATGTGAAGTTGCAGAAGCAACTGGAAAAGAAAACATTTCTATGACCCACTCCACTATTGAAATGGGTGCAGAATTATTAGAATTAGCTGGCGTAGATGAAGTAGTTGTATCCGACCCAATATTTGACGGAGAATTCACTGTAGTAGATGACTTCGATTACGCTGAAGTAATTGCAGCACACAAAGCAGGAAACCCAGAAGACGTAATGCCTGCTATCAGAGCAAAAGTTAACGAATTAGCTGAAACTGTACCAAAACCATCTAAAGGTGCAATTCACTTTACTCACCCAGAAGACTTAGGAATGAAATGTACTACCGATGATTCTGAAGCAGTTGCTGACGCTGACTGGGTAATGACCTGGTTACCGGAAGGAGGTATGCAACCTGACATCATCAAAAACTTCGCAGATGACATTAAAGACGGTGCAATCGTAACCCACGCATGTACCATCCCAACTCCTGGATTAAACAAAATCTTCGAAGATTTAGGTAAAAACGTGAACGTAGCTTCCTACCACCCAGGTGCTGTACCTGAAATGAAAGGACAAGTTTACATTGCAGAAGGTTTCGCAGACCAAGCTTCCATCGACACCTTAATGGACTTAGGTCAAAAAGCAAGAGGATCCGCTTTCACATTACCAGCTAACATGGTTGGTCCTGTATGTGACATGTGTTCCGCAGTAACCGCAATCACTTACGCAGGTATCTTAGCTTACAGAGACACCGTTACCCAAATCTTAGGTGCACCTGCAGGATTTGCACAAATGATGGCTAACGAAGCTTTAACCAATGTAACCGCATTAATGCAAGATGAAGGTATCGACAAAATGGACGATGCTTTAAACCCTGCTGCATTATTAGGTACTGCTGACTCAATGAACTTCGGTTCCTTAGCAGAAATCGTACCTACAGTATTAGATTACTTAGGTAAAGACAAATAAACACGATAAGTTATGATTGTTGGTTTTACCAACAATTCTTTAACTTATTTTTTAATCGCTGTGAAGAATAGTCATTAGAAAATAAGTTAATTTTTTTAAAAATAAAATTTAAAGTTTGGTGTTGAATTTGATTGATGGAATTTTAGAAAAAGCAAAACAGGGAAAAGAATTAACTGATGATGAATTTTTAGAATTGTTGAATATCGAGAACGATGAGGATTTGGAAAAGTTGTTCGAGATAGCCCGCGACATAAGAGACAATCAATCAAAAGTGATTAAATTAACATCCACAGTGCACCTGACAAACAAATGCCAAATCCAACCCAGATGCGAATATTGCGGATTTGCAGAAGAAACCTCTGAAAAGGGATACTATAACGCATTTTACAAATCCAATGATGAGATATTGACTGCAGTAAAATCCATTCAGGATGCACACATTCCACGCGTAAGCTGTTCAGGAGGATATGGCTACAAAGGCAAACAGGCAGTGAACGCCTGTAAAATTGTAAAGGAAAACTCAAACTTAGAGATTCTTGTTAATGTCGGAGGAGACCTGACTGAAAAATCCGTGCAGGACTTGGCGGATTTAGGTGCTGATACAATTTGCTGCAATCTGGAAACCATAAACGAAGACATGTTCTATCAAAGGAAACCCGGAGATTCACTAGACCAAAGAATACTGACCTGCAAAAGGGTGAGTGATGCCGGAGTCGGGTTATCTTCAGGACTGCTTCTAGGACTTGGCGAAAGCAAAGAGGATAGAATAAAACACTTGCGTTACCTGTCTAACTTTAAGACCTTGGAAGAAATTCCAATAATGGGTTTTAACCCGTATGAAGGTACACCAATGGCGGATTGGCCTGCATTTCCACTGAAAGAGCAGTTGAAAATGGTTGCAATCACAAGAATAATGTATCCTGAAATCACCATTACAATGCCAACCCCAACCGTCGGTCCTGAAAATGTGGAATTCTCACTCAAGGCCGGCGCAAATAATTTGGCGACAGTGATAGCTGACAATTACCCCCATGAAGTCAAGGGAGTAGGTTCCCCCGAATACGGCAATTATACCAAGGTTGTCAATGTTATTGAAAAGTTGGATTTGATACCTCAAACTATTTAATCTCTCTTTTTAAGATATGATATCATGGCATTCGAAAAGATGATAAAAAATGCATTTGAAGAATCAAGAAACAATACCAGATTCGGAGATACTTCTGAAGAAATAACCGAACTTCAGGAGTATATCAGAAATGCTGAAAAAATATATATCCCAAATAAAAATGGAATCAAAGTTGAAGTCTTGAATGGAGTGCTAAAAGAATACGGTTTGCCGGAAGCCAAAATACTCCAAATCAACACCAATACTGCAGACACAAGTAGAATTCCCGCTCTTGCAAAGGCATATATGGCGCTTGATCAGAGTGATGCCGACCTAATAATAGCCAGAGGCCGTTTAGGAATTCCAGGATCAGGTTCATTGCTTATTTTCATCGACAATAAGGGAAGAATATTAACTGCAGGAACTTCCCCCTCACATATAATTCATAAAAAGACAATAGAGAAAGCCGTTTATGAGGAAGCCTGCGAAGCTCTTGAAAAAATTGGTTTTAAAAAGATTGAAGGTTAAAATATGGATATTGATACTGGAATAACCTCTGAAGTGCTTACAATTAAATCCAAAACTAAGCTGATCGACATCTTTAATGAAATCATTTCAAAAAAATCAGAAGCCGTTTTCGAATACATCGAAGGCTTGAATTTTGACATTAACACCAGAATAGTTGTTATTGGAACCTATTTTACGGGCGTGGGAATCGTTAAGAGATTAAGTGAAAGATACACAGATATTCTGCTGATTGACATTTATCCGCATTTGGAAGAACTGTTATATTCTGAAGTAGGTGGAAAACTGAAAAACAGGGTTGATTTCTCTTCAAACCTTGATTTGATCTATTCTGGAGATGTCGTGATTGACACTACCGGCTTTGGCGGCATTGACGTTGAGCAATCATCAAGATTTGATGTCGATGCATTCATAATCGAAGACCCTATTGCAGAAGACAATGATGAAGCTTTAAAGGAGAAAAACAACATTGACGAAAGGCTAAAGGCTGTCAGGTCTCCAAATAAAGCAATAATAAAAACCAAAGGAATCAACACCAAAACTTCCGGAACAATGACACTGACCATCGGTCTTTTAACAACCGTCCTGAACAAATGTCTCGAAAGGGAGGGTACCCTCTATGGCGCCTGCGAGATGGGATTTTTCGAAGAGGCCATATTTAAGGAAAAGGATATAGGCAAATTCCTCGGGCTAATTGATGTGAATGCACTGAAAGTATCTACAATAGATCCATTCGATTGTGATGACATTATAAAAGAAGAATTGAACAAAATAACTTCAGAAATGATTTAAATGAAGCTTGGCGAAATAATAGAATTTATAGATGAAGAAATTCCCAAATCATTGGCTTTGGAATCTGATGAAATCGGGTTTAAAAAAGATTATGATTTAGCGCAAAGAATTACATCAATCAAGATTTTCATGGATTTGCTGCCTGAAGACGATGCGGGTGAAAATACATTAATAATAACTCATCATCCCCCTTCATTTACTCCGAAAACGCCAACCTATACAATCCATTCGAATTGGGACATAATGGATGGGGGAGCTAACGAAGCACTGGCAGATACATTAAATTTAGAAGTCATCGCCTATTTCGATTCCGATACAAAAATTGGAAGAATATGCAAAGCAAACCAAAGCTTTATTGAATTAAAGAACAACATCTTAAAGAATTTCAAGAATGTTAGAGTTGTAAATAACCTGAACGATGAAAAGTCAGTGAAAGATGTTGGAATCATATCCGGTTTTGGCCTTAAAAATCCGGATTATGTAACCCTGGCAAAAACCAGAAATTTGGATGTTTTGATTTCTGGAGACCTGACTCTTGAAACTGCAGTTCTTGGCAAAAAATTAGGAATGACATTGATTGACCTCACCCATCACGACAGTGAAGTTCCGGGATTATATGCCCTTGCAGACATCTTAAAAGAGCTTGATATCGATGTGGAAGTTATTGATAAAAACCCTATGGAAGTGATAAAATGACAAATGACGAAATCAAAAAGATGGAAGACAAACAGGTGCCTCATGGGAGAATTGACCTGATCGGATGTGGAAGATTAGGTTTGAGAATTGGAATAAACCTAATGCAAGTTCACAGAGGCGGACCCAAAACAATCGGTGCCTTCGATGGCCAGAAGATAGATGGCGGGGATGTTATCTTCACACTTCTTGGAGCTGAAGAAGGGCAAAGCAAGCCGGATTTTTTAAAACAGCTCTGCACCCATAAAGAAGAATTCAGAAATGTTTTAAGCTATTCGGAATATATTTCAGAAAAGAATATAGATTTAATAGAAGGGGATGTCGTCATCATAGTCATTGCTGGAGGAAATACCATACCTACCGCTGCCAAAATAATTAAACATGCCCAAAAAAGGGGTGCCAAAACAATCGGAACGGCAGGGATATTCGGCTTTGGAAATGAAAATATTGAAATCAAGGACATCTCGGAATATGACAGCAAAAATCCTGCAGTGGAAGAGTTGAGAAGGGAAGGAATAACCGAAAACCATTTGGTCTTAACAACAAATAAGCTAATCAGAGATAATGAGCCCGTAACTCCATACACATTAGATGAAGTTGCAAAAATCATTACAATTAATGCATTGAAATTATTGGGATGAAAATGATTAAAATAGCAACAGCGGAATGCTTCACTCAGGGAAAAATTGGAAGGGAACTGCATGCACTAGCCCAAAATTATGAGGGCAATTTTGGAAATGAATACATTGAAAATCCTAAGGAATATGGTGATTTTGACTATGATGAGCTTAGCGTAACCTGCAGCCTATTCATCCCTACCCTTGAAGCCGTTGAGAAGATACTGAATGTTGAAAACCCTCCAAAACCGGATAAACTAATTAAGGGCATTAAGGTCTATGATGAAAAAGGGGATAAGCTCGTAAGCAAAATCATGGCCCAAGCAGTTAAAGACTTAAGCAATTGCGACATATCTGTTGGAACAACAGCAGGTGTTGGCCGTGGCGGAATAAGCATAATTTCAAATGAATATGAAATAACAACTACAACAGACATTTATGCCGATTTATGCGAAAAGGATAGTGAGAACCTATTTCAACGGTCCGAAAATGGAATCAGAAAGGCGTTGGAAATAATATTGCTCCTTTTGAACAATGAAATTGATGAAATTGAATCTTTAGAGAACATTGAAATTATAGAAAAATAATGCGATTATCTTTAAATATCCTCCAATTCTTTTAAGATATATCTTTTCAATAGCTGAACTGATTTTTCACCATCTTCATCCAAACGAACAGCATCCAGCGGATTTAAATCATATGCTTTGACAACAGCATCTGCAGCAATATTTTTAATAGGATTTACATCCTTTTCATTCAATATCACTGAAGCACAGTCATCGGTGCAACCGGTTATTGACACTATTTTCGCATCATCCAAAATAGGTGAACAATTGTTTGGCTGGGCCGAATATTCAGTTATGCATGCCGCAACAATATTCTCATTTTCCAAAGCAAGCTCAACACTTGCCGCCCTTACGACCAAACCCAACGGACTTAATCCGCTGCATGAAACCAAAGCTATTTTTTCACTCATCTTTTTAACCTCATCATAACCTCGTTTATAAAACGGACAGCTTAAAACAACATGCCCTGCAAGAAAGAACTCTTGCTTGCAATATTTTCTGTAACGTGCCTATTCTAAGTTAAGTGCAGTATTATAGATAAAGTTTATGATTGAAGATATTGCTAATCCCAGCAATTTTTATAACGGATGAGTGTGATGTCACTTCTTTGATTAAATATATGCCGTTAGTCAGTTGCCTGAAATATGAATTCAAACGCAATGCCGATTCAGTTTCATCATGCTGTTGCAATAAGAATCTTTTAAATCGAATACTAAAAGAATGGGTTATGGTCTATGAACTCCAAGGAGAAAATTCAAAAAAAATAGCTAGTTGATTTTAAAAAAATAAAAATATTTGCAAGGAAAACCTGCAAACAACAAAAACTGGAGGGCTTTAAATTTTAATCAATATTATATTTGTATTGATTTTTATTCTCATTTTTCCATTTTCTTGAATGATTTAATGATTTCTTCAATGCCCTTTCCTTCTGCTGCAGCATCAAATACCCCTTTGATTACATCCAAAAGATTGTGTTTATTCTCAACTGGAGATTCAGAAGTTTTTGAACTATCAATGGCTAAAGCGATATCGTCCGCCTTCACAGTTTTTCTTTTTGCATATTTTGCATATGTAACTGCTCTTTCAGAGATTGCTTCAGCTTCAGCTTCCAAGCATTCGACTAATGCATCCACTGCATCAGCACTTACTCTTTCAGCGCCGGCATCTTGGATAATCCTTTTTACAGGAGCCTTTGGTATTTCAGACATGTTTTTTCACCTCCATCATAATATTTCTATTATTATTTTATACTTTAGTATTAAAACATTCCCATTTTTACTTAAAATTAGTTAATTTTCACATAAAAAAGAATGCAACTTAAGGTAAAAACATGTTTTTATGGGACATATGTTCAAATATAAAATTTGACGGCATGATACAATGAATGAACAAGACGACATGCCAACCCTCGGGTTTGCAGGAAACATGAGCATTCTAGCAGAAGTCGGCATTGGCAAACATGATAAATGTGGATGGTTAAAAATTAAAATAAAATAATATTAAGATGTTTAATTACATATTAGCCACGAATTCAAAATAATGGTTCTGAAAAATCGTATTCAAAAAACAGGAAATCAGCAAATAGATTCACTGAAATTTCTGATGTTGAGGTTTATCAGCCTTATAAAAATTTGAAAGAGGTTTATGGCATCCGAACCCCTCAAAATCAGCACCAATCATTTTCTTAAGGCTTCGACAGCTTTTGGAAACTCTTCGCAGAATACCTTGATTTCTTCTGTCGGAATTGAGAAACTTATACGCAGGTATCTGTCTCCGAAGTCCTCGGAAGTATATTCCCCTTCCCTAGTGAATAACTTTCTTTCAATCAGATAATTGGACATCACCTTAGGGTCGATGCCCGCGCCTGACAAGTCAATGACCATCATATTGGCATCGGACGGATAGACCGGCAGGAACACCCCATCAATCGGCTCTATCATTTCACTGATTAATCTTTGGTTTTCAAAGCATGTCTGCCTCATGTCTTCAAACCATACCTGTTTTGATTTAAGCCCTGCAATAGCCCCATATTGAGAGATGATGTTAACCCCCAGGTCGTTTACCACCGCATTTTTAATGGCGTCTATAATCGGTTTTGATGATACGACACCTCCAATTCTCAAGCCGGCCATTCCAAATATTTTTGAAAAGCTGTAGATTGTCAGTGTTTGGCCCGGAGCATAGTTTTCAACCAGGAAATGCTCCCGTGCAAAATCCTTGTAAGTGACATCATGCAACAGGTATAAATCGTTTTCTTTTGCAATTTCGGCAAATTCCTTTAATTCATCTTCAGTGTACGAGGAACCTAACGGGTTTAAAGGATCGATTAAAATAACCATGCGTGTATTCTCATCCATGTTTTCACGCAGAAGCTTTGGAGTCAGCTTATAGTCATTTTCCTCAAAGTAAATAGGGACATATCTCACTTCGCCTGCAAATCTGTTTGCAAAGTCCCCAATAATAAAGTATCCTGGATCTGACAATATCACATTGTCCTCCGGTTCCAATAAAGCCTGCATAACCAGATATAATGATTCTGTTGCACCAGAAGTCAATAAGACTTCCAAATCCTCGAAATCCAAATCATCCAAAATCAGTTGTTTGAGTTCGCTGAACCCTTCCGGGGCGGGATATTTGCAGTATGTCTTCATATGGATTGCGTCAATCATGGCATCAGCTATTGTATCATCATGCAGATGGTTGGTGTTCTGGCCCATCCAAATCATGTCCTCATCCATATACATATCTTCAAAAAAGTCATTTGCACATTCATAACCTTCAGGAGGCACCCTTTCAGTTTTTTGAAACTTCTTTTTAGGGTTTTTAATATCAAAATCCTTATCCCTCATAATATCACTCAAAACAAATCCAAAATAAATTATATTTTTAATTATTAATAAAAGTACCTAAACAATCCCATTTGAGGTAATGGAAAAAATGGCCTTTTTACCTTCAGGAATGCTTCTGTGGCGAATTAAGGTGGCAACCCTTTGATTGACTTCTTCTCCACGTTCCAATTGGAGTATTACCTTGCTCCAGTACTGCAGAATAGTTCCACCCACTGCCCGGACATCATTGTTGCCCTCCTCATCGAATGCATTGTAGATCTGATTGGTCAGCACGATTGCAATGTCATATGTGCGGGCGATTTTGGACAGTATTCCCATTTGCTTGCCCAATTCCTTATTCAATTTGGCGGATTTCATATCATCGACCCTGTACAATGCAACGGCGGAGTCCAGTACCAGCAAATCAACATCCTCATGATTCTTTCTAAGCCAAACATCAATCGACCTTAAATTATCATTCTGCTCAAGAAAAGTTGTAGGCTCAAAAACAATTATATTATTAGCTGCCTTTGGAAAATCACTGCCGGAAATCTGTTTAATCCTATCTATGGATATTCCGCCTTCGGTATCAATATATATGACTTTTCTATTGTTTTTTGCCACGTTGACGGCCAAAGTCAAAGTGATATTGCTTTTGCCTGAACTGGGAGGCCCGAATATTTGGGTGATTGTGCCCTTTTCAAATCCCCCTCCCAATATTGAGTCAATTGCGGAATATGATGGAATCTTATGATTATCCTCAAAATTAGCCAATACTTTCATAATACAATATTGATTTTTATAAAATATATAATTTAACAAAAGCTTTATAAGTATTAAAAAAATATAGTCAAATAACTTAAGGAGTTTTTAATATGGATAAAAAAATAATTGCAACATTGATTGTTTTGTTATTTTGTGTTGGCTGTTTGGGCATTGCCTCAGCTGAAAACATCACAAATGAAACTGCCAAAAGCAATGAAAGTCCAGATATGTCAGGCCATATCCAACCGATTTCAATTACGGACAAGGGAATTGAATTCAGCGATGGATTTGCAGGATTTTGTCTTGATTCAACAAAAGACCCGATAACAACAGCTGACGGATTTGCCCGCCAAAAGACCGGCAATGACGAAATCCAGAATTACGTTAAATTGGCCATAATCGAAGCTTATAAACAGGGGTGTGAAAACAACCTTGCACAGATTATAGCGAGCTTTGCGGACGGGTCTTACAAAAACAGCAATGACAAGGTGATCACCGCTGTTTTAAAGTCACAGGATACTATCGGGGATAACGCCACCGTTGAACTTGAGGATTCAGTGGAAGGCACTTTCGAGTTTGAACTTCTAAAAGATATGAACGGCAAGAAATCAGACTGTCTGGCCTATAAGGTGTCCCTAAAGGAAGTGCAAAATAACGATAAGCTCGCAGCTACAGCCAACAATAATGCAACTGACGACAATAACGGCACTGACGACAACGGCAACACCACCAATTCAACTGACAACAAGACAAATGATAAGCAAGACGATGAAAAAACAGAAAATAAAACAGACGACAATAAACAGGACACAATCGTCAATGAAACCAACAAGACAATCGTGAATAAAACAAACACGGTTATCGTTAATGAAAAGAATACCACCATCATTAATCAAAACAACACCAAAGTCATCAACAAAACGAATGACACCCCGCAAAATGCAACCATTCCTAATAAATTATTGAGAACCGTTGGAAACCCAATATTCCTATTGATAGTTGTTATTGTAATCGCTGCAGTGGTTGCGGTAGTGATGCGCAGAAAAGGTCAATGATCTTTTCTCTTTTCTTTTTTTATCTTCTGATTATTTTCGGATTTGCCTGGGAGAGGTCTATAATCATCGATGCATGATTTGATTTTAATTCGCCCACATCAATCACCAAATCGACTTCCCGTCCAAGCTGCTCCAGAATATCCCTTGGATTGGCTAAGACTTCATCGTCCGAAATGTTTGCGCTGGTGGTGGTTATCGGGAATAAGCTGGCCAATCTGCGTGAAATGTCATTGTTTGGAATTCTGACACCCACATAAGCGGAACCGCCAGTGACAACCCTTGGAACTATGGGAGTTCTTCTTAAAATAAAAGTGTAAGGGCCGGGAAGGTAATTGTTCATGATTTTCTTTTGTTCAACAGATGCCCTTGCAACCAAATCGAGGGCATCGATATCCGAGATAAGTATCGACACCGGCTTTAACAAGCTTCTTTGCTTTATTTCAAATACCCTTCTTACAGCTGAAGTGTCAAATATGTTTGCTCCCAAGCCGTAAACGGTATCGGTAGGATACAATACAACACCGCCATTCGACAAAACGTCAATAGCTTCGCCAATTACTTTTTCATCCAACACATCAGCACTTGTTTTCAATATTTTCATTGCCCTTACCTAATAAATATTATATTAGATGAAATATTTAATATAAATTATGCTTCAAAGTCTAAGACCCTTATTAACAAGAATACTGAATCCGATAGCCAGAAATCTGAACATAAATCCGAATATCGTTACAATAATATCCCCTTTTGTCGCAGTTGTTGCTGCATACGGGTTTGCAAATCACTTGCTAATTCTTGGAACAGTAGCCATACTGTTTTCCGGATTTTTGGATGTTGTTGACGGTGCCGTTGCAAGATATCACAACAGGTCATCGAAATTCGGTGCATTTCTAGACTCCACAATGGACAGGTTCGCCGATGCAATAATCTACATTGGAATCGTCTTTGGAGGATACTGCGATTGGTTCGTTGGTATTCTTGCAATACATTCCGCAATCTGCGTAAGCTATGTAAGGGCAAGGGCGGAATCCCAAGGCGTGGACTGCAACATTGGAATCGCCGAAAGGGCGGTCCGCATGATAATTTTAATGGTTGGGGCATTGATCGGATACTTTGCGGGAGACATCTACTTTACATACACAATTTACATTTTGGTAATCTTATCCTACTTTACCGTTGGTCAAAGAATATTACATGTTTGGAGGCAATTGAATGACTGAACTCGAAAGTCCCGAAAAGATAGCAAAAGACATTGCAAAACTGGAGAGAAACCTGAATCAGGTAGCAGACATCACTTTTGAAGGAAAAGAAAAGGAAGTTTACGACAGGGCCATTGACTATTGGAACGATTCCAAATATTATCTTGAAAAAGAGGATATGAGGACTGCATTCGGCTGCATTGAATACAGCCACGGCCTATTGGATGCCTTAAGAATGATTCATGGACTTATTTAACGACAGAATATACTGCAATCATATCTCATCATGATTAAAATTTCTCAAGAAATCGATTATGTTCATATGTTTGACTCCATTTTGAGGCTGCAGAATCCTGTCCATTGACAATACATATTTCGGATAATTGTCACTGATCATTAACAATGGCAGGAATTCCCTTTCAACCGTTTCATCATCTTCCATCAAATATGCCACCTGAATGTAGATTTTCTGATTATTCCTTTTGCATACGAAATCCACTTCACATCCATTGACATTGCCTATTGTTATTTTATACCCGTTTCTTTTCAATTCCAGGAATACGATATTTTCCAGAATATTGCCAATATTATGTTGCTTTTCATCAAGCTGGGACTTATAGAAGCCAGTGTCTATCAGGTAATATTTCTCGGATCCTACAATTTCCTTTTTACTAGCCAAATCTTCTCGTGTGGCTTTGGAAATCATATATGCATTTTCCAGATATTCCAAATAATTATAGATTGTCTGTTTGGTGATTCTTAGGTTTTCATGCTTTAGATATGTGTATACTGCATTTGCGGAAATCAGATTTCCGGCATTTTCTATTATGTATCTCACAACCCTATTGAAGATGCCGATATTTCTAATTTCATATCTTTCCACAACATCATTCAGAACTATCGAAGAATATATTCCATTCAATACCAATTCCTTATCGCTTTCAGAAGAAATTGTGAGGGGAAGTCCGCCATATTGCCGAAACTCTTCAAAATAGTTTTCCAAATCACTGTTGAGTTCATTTGATATGAAAGGAGTCTGTTCCAATTCCCTTTTATAATCCAGAAATTCATTGAATGAAAACGGATACATTTCAATATTCACGAATCTTCCGGTCAACAATGTTGAAAATTCCTTTGACATCAGCTTTGAATTGGATCCCGTAATGTAAATGTCAGCATTGCCCAATTTATAATAGCTGTTGATGCTCACTTCCCATTTTTTTACATTTTGGATTTCATCAAACAGCAGGTAAACTCTGTTTTCATGACCCTCCAGGAATTTTAACACGATTTCATCAAGTTGTTCCCTTGTTTCTATGGAATTGTATTCCGGCAATTCAAAATCAATCAATAAGATATCTGATTCATCAACACCTCTTTTCTTAAGTTCCTGAATGATTAATTTGAACAGATATGACTTGCCGCAACGTCGTATTCCGGTTATTATCTTTATTACATCCTTATCAATGAAATTGCAGACCCTATCCAAATATAATTTTCTATTGACCATGCCCTCACCTTTTCCATCGAAGTTTTCTATATAATACCATTTCAGAAAATTTGTTAAAATAATTTTCTATATAATACTATTTTACAATTTTACTATA
>NZ_JAZRHE010000154.1:0-10524 GCF_045644645.1 Methanobrevibacter sp.
TTTGGACATGTGTGATATTATTTAATCATAAAAACAGAAATATATTTCGAGGGAATTTTTTATGGCAACAAAAGTAGTTGAAATTAAAACTTTAAAACAAGGAAAATACTTAGTATTAGGTGGAGAAGCTTCAAAAATTACCAGCATTTCAACATCATCTCCTGGTAAACACGGTGCAGCAAAAGCACGTATTGAAGCAGTAGGAATTTTTGATAACCAAAAAAGAAGTCTTGTAAAACCTGTAGACAACAAGGTAGATATTCCTATCATTGACAAAAGACTAGGCCAAGTTATCTCTATCCAAGGTGACAATGTACAGATAATGGATATGGAAAACTACGATACCATTGACCTGCCAATGCCTGAAGACTTGAAAGATGACATCGTTGAAGGTATTGAAGTGGAATACATTGTTGCTTTAGGAAACATGAAAATAATGAGAACTAGAGGATCTGCTTAAGTTCTCTTCTTATTTTCCTTTTTTTAGATAAATTATGCTTTTCAATACATACGAACCATGGAAATTCGCATTTTCTGCGGAAAATGAAAATATCAAAGAAAATTCATATGGGATAATCGGAGTTCCCTTTGACAGCACTACTTCTTATCACTCCGGCGCACGTTTAGGGCCAATTGTTGTAAGAGAGGCATCATTTGGTTTTGAAAAATACAATACTGTTTTTAATAAAGATTTAACCGCCACCTTTTACGATTTCGGGGATGTCAATGTGGTTCCGGGAAACTGTGAAAGGACATGCAGGATTGTTGAGGACACAGTCAACGAACTTTTGAACCTGAACCTGAAGCCCATCATAATCGGCGGAGAGCATTCAGCATCAATAGGTGCCATCAAGGCCTTGAAGGAAAGGCATGGTAAACTGACCGTAATACACTTGGATGCCCACAGGGACCTTGCTTTCGAGTTCATCGGCGAGAAGTACTCCCATGCAACCGTAATGAGAAGGGCTCATGAGACAGGCGCAGACCTTGTCCAGATTGGAATCAGGTCATCCTCTTTGGAAGAGGAGGAATTCATAAAATCAACATACAATATTCAGACATTCAAAAACAGGGATGTAATCAAGCATATGGATGCAATCGAGTATTATCTGGTAAACATCGACGGACCCATTTACATCTCAATAGACATGGATGTCATGAATCCTGCCATCGCGCCGAATGTTGGAAATCCGACCCCCGGAGGATTGTTTGTATATGATGTTGAAACAATCCTTGAAACGTTGTGCCGCAAGAATGTTGTGGGACTCGATGTTGTCGAAACCGCAAGCAACAAGCTCGGAGACAACACTGCGGTCGTGGCCGCGAAAATCATCTATGATTTTTTGACTCTCATAGAATAGCTTTACTTTTTTTCAATAGGAATGTCATTTCGATAGTCTTATAATCTTATTTTTACATAAATACCTGCATAGGAATTATCATGTTTTTCTATGAGGTGTTATATGTTGGACAATTTCTTCAAATTTAAGGAAAATGGGACTGATTTCAAAACTGAAATCATCGCAGGTATCACCACATTCCTGGCCATGGCCTACATTTTGGGGGTAAACCCGACAATGCTGGCGGATGGGGGAATGCCTGTCACCGGAGTATTTTTTTGCAACGGCAATTGCATCTGGTATCGCTTGCATAATCATGGGGCTGGTTGCCAAGTATCCGCTCGGACTGGCTCCAGGCATGGGACTTAACGCATTATTTACATATACTATCATACTGGAAATGGGAAACACTTGGGAAACCGCACTTTCGGCGGTATTTGTCGCATCTGTACTGTTTTTAATCATCACACTCTCAGGTTTAAGGGAAGCTATTTTAAATATCATTCCTGTAGACCTGAAGTTGGGTATCGGTGCGGGTATCGGTTTTTTCCTGGCGTTTCTGGGACTTAAGGGTGCAGGAATTATTGTGGCTGATCCCTCAACCCTTGTTGCAATGGGCAATCTACTTTCAGCCCCCGCCCTTTTGGCATTGATTGGAATTCTGATAACATTGATTTTCCATGTTCAAAAGGTGCCTGCAGCAGTGTTCTTCGGCATGGTGATGACTGCAATAATAGGTGTCGTATTCACTTTCCTTGGATTCGGAACCGGAGATGCGATGATGCCGGCAATTCCTTCTCAATGGATATCATTCAGTTTCGACTTCAGTCTCTTTGGAGGATTCCTGCGGGGATTCGGGCAGCTGTTCTCGAACATACCGAACCTGATTATGATGGTGTTCTCGCTGTTGTTCGTCACATTCTTCGATACAACAGGAACCTTGATATCATTGGGCAGGCAATGCGGATTCATCGATGAGGATGGCCAGGCTGTCGGAATCGAAAAGGCATTCTTAAGCGATGCAGTAGGTGGAATAATCGGTTCTGTCTGCGGTACAAGTACCGTAACTGCTTTTGTGGAAAGTGCAACAGGTATCGGTTTGGGCGCCAAAACAGGTTTGGCCGCTGTCGTAACAGGAATGCTCTTCATTCTTTCAATATTTTTCGCTCCAGTCGTATTGTCATTGTTCACTTCTTCAGTGACTGCCGCCGCTTTGATGATTGTGGGTGTTTTGATGATGGCCCAACTGAAGGATGTGCACTGGGACGATGTCGTGGTTACATCATCAGTCTTCATGACAATCATCATGATGATTCTGGCATACTCAATTTCCCTTGGTATTGCATGGGGATTTTTGACCTATGCCGTTGGAACAATCGCTACAGGCAAATTCAAGGAAATGAGCTGGGGAATATACGTACTTGTAATAATATTTGGATTATACCTGTTCTTCGGACTTTAAGCCCGCTTCTGTGGGTTTAACTTTTTCTTTTTTTTTAAAATTAGTCTTTGTAATCTTTTTCTACCTTGTCAAGATAATATTTGCCCTTGTCGGTGATGCTGTAGAATCTGTATCTTTTGTCCTCTTCGTTAAGACATTCCACCAGCTCCGCTTCTTTCAATGTCTTCAGATATTTTGATACATGATTGCTGTTGTCGTCAATATCCTTGCTGATTTTTGAAGGAATCTTGTCTTCCTTTTCCAGAGATTTCAGAACTTTGATTCTTTTTTTGGAACGTGCCAGTAAGGATATGATGCTCATATCATCTTTCTTGCTCATGATTTTGAATTTAGACTTTAGCTATTTAATAGATATCTATATGATATTAGCATGCTAATAGCAATGTTTATATTATGTGTCTAACATAATTATGTATACAAATTATGGGGGATTTCTATGAATGGAAAAATTTTAACTTTGTTGATAGTGTTGATTGCAGCTGTTTCAATGGCAAGTGTATGTGCAGCCGAATTAACAAAAGAAAACGACTTTGACGGATTATTCAAGATGAAAATTGCTGAAAATGAAACATTTAATGTTACAGATAATGGGAATAATTTTTCTTCTTTATTGCAATCAAGGATATCCTATAAAAATGATAATGAAAGTATATTCGTATTTTATTATGAAAATGAGCTTGCTGATGCAATATTATATGCATCGCAGGGTAATATAACTAACTTCGATAAGGATGGGGATTTAGGAATTATTAATGCCACAGAACAAATGATTAAGTTATGCGATGGAAAAGTTACTGTTCTTGCAGCTAAAAATCCTACTTATGAAAAAAGGACTGTTTTTGTTGGAGGAACTAATGAAACATTAGTAAAAGAATATGCAAATACAATAGAATTTACTAAGTAAATTATATTTCTCTACTTTCTTTTTTTTAAGGTGTTTATATGAAAATTGGCGATTTTGAGTTGAGTTTAAAGCAGATTCTCATTATTGTTATTGCTTTAATAGTCATCATTGGAATTTTTTCATGGGTTTTCAGTAGTAATGATGTAAGTGTTTATGGTGTTAATTTCCATATTCCCAATGGATATAATGAAATAGAGCAACAACCACTCACTAAGGGAGTGGGTGAATCATTCAGTTATTCTAATAAGGAATATCATGAGGATATCTACATTACAGTTAAGGATACTAATGCAAGCGATATCAGTCAAATAAAATTTAATTATCCTTCAGTTAAAACAAATGCTGTGATTGGCGGAAAAGAGGGAATTTTAGCAATGACCGGTACGGGAGTGAGAAATCACTTTTTATATATTGAAAATGGAAAATTAATTCATATTGATGTGCCTTTTACAGACCCTCAAAATAATTTGCATGATGAAGATGTGATAGCTGAAATAATTAAGTAGGTGATAAAATGGTTGATGAAATAGTTAACAATATTGAGTTTAAACCAATTATCATTGGTGTTTTGGTGTCTGTTATTCTGATTTTAGTGTTCCCTATGGGTATTTTGCATTGTTTTTGGGTAATTGTGGGATCAGCGATTTCAAGTTTCCTAACTTGTAATCCAACTAAGTATGCACTTGTTTATGGTGCAATTATAGGTTTAATAAGTAGTTTTTTCATGCTGACTGTATTCACAATACCATTATACATTATTTTAGGTTTATTTGGTGCATTTGTTGGTAAAGTAATACAAACAAAATTAACTGGCTGATGTTTAAGTTGTAGATGATATTTTCATTACAACTTATTTTATATTCTCATTAATAGGGTTAATAATCTTAAAAAAAGAATTAGTCATGTAATAAAGTTACATTTAATGAAAGTGCTGTTAATTATTTTTCATTTTTTCTCTTTTTCCCAACTATAACAATATCATTAAATATCACCATGACCAAAATTATTATATTAACTAAAAAATGGAGCAAATTGTTATGGAAAAAAGAAATATAGAACTTTCTGGCCATATTATAGACTCATTGATTTTAACCAGAACAATGGGAATCATTATGGACAAGGGGGGAGAATTTAACATATTAGATATTGAAGTTGGACGAAAAAAATCCGATACAAGTTGGGCTAAGATTGAAGTTTCAGCGGATTCTCCCGAATTGTTAGATTCTATCTTGGATGAATTGTCCGTGCTCGGTGCATCAATCGATGATATTAAGGAAGTGAATCTTGTTGCATCCGAAAAGGATAAAGTTGCTCCTGAAGGTTTTTATTCTTCATCCAATCACGTTACCCATATTTACTATGATGGGGACTGGATACCTGTCGAGGACATTGAAATGGACTGTCTGGTAGTTGTTGATGAGGAAAACAAGAGGGCTCGTGTAAAGCCTATTGCAGACATCAAGGCAGGCGACAAGATCGTTGTCGGCCTTGACGGGGTTAAGGTCACACCGCCTAACAGGTCCAGGGACGAACAGCAGGTGTTCGAATTCATGAACAGTGACGTGTCATCCGAAAAGCCGCTGATGAATATCATCAACGGCATCGCAGAGGAAATGAAGGAAATCAAGGCCAAAGGCGGAAAGATAGGTATAGTCGGCGGTCCGGCAATCGTTCACACAGGTTCCGGCAAATACCTGGCGGCTCTGGTTCGCGAAGGATACATTGATGTGATCATGGCTGGAAACGCTCTGGCCACCCATGACATGGAATCAAACATATTCGGCACTTCATTGGGTATTGAAGTGGAAACCGGTAAAATCGTGGCTCACGGCCATACCCACCATATGAGAACCATCAACAATATAAACCGATCAGGCTCCATTAGGGAAGCTGTCGAGGATGGCACATTGACCGGCGGAATTATGTATGAGTGCATCAAAAACGATGTTCCATATGTACTGGCGGGTTCCATTCGTGATGACGGGCCTCTTCCTGATGTGATTACCGACACTGTCGAATCCCAGAAGGAAATGAGGAAATACGCACAGGAATTGGATATGGTGATCATGATAGCCACCATGCTGCACTCCATTGCAACAGGCAATATGCTTCCTTCCCGTGTAAAAACAATCTGTGTTGACATCAACCCTTCAACTGTTACCAAACTGTCTGACAGGGGAAGCGCACAGGTAATAGGCATTGTAACCGACATCGGTTCATTCCTACCACTTCTTTATCAGGCATTGATGGAGGATTAGAATGGCATTCACTGCTTATATCTATGATGTGGTGCTGGGTTCATTCCGTCCGGTAAGAATCGAAATAAGAAACGGACTATTTGCAAAAATCACTCCCATCACAGTTACTGAGCATACTCAGATTGATGTCAAGGGTTTGATACTTCCCGGATTCATTGATTCCCACATTCATATTGAAAGCAGCATGATTACTCCTGCGCAATTTGCAAAAATTGCAGTGCGCCACGGAACCACTTCCGTTGTCTGCGACCCTCATGAAATAGCTAACGTGATGGGAATCGAAGGCATTGAGATGATGATTGAAAATGCAAGCAAGGTTCCATTCAACTTTTATTTTTCAGCCCCTTCATGTGTACCGGCCACCCCATTTGAAACTTCAGGTGCAGTCATTGATTCAAAAGGCATAGAATATCTTCTAAAAAAGGATGAAATTGTCGCATTAGGTGAAATGATGAATTTTCCCGGCGTCATAAACGGCGATGAGGAAGTCCTTAGAAAACTTGAGCTGGCAAGAAAGTATGAAAAGCCCATCGATGGGCATGCCCCTCTGCTTTCCCATGAAGATTTGAATAAATACCTTGAACAGGGTATAAGCACAGACCATGAATGCAGCAATATTATGGAAGCTCTCGAGAAAAAGGTTAAAGGTATGAAAATTATGGTACGTGACGGGTCATCTGCCATGGATATGGAGGGTCTTTTCAATATAGATGATCTTGAGTTTCCTGAGGGTAATCCTTTTTGTTCAACTAGTCTTTTCAAGGCCATATTTGAAGGAAAAATATACAATCCTCTGTTCGATTTTATAGTCAGTGATGACAAGCATCCGAATGATTTGATCAAGGGTCATCTGAATCTGTCAATTAAAAAGGCTGTGTCTTTGGGAATTGACATCTTAAAGGCCATCAGCATGGTGACGGTCAATCCTGCATATCACTATGGCCTGAACTGCGGAGTCATAGTTGAAGGTGCGCAGGCGGATTTCATTATTGTCGACAACATATTGGACTGCAATGTGCTTAAAACATATATTGCCGGCGAATGTGTCTTCGACGGTGAAAACGTTCTGTTCGATGTTCCCGAAATCGAAGACTTCAATTCAATGAATGTCTCCAAAAAGTCTGCGGATGATTTTGACATACATTATGACGGCGATGAATGCGAGGTCAATGTTATCGAGTGCTTTGACGGCGAGCTGCTTACCAAATGGTCCACTGCTAAGCTTTATGTTAAGGACGGCATTGTCCAGCCGGATATTTTCCAGGATGTCCTGAAGATTGCTGTCGTTGAACGCTATGGCGGCAATGCTGTTGCCAATGCATTCATCAAGGGATTCAATCTTAAGAAAGGAGCTATCGCTTCATCAGTTGCCCATGACTCCCATAACATAATTGCCGTTGGCTATAACTCAGAGATGATGGCGCAAGCTGTAAACATGGTCATTGAGAATAAGGGAGGAATTGCCGTTGTAAGCGAAGACTTTGCAGATTCCCTTCCGCTTCCGATTGCAGGACTCATGAGCAATGAGGATGCCTATGATGTGGCTCACAAATTGGGAATTCTGCATAATATGGCCAAGGCTCTAGGCTGTGAACTCACATCCCCGTTCATGACAATGGCGTTCATGGCGTTATTGGTGATTCCGTCCTTGAAAATCTCAGATAAGGGTTTGTTTGATGGCGATAGCTTCGAGTTTGTTGATGTCATAAGGAATTAGGGTTCATACCCCTTTTTCATCAATTCTTTTTTTATTTCATCCATTGCTTTTTTATCGGCTTCGTAACCAACTTTCTTTACAATGCGGTTGCATTCCCTGAATCTGTCTAAATAGTACTCTTTTTGAGCCTCGCCGACAAGGTCGAAACGGGAATAGTTGGATAATGTTTCTATAACACAACCAAAACTTCTGTTGAATGCTTTGGTCGGATTTATGATTGTCAGTTCAGTAACTTTTGATTTAATGACAATAGCTTCGCCTTTCTTTTTAATCGGATCGCTTTGCTTTACAGCTTCCTTTAGGCTGATTACTTCACATCTGAAATAGGCATCTGCACATTTTAGGCTGTTGTTCTCATTGAAATAATCTTCAGGCAAGTTTCCTAATGTCGATAGTGTAAATATTTCCGGGTCATGTGTAATGTTGACAACGAACTCCCTTTGGGAGATAATGTTTTCCAATGTATGGCTTCCTTTGAAAATGCGATTCAATATTTTATCTTTTCCAGAACAAAGCACTCCAATTGGGGCGGCATTTTGAATATCATGAGCATCATTGGTGGTGATTATTGTTTCATATTGTTTTCCCTTTTCCATTCCAATTAAAGTTAAATCAATTTCCATAGCTATCATTATTTTCAATTCTTTTTAAAAACACTTTTATATATGTTTTAACAACATATTAATATTGCTAATTAATTTTATAGGGGTTATCTTATGAAATATAAAATGTATGATGAAATGATGGAACAACCTGATTCACTTAGAAGGACTTTTGAAAGTGAATTTTCAAAAATGGATGAGGTTTCCCGATTAATCTCTGATGTTGATAAAGTTTATTTGATTGGTTGCGGCAGTTCTATTTCAACTTGTTACAGCGTTAGGGATGCAATAAGAATGTCTTCAACCAACATTAACATTGAAGTTTACACAGGTTATGAATTTTATTACAATAAAAAGTTACAGGAAGGCGAAAATGCCATAGCAATTTTCACTTCCCAATCCGGTGAAACGTCCGATACCCTGACTTCACTCAGAAGAGCTAATGAAGCTGGTATTCCGACGGTTTCCATTTCAAATGAACCGGACAGTTCAATGACAAAAGAGGCCAAAACAGCTATTGTAACTCGTGGAGAGACTGAAACTGCAATTTTGGGAACTAAAACCTATATCACCCAACTCGCCTGTCTTTATCAAATCTTATTTAAGGCATCCGATTATGAAAATAAAACCGAGCTTTTGGCCCAATTGGCCGAGATGCCTAAACTGATTGAAAAGCTATTGCTTATGACTGAAGACGAAAACAGGGAGTTGGCTGAAAAATACAAGGGAGAAGATATCTTCTACTGCCTGGGCAGTGGTCCCAACTTCGGTCTTGCTTACAAATTGGCCATGACAATGCTCATGGAGGGGGCTATCAAGCATGCCTGTCCGGAATACTCTGCCGAGTTTAGGCACGGTTTAATTGAACGTGCTGAAAAGGATGTTCCGGTCATATTTTTAAAATCTGATTTTGCTTCGGATGAAATAACTCAAAAGGCCATTGATTTTTGTGAAAACCTTGAAGCGAAATCAATCATCTATAATCTTTATGACTATGCTGATGTGGATAAATTGCTGTCCCCATTTGTTCTTGTAATTCCATTGGAATGGTTCATTTACTATTTGGCACACTTCAATGGTGAAGATCCGGGTGCAACAAGACACATTGGAAAAGTAAGATATTAATGTAGTTTAACTGCATTAAACTATTTTTTTTTAATTTAAAAAAAGAGATAAAGAATGTAGAATGTTTATTCTACATTGACTTTGTGTTTTGGTATGATTAATTTTGGAATGCTAATTATAACGGTTCCGTTATTGAATTTGGCAGTGATATTTTCAATATCGAGGCTATTTGTGAATCTGATGGTTTTTACACATTTGCCGGATTTTAATGATGAGGAGATTACTTCAGCACTTTCATCTTCTTCAAATTCTTCGATGTATGCTTTGAAGCAGGCTTCGATAGTAATGTCATTGTCTCCAGCTTCTATGCAAATGTCTTCTTTTTCAATACCCGGAACAGCAACTTTGATGTAGTAAACATCTTCGGTTTCGATTAGATCAGCATCTAAACTTTGTACGGTTGCCTTTTTGTAATCGTTATATTTTTGGTCCGCACTTTTTTGCATGTTTCTAAGGTTTTCTTTTAATTCCTCAATGGTCATGTTTAATTCATTGATAAAATTGTCAGCGATATTTTTGCCTTTTTCTTTTGTTTCATCAAATTTTTCTTTTGTTTCCTCGAATTTTTCTCTGGTTTCACTGGTTTCTTCTTCGGATTCGTCTATAGTTTCATCAATTTTTTCTTCGGATTCTTCTTTTTTGTCAGAAATTTTGGTTTCAATAGTTTCGCTATCTACCATAATTTTCACGCTCCTTTTTTTGATGAATTATATGGATGTATTTTATTTACTTTTTGTTAGTATATAAAGGTTTCGATTAAATTTACTGAAAGTAACTAAAAAGTAAATTTTTTTAATCTTTTGTTTTTCATATTTAGGGTGCTTTATTTTTATGAATTCCTAAATTATTTCATTGATGTTGTAAATAATGGTTCTTGAATAGTTGAAATTAGATTATATTTGTTTTGATTGGTTGTTTGATGTTTGGTGATAAGTTAGGTTTTTCATATTTTCTTTTTTAAAATTTCTTTAAAATAGGCGACTATAAAATTTTGTGAATATTAATATTTGGCAAGTACATAATTTTTTGAATTTAAACTTTAGGTAAGCATTTGTTTTCACTAGGATTGAATATCAATTATCATGTTTTCAATCGTGTTTGAATATTTTATTGGGA
>NZ_JAZRHE010000155.1:0-19895 GCF_045644645.1 Methanobrevibacter sp.
AAGTTATGTAGGCACTACTGATGGGAATGGTGTTGCTTCTATTTCTACTGTTGCATTAGCTAAAGGTACTTATGAGGTTACTTTGAAGTTTGCTGGAACTGCTTCTCGTTATGCGGCAGCGACAGTCACTAAAAAGGTTAGCGTATCTAAAAAAATACCTGTAAATATGGTTATTAAAAGCGGATCTGCTACTAAGAGTTCTTCAACTTTTAAGATTTCTGTTAAGGATAGTGAAACTGGTGACCCTGTAGCTAATAATAAGGTTTTATTAATTTTAACCGGTAAAAGTTATGTAGCCACTACTGATAAGAATGGTATTGCTACCATTACCACTAAAGCATTAGCTAAAGGTGATTATGATATTACATTGAAGTTTGCGGGAACCGCTACTCGTTATGAACAAACAATAATTACCAAAAAAGTACATTCCCCGGGCGTGGGATCCATAACAACTAAAGTTCCAGTAAAAATGACGGTCACAAGTGCTTCTTCCAATGATGCTTCAGCTGTCTTTAAGGTTAAGGTAACTGATAGTGAAACAGGTAAAGCTGTAGCCAATAGTAAGGTTTTATTAACCTTAAATGGTAAAAGTTATGTAGCCACTACTGATAAGAATGGTGTTGCTTCCATTACTACTGCTGCAGTATCTATGGGCAGTTACAAGGTTACAATGAAGCATGCAGGAACCATTGCACGTTATGAACCGACAACTATATCCGAAAAGGTAACTGTGACTTACACAGGCAAAGCTAGAAAGGTATGGATTAATGCGGATAACGGTAGTGATGCAATGAAAAATGCTGTTGCTAATTTGCTTAGAAAGAAGGGTTGGACTGTTCATGTAGGTGAAACTGGCAGTAATGCTCATTATACTGATTATTTCAAAGTTACTAGTGATTACCAATATTATATAACTTTGTATAATGGTTTTTGTGCTGGAACCGTCCGTGAAGCATATTCTTCTTCAATACAAAATACATTAAAAAGCAAGGGTGTTCAGTTAGTAATCATGTGGGATACTCAGGATTGGACAAATCCGCAAGGTATGAAACCTTATAGATACGGTGATTTCACTGGATATAATGCGGCTAGAGCATGGGATGATAACTTTAGTGTAAATGATCCTAGCATAAATAATGTTGCTGCGTGGTTGAAAAGTAATAATGCATTTTATTGTGCAAGCCCAACTGCTGATGGTTTAGTAGCACAGTTCTTAGCAGGCGGTTATTTTGAATATTCCAGTAAATAATGCTTTTACAGCTGGAATGTCTAAACTTGAATAAAAGAGATTAATCTACATTAATCTCATATACTATTTTTTTTTAAATTTTATATTGGAATTTTTTTAATATTTAACTTATTTCAAAGGCAATCTTTCTTCTTGTTTTGAAAAATTATGGCTAAAGACCTAAACTTATTTATTATGTTTAAAACAAAATATAATACATCACCTTTGGAGGAGTTATATGAACAAAAGTGATTTGAAAAGAGATTATTTTATGCTCAAGGGACCACTCGCCAAAAAGGGTTATGATTGGTGGTGGCATTCTTTTACGGGATATAATAAAAAAACAGGCGAAGCAAGACCATTTTTTATTGAATATTTTGTTTGTAATCCTGCTTTAGCTGAAGAAGAACCTACTCTTGGACAATTGCCTGAAAATAAAAAAGCAGGTAAAAAGCCATCCTACTGCATGATTAAAGCAGGGGCATGGGGTAAAAACCCAAAACAAATTCATAATTTTTACTCAATGAAATACTTTAATTGCCCCGATGATGAATTAAACATTCAGGTGGGGGATTGTAGCTTAACAGAAACTCATATGAGTGGATTTTCAAGAGTAACTGAAGAAGATGCCAAAAATCATCCAGAATATATGTGTGATGCTGGAGATATGATGTGGGATTTGGAAATGGATAAACAAATCACTTTTAATGTAGGTTATGGTGCAAGTTCATTATTTAGAAAATTAAATTCATTTGAAATGTTTTGGCATGCTGAAGGAATTAAAACCCAGTATAGCGGGACTGTCTGGCTTGATGGAGAAGAGTATGAAGTAATTCCAGAAAAGTCATTTGGTTATGCTGATAAAAATTGGGGTGGTGACTTCACATCACCGTGGCTTTGGATTTCATCATGCAACTTAACCAGCCTTAAAACAGGTAAAAAATTAAACAACTCCGCATTTGAAGCGGGCGGAGGAAGACCAAAAGCATTTGGAATATCTATTCCACGCAAATTATTAATCGGTTTTTACTATGAAGGCACCATGTATGAATATAACTTCGCAAGATTCTGGAATATGGTTAAAATTGACTTTGACTTTGAAGAAGGCGAAGAGGTACACACCTGGAGAGTTAATGCAAGCAATAAAAACTCTAAAATGGAACTTGTGCTCTACTGCAAACGTGATGAAATGTTATTAATCAATTATGAAGCGCCTAACGGTCAAAAAAGACACAACCGCTTATGGAATGGAGGAAACGGTTGGGGTGAAATCAAATTATACAAAAAAGATGGAACATTAATCGATCATGTAAAAATGGAAAATGCCGGCTGTGAATATGGGGAGTATGATAAATAATGATATTCACAGACATTATTGCATTGATTATTGTATATGTTTATGTAGCAGTCATCTTTGTAGTGGCCGAAATGGTTTTGAAAACAAGACCTGAAGTTTCACGTAAATTTTTACATATCATGGTAGGTAACATGATATTTGCCATGCCATTTTTCTCAGACCCGTGGGTAATGGTTTGGTTTTTAACTCTGCCGATTACAATAGTATTGTTCTTCTTAACTGAATACTCACCGATTAAAATAGAAAATAGCATAACCGAATCCGGCCATGCATTGGGCCTGTTTTTCTATGCAGGTATCTGGACTATATTGATTGCAGTATTTTCAATGATTTCTCCAGCAAATGATCCTAAATTCTATATTTGGATTGTAGCATTGGCTATTGTTCCTATGGTGTATGGTGATGGTTTTGCCGCATTAATTGGTCAAAAATTCGGTAAGGTAAAATATACAGTATTCGGGGGTACAAAATCCATTGAAGGTTCCCTTACAATGTTTGTAATTACATCTGTAATGAGCGTGTTTGTATGGATGGTTTTCACTTCAATTGGATGTACAATGCCTGAATTCAATATTGTTAACATATTAATGATTTCGGCTGTGGCAACACTATGTGAAGCATTTAGTTATGGGGGAATTGACAATTTGACAGTTCCGGCAATAACTTCAATTTTATATTATTTGGTGGCTGTATTGTAGCCGCTAATTTTACTTCTTATTTTTTGCATTTTAGTTAACTTATTTTGCATCTTGGAAACATCGCCAAATAGTCATTTATATGGACTTTCACTAAGTTATATTAACGAATAGTTACTTGGTGATACAATGAATTTAAGAGAAAAAGCAGAAAAAAGAGTTGACGCGAAAATAAGATTTCAAGAAAACCTATATAAATATTTGATTGTAAATACTATAATAGCCATTATATGTACTATATTTTTACATAGTTATTGGTTACTTGCATTTGTAATGCTTTTCTGGGGAATTGGAGTTATGAATGACTTTTTTAAAGCATATTCTCTTAATAATTATCGCGAAGAGATGATTGTAAAAGAAATTTCAAAAATGGGTGATTAGATGAGTGATAACATAAGAGAATTAGCTGAAAGACGCGCAGATGCAAAAATTATATTCTATAAGAATTTTATTGTTTACGTTATAGTCAATGCATTTTTAGCAGTTATTAATGCAGTATACACACCGCAATATTGGTGGGTTTTATTCACCATCCTTTTTTGGGGAATTGGGGTATTCGTTAAATTTTTAAATGCATTTGCATTTGCAGATAACTTCGATAGTGAAAGTTACAGGGAACATAAAATTCAAAGAGAAATGGAAAAATTAAGGAATCAATCATGAAAGTAAATCTATTTGTATCCAAAGACATTGAAGAACCCTATGCGGATATTCACACTAATGAGCTTAGTGAAAATGTTACAAAGGCAATATCAATTCTTGAAAGCGATGAGTCAAATGATATGCTGGCTGTTAGGAAGGGATCCGATATTGCCCTTTTAGAGTTTAATGATGTTTATATGATTAGAGTTGAAGAAAAACAGGTTAAAGTATACACTAAAAGCAATGAATATCTGATTAAAAAACCGTTATATCAGGTTGAAGAGAATTTGAATAATGATTTTGTAAGGATTTCAAAGACAACTATCGTAAATTTTAAGAAAATTGAAAGAGTTGCTCCTTCACTTAAGGGGATGATGTTTATACAACTTAAAAATGGCTTAAAAGACAATATTTCAAGAAAATATTTGCCGGAGTTTAAAAAAGCTTTAGATTTGTAGGTGAGCACATGAAAATAGATTTAATTAAAAGATTGGCAATGGGTGCTTTTGTAGGCTGTTTTATTATAATGCTTATCATGGTTATAGCGTCCTTGCAATATGGCCCTCAGAATGTCAAGTTCACTGGTTCAGAGATAATTAATGCATTTTTAGGATCTATTGTTGTTGGCTGGGGATTTTCATTAACTGGATTGATTTATGAAAGGGAGGATATTGCATTTCCATTACAGATCATATTCCAAATGGGCATTGGAATGACAATACTGCTTTTAGTAGCAATATACCTAAAATGGATGCCAATCGATTTGGGTTGGGGTCCGATAATCACTTGGATTTTAATAGCGTGCGTATTTGCGGCCATTTTCTGGTTTGGCTTCTATATTTATTATTATCTCGTTGCACGTGATTTAAACAATAAACTGAAAAATTAAAAAATAGCCAATTATGCTATTTTTTCTTTTTTTCATATACACGTTCATTTTTCTAAATTCTATTTTTCAAAACAAGTCATTTTAAATTAAAGATGATGTATTTTAAATCAGTAGTTGATAACAAGGTCATCAATATTATTAATCAAATTTTTCATTTAATCAATTCAAATCCGCACTCGCTACAGGCCTTTGTTTGGAAGGTCACAACTCCGCCACATTTTGGGCATGACCACCTTTCACGGTCCTGCATCATCATGTGGCCGATGCCTGTAGTTTTGATTCTTTTGGCACTTTCAAGTGTGTTCAAGTCATATCGTTTAACATATTTTTTAGAGTGCTTTTTCATTAATGGGCAGGGAAATTCACTGCAACGCCCACAATAGCTAAATTTTTTAGACTCAAAACAGGTTTTTATCTTGCATTTTATGCTGGCCTTGCTTTTACCGTCATTACTTATCAAACAACCTCCACAGGGATTTTTAAATCGGTTGCAGCTTATGCAGTTAATCCCACAGGGAGCCAATAATTTTGAATCTAGTTCATCAGGCATTTTCATAGTAGTTAATCTCTTTCAAGAAACTTATATATTTATTCAAAACCAAATAATTCTTCATGAAAATTCTGGTTGTTCAGGAATCGGATTGGCTAAAAAGAAATCCTCATCAACAACATCATCTGATGGAGAGAATGGCTATAAGGGGTCATGAAATCAAAGTCATTGATTATCCTATAGATTGGCCAAAAGAAAGCAAATGGGGACTGGTCTATAAAAGGGAAGTCCACAGAAACATTTCAAAAATAAAGAAAAACACTGATATTGATGTTGTAAGGCCGTCATTTGTTAAAATCAAAGGCCTGAATTATGCGACACTATTCTTTTCACATAAAAAAGAAATTGAAAGACAAATCAAAGGTTTCAGGCCCGATATAATTTTGGGTTTGGGCATCCTGAACACATATAATGCATCCAAACTAGCTAAAAAACATAATGTTCCTTTTGTATATTACTTTATAGATGTTTTGCATAGATTGATTCCCGAAAAAGCTCTTCAGGGTATGGGAAAATGGTTTATTCAAAAAACAATTGAAAATGCGGACTTGGTAATTACAATCAATAAGAAACTATCTGAATTTGCGGTTAAAATGGGTTCGAAACCAGAAGCAACAAAATTAATTGATGCTGGCATTGACTTAAATATATATAATCCCAATTTGGCCGATTCAGAAATCCGTGAAGAGTATGGGATTGCAGAAAAGGATATTGTACTTTTCTTTATGGGTTGGATTTATGAGTTTGCCGGAATGAAAGAGCTTGCAAGGGCATTGGGTGATTCTAAAGATAAATATCCGAATTATAAGCTCCTGGTTGTAGGTGATGGTGATGCATATGGGGAGATGTGCCTGATTCGTGATGAATATGATATGAAAGACCAACTGATAATGGCTGGAAAACAACCATTTGATAGAATGCCTGAATTTTTAGCTTCAGCAGATTTTTGCCTGCTTCCAGCACATATTGATGAGCCAATTATGCAGGATATTGTTCCAATCAAGATTTATGAATATTTGGCTATGAAGAAGGTAGTAATAGCAACGGAGCTTCCGGGCCTGTCAAAAGAATTTGGATATGGTAATGGCATTGAATACGTTCAGGAAGCTTCAGAAGTTTTGGGCAAAGTTGAAGAGATCTTGGCCGATGATAGGTATGATGAAATCGCGAGCATTGCCGGGGATTGTGTTGGCGGTAATGACTGGGAAGTTATCACTGACAAATTTGAAAATGCAATGAATGATTTGTTGTGATTCTCATAAATTTTGCTTTTAACTATTTTTTTTACGATACATTTATAAATACATAAATCAAATATTTGATTACTGTTATTTTATAGCAGTATTTTAGATACTTTTTTTGGGATAAGTTCCCATATGGATGTGGCCTTAATGGCTGAACAAAAAGGTGTTATTTATGTATAAATATATTAGAGACGCATGGAAAAACCCAGATGAGTCCTACGTACGTGAACTCATGTGGCAAAGAGCTCCTAAATGGAGAAAACAAAAAGCTGTTCAAAGAATTGAAAGACCTACTAGGCTTGATAGAGCTAGAAGTTTAGGTTACAGAGCTAAAAAAGGTTTCGTTTTAGTAAGAACCAGAGTAAGACGTGGTGGAAGAAGGAAAACTCGTCGTTTCAATGGTCGTAAACCTAAAAGAATGGGTGTAAACAAAATTACTCAAGCAAAATCTATTCAAAGGATTGCTGAAGAACGTGTAGCTAAAAAATACCCTAACTTAGAAGTTTTAAACTCCTACTGGGTATGGTCTGATGGCAGATACAAATATTATGAAGTAATTTTGGTTGATCCTAACAGTCCTTCCATTATCAATGATAAAAAAATCAATTGGATTTGCTCCAATAAACACACTAACAGGGCTTTAAGAGGCTTAACTAGTGCAGGTAATAAAGGACGCGGAATCAAATCTAAAGGAAAAGGCTCAGAACAAGCTAGAAGAAGAAAAATCTAATTTTTCTTCATTCCTTTTTTGATTAAAATGATTCATAATATTAAATTTAGAGCTTTCGTTTATGAAGATGAAAATGTTGCTGATGTCTCACAGGCTATTTTGAACATTCTTCCCGAAGCTGAAATTGAGGCTGAAGAAGCCGAGGGATTACTTGAAGATAAGATAATCATTTTATCTGGTGCAGTATCTAAAAAGAGATACGCAAAGACTTTTTTTAATACGCTCCTAGAGTGGACGGATTTGGATAAATTAAATTCTGACTTGGAACGTAAGATTGATGAGAAGGGAAACTGGTTTTTAAGATTTGATAAGGCTGATGCTTTAGATGAAAAATGGACTATTTTAGACAAGGGAGATTCAATTCATCTTAAAGTAAAAATTGCCGCTTTTCCTGCAAAAAAACAGATTGCAGTTAATAAAGTCCGTGAAGCTATTTTGAATGATTAAAATGGAATTTAATCAAATAATTCAGGAATTTGAAGAGTTATCTGATGTTGATTTTGCCGAAAATATGAAAAAATTCGGAATTGATTATGTTAAAAGCTATGGACTTAGGTTACCTCAGATTAGAAAAATTGCAAAGCAATGCGGGAAAAACCATGAATTGGCGTTAGAACTTTGGAATCATGGTTATCATGAGATGTATCTTTTGGCGACTCTTGTCGAAGAGCCTCAAAAAGTTGGTTCGGCCCAATTAAATGACTGGGTAAATACATTCTATTCATGGGATCTGGTTGATCAGGCTTGCATTAATCTTTTGAGATTCATGCCGGAAGCTATAGATAATATCTTTGTTTGGGCGGAGTCCAATGAGGAATTTGTTAAAAGGACAGCTTTTAGCCTGATAGCAGTATTGGCAGTTCACGAAAAGGATTCTGGTTTCGATAAATATTTTGAGATAATCAAGGACGGTTCAAAAGACAACAGGAATTTTGTTAAAAAATCTGTTAATTGGGCAATAAGGCAAATCGGCAAGTCTAATGTGGAAAACAACAAAAAAGCATTAAAATTGGCTTATGAAATTCTGGAAATGGACAATAAAGCAAGCAAATGGGTTGCTCGCGGTGCAATAAAAGAACTTGAAAGTGAAAAGGTTCAGAATAAATTTGCTTCATAAAAAATAAAGTTTATTTTAGAAAAAGTCTAATATAGTAAATATGGAAAGACAAAGTTATTATTTGATAATTTTATTGATCGCTCTTGTAGTTTGTATTGGGGTATTTCTTTTCCAATTCAATAATGACGTACCTACTTTCATAATCATCAACGGAACTGAAGTCCATGAAAACGGCTCTTTTTCAGGTATGTTAATGGATGCGTACAGTTATGGGGTTGCAAATCAAACAATAACATTCCACAAGCCAGGTTATGAGATGGGGACTATTGTCGATGTTGTAACGGATGAAAATGGTGAGTTCACAATTGAAAATGCCCAATATCTGCCAAATGCAGGTAAGGATAATTACTATGGAAACTTTACATTTGCAGGGCATGGCAAATATCAGGGTTGCACCTATGAAGGCAACGTAACTGTAATCCCTAACTAGTTATATATGATTTAAAAGTGGGAATTATTAATTAAGTATATGATTGGGGCTGTAGTAAAGATTGTAATGGGGATGTACTATTCAGGTTCCTCCTACAATTATTCTTTTAGAACATACGATAATTATAGGTTTTCAAGTTTAGTTTTTCACATGAGTTATTATTTTTCAATATTTTTCTGTCACATTTAGCTGTTCTTAAAAATAAAGATGCCCTCTCAGGGCATATCAAAAATATTCGAAAAAACTGAAAAAATGAATGTACAGCATTTCCAATGACTCTAAAAAAATATATATTGTTAATCTGGCAAGTTATAATTATGGCAATGAATGATAAAATATCTGATTATATCACGTTTCCTAAAACCTTTGAGAACTATATGTGGTACAAACCGATACTTGTCTTTATAGTGGGTTTCATAATAGCCCTCATACTCGTAGTATTGATAGCGGCGGTTTTTTATCTAACTCTGGGATTTGATTTTGTAATTTCTGTTTTGGGTGGAGGATTTGAAGCATTAAACTCTCCATTTGCGATATTATTTGTCGATTTGATGGTTATTGTATTTATCCCTTCATTGTATCTAGCATCTAAAGTTGTTAAGGACAGGCCGTTTTCCTCTTATTCCTCTTCGCGTGGGGGATGGAATTTCAAACTATATTTCAAGGCACTGGTGATTCCGCTGATATTGTATATAATATATATGGGTGTGGATGCTGCTATTGCCGGAACAAAAGGCACATCTCATTTATCAATAGCATTTCTTGCTGTAATTTTGATTTCCGTACCTATCCAATCTATTGCAGAGGAATATGTATTTCGAGGATTTCTTATGCAGACATTCGGGTCATGGTTTAAAATACCTGCTTTAGCGATAGTTCTGCAAGCTGTAATATTTGCGCTACTCCATGGATATAACGGCATAGGACTCTTTGAAACATTAGTTATGGGTCTTGGTTACGGATTTTTTGCCTGGAAAACAAATGGTATAGAGATAAGTTCTGCCATTCATACTGCGAATAATTTTTCTGTCGGTTTATTCGTTATGCTCGGACTAAAAACATCAACTTCCTCTCCGCAATTATTGGATGTTGCAGTAGCAATCGCCTTTTTAATAATACTATTCATCATAATGTATTGCGTTGGCAGGAAAACTGACTGGTTCGGTGAAATCCCGGAAAACTCTCAAAATATATGATGATTATTCATATTATGAATAATCTTTTTTTTTGTTTAAAAAATCCCTATACGATTGGTTAAAAACAATTCAAAAATTATAAACACGTTCAATCCATATTTAAGGATATGGCAGAAATTGATAGGTTTAAGTTTGAAGATGGGGATTATGATTTTCCGTTTTATAATAAAAATCCACACATTCCCAAATGGGGCTGGATTATTTTATTCTTTGCATTTCTTATTGGATCTGTTTTATCAATGTCTGAAAAGATTTATTTTTTAATATCGGGATGTATAGTGTTAATTGTTCCAGTATTATATTTTTTAAAATGGGATTACAATGCAATATTTAGAATTCCCTCCCGTAGAGACATTGTTCTTGTAGTGGCTCTTTTTGCAGGATATATGATATATTCATTGGTTATGGGTTTAATATTGTCTCAATTTGGAATAGTTAGCAGTGGAACCGTTGATTCGGGGTCATTAAGTGGCATGTCCTTAGTTAATTGGATATTTGCAGTAATGGGTGAGGAATTCATGAAATTCATTCCTTTCATGTTTTTCTTAAGGGTGATTTACAAATACTCAAACAACCGTAAATTATCTGTAATCATGTCTGTTGCTATAATGATGGTAATGTTTGCATCCCTGCATGCATATAATCCTATCATGTTCATATTTGCACTTTTCATACAGGGTTTTGGCTCAATATTTGAATTTTACGGATACATTAAAACTAAAAACATCCTTGTTCCATATCTTTCTCATTTATTGACGGATGAGTTTATTCTCATAATTTCATTGCTTGGATTTGTCTAAGAATTATGTAATATATCAAAATTAATAATTTTCTACATTATTATTAAGTAATTCACGTTCATGAATGATTCTGATAATCAATTAAATAAGATTCCTACAATAATGTTTCATGGCAAATACATAATTAATCACAATTTATTTTTGATATCACTCAATTCTTGCTCTAATTTATCAACTTTATCCTTATATTCATTTAATTCTTGTGACATTTCAATTATCCTATCGGTGTTTATATCAATTAGTTCACTATTGACTGAGATTCTATCGCTGTTGTCATTAATTGTTTGTTTTAATTCATCGCTTGTTTCGGCTTCCTCTTTTTTTTCACCTAAAAACATGGTAAAGAGTAACATTCCAAGAACGGCACCAAATGTCATTGGGCCATAAAGGGCATTGGCAATAATGACACCGTCCGGCTGAGGTGTTAATAATGTTATGAGAAACATGTCAAAGCCACTATATAAGAACATTAAAAGCGTGGATTTATATGGTCTTAAGAATTCGCCGCCGTTCCATCTATAAACGAGACTTCCAACAATGCCAGCCATTATTGTTGCAACACCACATGCCAAGGCGGTTGGTCCTCCATAATGATTCACCGTTAGTGGATTTATTAAAATAAGAGATAGTAAGGCTTAACAAACCCATAATAATTAGATAACCGATTTCATAAACTGATCCGTCGGTTAGTTCTTTAAGTTTCGTGAGCCTAGTCGAAATAAAACCTAAAATTATGATTGCTGAAATGATTGTAACAATATCATGCAAAACTGATGCATTCACATGCTTAACAATAATCATATAAGCAAATATATTAATAAACAAGGTGACATTAAAAATGAACAATACTGAAAGTAATATTAGAATCTTTTTATCGCCAGTGAGTTTATTTTTAAGGTTAGAGAACATATTATCGGATTATATGTTGGGGATAATTTATGTCAATTTGTTCGTCTGTCAAATCAAATTCCATTTAGGCCATTATTTTCAAAACCTTTAAAGTAAATTATGGGTTATTATTTGTTATATGTGTATAGTAATATTTTGTGATGGAATCATGCGTCTTTGCTGTTCGTTTTTGTAAATATCAAGGAAAGTCCAACAACAATAATTGTTATAGTTACATCCACCACTATCTTAAGTGGATTTGCATCATTGAATAATTTTACAAGCCCCAATACCCAAATACCAATTAAAAGAATTGGCAGTAAATATTTTAGTGTGAAAACCCATGTTTTTCCTACTTTAAAAGTTGAAAATTCATTTAATACTGGCATGACCTTTTCAACTCCATAAAACCATCCAAATATTATTGCCTGAACTCCAATCAAGATTAATATTCCGAAATTATTTACAAATTCATCTACGGCCCCCACTAAATAACTGCTGATTCCTGTTGAATAAATAACAGTGCCTATGCAAGCAACAATTGTAAGGATCGTGACTCCTTTTTTCCTACTCCATCCAAATTTATCGCACAATGATGAGAGCAAAGGTTCAAACAGTGCAAAAGAAGAGGTGAATCCGGCAAACAATATTGATAGGAATAATAATGGGGCGATAATATGTCCCATTAATCCCATTGCATTGAATATTTGTGGAAATATGATAAATATTAATCCGGTGCCTTCACTGATTAGTTCATTCATTGGTATTGAAGATGTTAATGACATGTATCCGAGTATTGAAAATACTCCAAAAGCTATGAAAATCTCATATAATGAATTTGCAATAACTACAAACAATACTTCGTCAACCAGCTTTGAATTTTTGGGCAGATAGCTTGCATATGTATATACCATTGCCTGGCCGATGCTTAAAGAGAATATGGTTTGCCCAAATGCAGCAAGCCAAACGTTAATATTGAAAAGTGCCGACCAGTCAGGTGTGAGTAATGTGATAACTCCAATATTAAATCCTGGCAATGTGAATGCATAAACAAAAATCAATATCATGATTGTAAATAATAATGGAATTAGAACAGTTGATATCCTGCCAATCCCTTTATCCACGCCTTTAATGGAGACTATCCAAAAGATTGCCCATAATATTAATGTGCAAATTAAGGTAGGAAATATTATTTTGGTGACAGATGATAAATCTGAACTTCCTCCAACATAGCTTGAAAAAAAGGATGAAGGGTCAGTTCCCCATCCGAAATTAAAGCTATTTAAGAAATATGCAAAGTCCCAGCCTAAAATAATCATGTAATAAATCACAACGATAAACACGAATAAAACCAACATCCATGCAAGGATTTCAAATTCCGGACGAATGCTATGCATTAGATTAGAAAAACTTTTCTTAAAGCTAAAGCCCAACCCATACTCTAAAATTAAAAATGGAACTCCCATAACTAAAATCGCAATGATGTATGGTATGAAAAATGACCCTCCGCCATTGGAATACAACACATAACTGAAACGCCAAATGTTTCCTATTCCAATTGTAAGGCCAATCATTGCTAGGATGAATGTAAATATCGAACCCCATTGTGAATCTTGATTCATCTTAATTCTCCTCAGGTTTAATTTTTGTAAAAGTTACACTAACTATACATATATAATAATATAATATTTTTACTAATATAAATAGTGGGTTTTAATTTTTTTTTACTTTTTTGTAAACATTAATAACTTACGTTAATAAAGATTTTCATTCGTTTAATAAAACAAATCTTATTCTAAAAGTGTCATTTGTTATGTGGTGCTGACATTAATGCAGGGTATTGAAAAACAAAATTGCTTCAACTCGGACATATACAGGGGTTTCAAAATCAACTTTAAAATCACAAATGTCCGATGTTAATGTCAAATTGGATTAGATTAATATTTTAATTACGCAATCATCTCCTCCATGCAATATGGTTTCCACAAGTTCAACTTCAATTTCTTCGTCAAAGAATTCTCCCAAATGTATTTTTCATACAGGAATATTCATATTCTATATAATTGCTAATTAGTCAAGAACAAATTCCATTGCAGAAGTATTTTTCCTAAAACTAGATTAATCACATACAATTTAAAAATGAAATTATTAATCTGTTATACTTTGGAAAGAATTGTGTGAACAATCGTTCTTTAAGGGATTAAAATGATTTCTGCAAAAAGATACATATAAAAAGAAAAAATGGTTTAATATTATGCATCAGCATACAATAAACCGATAGCCCTGTATAAAAACAACAGCATAAACGGCACTCCTACAAAAATGCCTATGAAAACGCCGATATATGGAATCAATCCAATCAGTCCGATGACAACTGCCAAAGCCAATGCAATTATATAAATTACAATCAATGTGACTATAATCTTTAAAAATCCAACGTTTGACATGTCCTTTAGTATTTCCCTGAATCTCAAACCTTCGGTTCCGCTTCCGTATTTTGCAAATCTGACCAGTGCTGTAAATGACATCAATGAAAATATGATAAATAAGATAATTCCAATAATTAAAGTAATGGTTAATGCATTGTTGAACGTGTTTATTGTTGATTGGGGAATTGCCGCCATTATTGTGGTCAAATTGTCTGCACCATTACCTATAGCGTCCATGCTGGTATATACGATTTTAGTGAATGAGGTAAACAGTCCTGTTGCGGAAGCGACAATTATGACAATTACTGCAGGTATGATGAAATAGATTATCTCCAAAATCATTGCTTTAATACCAATGACAAATTGTTTTACATAATCAAAATCAGGAAGTGCATCATTACCCTCAGTTCCGCCTTTAACGACTTCAACTGAGTATCCTAAAACTGTAAATGCAACGATTAAAGTCACAACGCTTAAAATGATGGATAAAGTGTCATTTTTAAGACCATATGAGGGAAGAATTATTGATAAGCTCATTAGAATAATTAAAGCACAGTATATTAAAAATTTTCGAGTATCGCTGATGGGATATTTAATAGCGTCCGTTATAATTTCACGTAAATTCATATTTATCACATTAATTATCTGCTTGACAGATATATATTTTTAGATAGTAGTATTTAAAATTTAAAGTATTTAACTTATAACCAGCTAATTATTAGACGCTCGGTTGCAGATGAAATTGTTATAATCTTATATAGGTGAATAGTTATAAATATTATTATAGAGGCATTATATGAACAAAAAAATAGTTACATTAATTCTTGTTATATTAATTTCCTTTTGTTTTTTAGGTATTGTCGTAGCGGACAATGCAACACATGATGATAATAATACAGCAGATCATGACAAAAAAGTCGATAATAAAACAGATGACAATACCAATACAGTTGATAAAAGCAAAACGGTTGATAAACCCAAAAAAAACTACATTAAGGCTGAAATAAATGGAAATGACATTAAATTTAGCGATGGTTTTAGAGGATTTATTCTTGACTATTCAAAATCTCCTGCAAGTTCGGGAGATGAATTCAAACGTGTCTCTACATCAAAGCTCGGCAACTCAAATGTGCTGAAGCTAGCCATAATCGAATGCTACAAACAGAATTCAGTAGACCAGATTGGGAAAATATTGGCTGATTTTGTAAAAACCGGCTCTTCCAATACCAAGGTCGGTGAAGCCGTTGCGGCATCACATGCACAAGTAGGCGACCAAGCTGTCGTTAAAATAGATAATCATACTGAAGCAGTTTTTTATTTTGAAGTTTTAAAATCCGTATCGGGTAATGAATCAGATTATTTTGCATATAAAGTATCGTTTAGAACCATCGATGATGATGAAGAAGACATAAATCAAATCAGTGGGTTGGATAATGTAACAAATGTAATTAATGCTACAAATGTTACAAATGCAACTTCGACCAATAATGAAACAGATGATCCATTCCTAAAGGGATTATATGATATTTTTGCTTTATTTCTCAATGCACTTTATGATGCCTGGAAACCTGTTATCGACACATTTATGAATTTCATTCTAATGATTGTAAATGCTTTGGAAGAATTTGTAAAGCTGTTTGAAGAATTTAATATGGGAATTCACGCTTTGGTGGATGGCCTTGAAAAACTTTTAATGATGCTTGGATTGATATGGGAACAACTTGATGGGATTTTAAAATTATTAAGTCTTATATTAACTGCTATTGAACAGCTTATAAACTTAATTGCATATGCAGTGGATTTCATTGTAAAACTTATCTACATGATTATCTCACTTTTACAGCAAATTATAGCATTACTTCAATGGATAATAAATTTCATTTTATATTTAGTCGATCAGCTCATGGCCTTACTTCAGGGAATAATGGATTTCTTTTCAGATTTATTCAATCAACTCTCATCCTTACTTAAAGCGATTTTAGACTTATTGAGCTCAGCTGGTAGTTCTTTGGTTAATGTTATCAAAAATGCAGCAATTATAGCGGTTGCATTTATGGTTATTACAGTTGGAGCATTTGTTTACGACAGATTCAGATAATCTTCATCTTATTCCCTTTTTTTTATTAATTTTGCTATAATGAAAGTTAGGCAATTAATTTTTCAGCTGGGCAGATATGCTGTTAATTTCGTAAGTATTTTGAACTTTAAAAAGCGAACAATCATTCTCTTTTGATATGGGTCAAATAATAATGTTTTATATTGAAATAAAGCAGTAATCTGATGAAAGCTTTGATGTGATAATCGCAAAAAACTTGACATGGGCACTTTTTCATCATATGCAAGCATATTCCGAGTGACATCCAGTGCTAAAAAATGGGGGCATGCTGCTTAATTTTGATTCACAATATGCTAAAGGAACACATTGTCTGAAAAACCAAGGCAACCTTACCCATAAGAATATTGGTAATGAAATGAAATTCTTTAAAAATATGTTGTTTAACTTAATTCATTTAACCGAAATTTTTCAAAAACTAGATAAATGGGCCCGACGGGGTTTGAACCCGCGACAACAAGGTTAAGAGCCAAGCGCTCTCCCAGACTGAGCTACGGGCCCCATTGAAAAAACTTTTACAAGAAGTGATATTAATATATATCATTTACTATATTTAACTATTTTGTTTTTATTTGATTGCAACTTTTTAAGCCTGATATCTGCTCATGATTTCACAAAATTATTTTCTTAATGTATGAATCCTATTTATTAATTAAAATTATTTTGAGGGGTGTAATATGAAAACTCATGATGTGATGTACTGCTTATGTTCTTTCGAACTAATTTTTATAGTACTTTAAATAATTAAAGATTTTTCATTTCGTTTAATAATGCAAATTATTAATTTCATGACATCACATTAAATAATTTAATTAACAATACTCTTATTATGGTTCATAATGTAGATTTCATTTCAAATCCCAGACATGCGTTTTGGCAAATGGCAACACCTTTGATAGTGCTTACACTCTTTGAAGCAGCCTATTCATTCATAGACTTTTTTTGGGTATCTCAAATGAGCGAAGATGCATTCTTTGCAATCGGGGTTGCATTGCCGTTAGTCACATTGATTGTGAGTTTTGGAAAATCCATAGGCATTGGAACCAATTCAATAATGTCTAGGGAGATTGGTGAAGAGGATTATGAGGACACATATAACTCTATTCTACACGGCATTGTTGTATGTCTGGTATTGACTTTACTTATCATGTTATCTACACTATTTTTAAAAGACATCCTGGTATTGATGGATGCAACTGCAGCCATGGAATTGTCAATCGAATATTTGACTCCAATATTCCTATGTTCGTTTGTCTTTCTTTTTTCCAATTTTTTTGCAAGCACCCTGCAGGCTGAAGGAAACTCAAGAACACCCACTGTCATGCTTATTTTGACAAACATCCTGAACTTGATTTTGGATCCGATATTCATTTTCGTTTTCAATTGGGGAGTTACAGGTGCCGCATACGCTACGGTATTGTCCTCGGGAGTGACAGCCTTTTATTTATTGTATTGGTATTTGAGCGGCAAGTCTGAAGTTGTCCTGGACCTTAAATATTTCAAGCCGGGCATCGTTTATGAAATATTCATAGTGGCGATTCAGAACTTTCTGTCAGACAGTTTGTGGTGCATTTCAATGATGTTCTTCAATAGGATTCTAATCGAACAGCTCGGTGAAATAGGTATCCTGCTCTATTCAACAGCAACCAGAATAGAGACATTGATGATATCTCCTCAAAAAGCGTTTGGCCGAGCATTGGTAAGTGTTTGCGGACATTTATATGGTGCAGACAAATTTGATGAATTGACTAATCTGTACATTTACATACTTAAAATAACTATTGTCATTGCATTGGTTACAAGTGTTGCATTTTTCTTCATCAGGGATTATGGGTTTGTATTGTTTTCTGTTCCTGATGCTGAAATATCCATATTCTACATTGCCCTTGCAGGCATTATAATAGTTCCATTCAACGAAATCACGGTAATATCAGAAAAATGCTGGATGGAATGGGAAAAAGCTATATTTCATTCATCCTGACAATTGGAATCATTATCTATGAGATTGCCATTGTAAATTTCCTTGCTCCAATATTTACTTCAGGCGTGTGTGTTTTGATTGGAGTGCTGATTGGAGAGATTACAGCCGGAAGCATTTTCCTTATATTATTGAAATATATTCTTAAAACACATGGAAAAGGTAAGATTCCTCGTATTTAAATCAATTCGGCGATAAATATTCATCATCACATAATGACCATTAATTTGGTTGAATGACATTTGCTACTTGATTTAAACTCATTATTTAAAACAAATGTTTGAAAATCATCACTAAAATGATTTCCACCAAAAAAAGAAGTGAGTAGTCCTATCCGGAGTCGAACCGGAGTCACAAGTTCCAGAGACTCGTATGATTGCCATTACACCATAGGACTAGAAATTGCATTAAATTTTAGAATTCAATTTATCAAAAAATATCATAAATTTGGAATTCTATTAATTTTTATATCAGTTCATAGATATATAATTTTTCTATTTTTTTTGAGTCTGTAAAATTTTATAGGATTATTTCAAATTATTTTTTACAGTTGAAATTTCGCATCGATGAGAATTAGTTCCAATTGATTTCATCTTAAGAAGGATTATCTCTATGAGTTCATTGAATTAGACATATCTTCTAAATACATAAGCAAGAATTGACCCTGCAAAATTCTGCCAAACTGAATAAAGAGCTCCGGGGACTGTTGCTTGGGACAGGTTTGGAAAGTGGTTCTTTGCAAGGCCGGTCGATAAACCGGAATTTTGAAATGAAAGTTCAATAGCGATGGTAATGATTTGCTTTTTGTCCATTCCGGCCAGATGACCAACACAAAATCCAAGAAACATTGCAAGGAAATATTGTAAAATAATAACAACCATTATAATTACAGATGAAGTTAAAATAGCCTGTTTATTGGCTCCTATTACTCCCGCGACAATTAAACAAATTACAATTGAGGATATTGCTGGCAAATAATCTTTTAACTCATCGCAAAATTTAGGAAACTTGTAATTCAATGTTAAACCTAAAATGATTGGGATGATGACAATCTCAAGGATGGAAATGAACATGTCAAATGGATTAAAATGAATTTGATTGCCTATTAGCAATAAGGTAATCATCGGGGTCAAAATCGGTGAAATCACAGTAGAAACGGCTGTTAAAGAAACGGACAATGCTACGTCCCCTTTGGAAAGAAAAGTTATGACGTCAGAAGCAGTGCCTCCGGGAACGGTTCCAACTAAAATAATGCCGACAGTCAGGGCATCATTTAAAGAAAACATTTTTGCAAGACAAAATGCCAGGATCGGCATTATGATATATTGCGCCAAAAGGCCAACAGAAATCTCTTTTGGATTTTTAAATACAGTAACAAAGTCATCAACTTTTAATGTGGTTCCCATTGTAAAAAGGATGATGCTTAATAATAAGTTCAACATATTTATGCCGTTATATTCACTCAAAACCCATTTAAATGAGTTTGAGTAGAATAATGAAATAACAACTGCAAGCAATATAATTATGAAAAAATATCTTTCAATGAATTTAAAAATCCTTTTCATAAATCTATTTTTATGTTAATCTTTTAAAAGATTATTGATTTTAA
>NZ_JAZRHE010000156.1:0-2095 GCF_045644645.1 Methanobrevibacter sp.
ATCATCATTTTTAAAATTAAAGCTAATGGCACTAGCTACAATATTCTCACTTAATTTAAATGCAAATCCATAATGAATTAAGAGTTCAACAAGATTTTTTGTTGGTTGTAAAATACTTAATGAATTGCCTGCTGCAAGAAGTATATTAATTTCCAATAAAAATAAAGAATTACCTCTAAATTCCGGCAAGATATAAATTTCATTTAAAACAAAATTCGTTTGAGAATTTAATTCGCAAAAAGCAAATCCCACAACTTTGTTTTCAAATAATATCTCTTTAAAAACATCTCCTAACTTATTTTCTAATATAAATCCTTCATTTAGAATAGATTCATAAATATATTCATAATCCTTTTTTAAAATAGATTCAACATCTAGATAATCTGCTAAATCATTGTGAATAATTTTAGGATTATCATCATTTCTAATAATAAATTTCGTTGTCATGAATTCCCACAAAAATAATTATTGAGTTTCTTAATTAAAAATCTAATCAATTTTCCTATAAATAAACTGCACCCCATCTTTAATTTTATCTACAATCTTCATATCAACCAAATCATTTAAATCTTTGCTTGCAGTATTTCTTACAACACTAAACATATCCATATACTCTTTTATGGTAATTTCAAAAACATCATTCATTCTTAAGAATTGTTTTTGACGTGGATTTAATCCATTACCATGTTCATTGGATCTGAAGATTACTTTGAAAAATCCTTCAGACTCCATAAATTCCGGTTCTTCCAAGCCATTTAATCTCATTGCATCTTTCATGCGTTTTATACCAGTTCCAACATGTTCCATATATGTTGTTTTTGAAAATATATTGCATATTGTTTCATTTCTGTGAACTGGCTCATTTTCTCCCAAGTCTTCTACAGTTAATGGGTATACCAAACGTCCGGGGCTTTTTATTTCAATACGGTCATTATAGATATAGAATGTTATTGCAGCAGTTGTTATTGTATAATCCCTATGAGCCAGGGCATTTACAAGTGCTTCACGTATCGCTTCATAAGGGTATTCCTGAATTGTTTCTCTTTTAAAACCTTTAACTTGTGAGATATTAACCAAGGTTTTATTGAAGAATAGTTCCGCTTCTTTGAGTAATTTTAAAAATGACATGTTGAATTCTGCCTTATCGAATGTTTTTACTCCTTCATCGTCGAAAAAGCGAACCATTTTCACTTGATGTGACAAGTTAAATTTGGAGATGTCTTTGGCAAAGAATAATGCTCCTGCAGTGTTTAATCTGAATTCACCATCCACATATTCCCCGGCACGTATTGTTGATAGGACTTTTGTCAATCCTTTTTCATCCCTTATCTTTTCAATTGGTTCATAATCTAACACATTAAAAAACATGTCCAATGCATCCAAATCAACATCATCGCATGAAGAGTTTAAAAGTATTTCAGAATCGAAAGCCCTGTAATTCCTCAAGTTTTTAGCAATAAAATCACCTAAACTTTCTTTAATTGCATTCATCAAATCATATCTATTATTAAATCGAGTATAACTATGATTACTGACTTTTTTAATGAATGCTTCTGTTTTATCTTCTCTGAATTCAACATCTTTAATATAGATTAATGCATCATTATGTGTCTTGTTATAGAGATCGTATTCAAGTTCTGTTGGTGATATTCCTGATTCAAGAATACTTCCATAATCCGAACCAATCAAACCAATGTAAATGTCTGAATTGATAGCTTCATCAGAATATACCTCCCTAGGAGAAGCACCCAATGCAGACAATTCTTCATAAAGAAAAACCTCAAAAAATTTATTTAAGATATAATCATTTTCAATTTCTTGCTTGATGAACTTTCGCTCATGCTCAAATTCTTTTCTAACACTGCTGATAAAAATCTTATACTTCATGCTTTTACCCTCTTTTATTAAACGTCAGAAATACACTTGAAATGATAATACTTTATTTAAAGTATTAAGTAATATAATATTAAATTATAAAGTATATAAACTTTTTGAAAATAAAAAAAAGTATAAAATTGTTTAAATACTTAAAAACATTATTAATAGAAGTTATATTATATATAAAGCTTAAATAAGTTAATTTAAATTTTGAAAT
>NZ_JAZRHE010000157.1:0-4582 GCF_045644645.1 Methanobrevibacter sp.
ACGAACTCTTTGATATAATTAAAGGCAAATCAGATAATATCGATATTCGTGAAAAATGCATATTTAGAGGCCTTGATAATGTTAATTATAAATTAAAACCTTATTCTCTTAGAAATAATGGTGAAGAATTAAATAAATTCATATCTAATGAGGAGATGTTGCCTATTAAAGCTCGATCAGAAAAATTTGGGGATGTTTCAATAAAATTTGAAAAGGATTTTAAAATTTTTGATGGTATAAAGGAATTAGAATATTTTGATAATATTGTGCAGAAATGGAAAGAATTTACAGTCTTAATGAAATTTATCAATGCTTCAGATAAAAACGGTCTTAAAATTAATGTTGAAGAGAGTATTCGTAGAATAATTGATTTTGACAGTTTCAAATTGTTTTTTGATTATTGGCCAGATGAACGATTGTGGGGAAATATTGCATTGGCTCAACATTATGGTGCTCCAACCAGATTTCTAGATTGGAGTTATGATTATCATGTTTCTTTGTATTTTGCCACAAAAGATATTATTAATGACAAACTCCAATGTGGGATAAATGATGAAGAAAATGATGGGGTATTATGGGCATTTAATCATAAATTATTTAACAATTTATCAAACTTAGAATATGATGAAAAATTTAAATTACAATTTTATCGAGCTGAATATAATTCAAATCCTAATTTAAATGCTCAAAAAGGATTATTTGCATTTTTCATAAATAACAGGAATGAAGAAGATAATGATGAGTATCATCAAATTATTATAAATCAATTTAAGCAAAATGATGAAATGAATGATGAAATTGAAAAGGATATTTTTTATAAAAGAGTACATCCACTCAAGACTTCTGATATACCTGATGGTGAAAAAATTTTTTACAAATTTATTATTCCTTATGATATGAAACAAGATGTGTTAAATGAATTGATAAAGGAAAATTATTTTACAGATACATTATTTCCAGGTTATAATGGTATTTCAGAAAGTATCAAACATAAAGTTATTCTGGATGAGTTAAAATAATAAAAGATGAGTATTTAAATTGTGTATCTTATCATGTAGGGGTTTACAAAAGAAGTGTGTAAAATAAGCAATGCTATTACTACACTTTTTGAGTTCATTGTTTTGGAAAATATTAACAACATTCATGAGTAAGATGCATTCTATATATAATAGTAAAAAATTCCACAACCCAATAAAACCGAAATCCTTGAAAAATTTAAGCAAGGTAACTAATTGCATTTTCCAAATCAAAAATATGTATTTATTTTTTACCTTCCAGCCGTTTGATGGATTTGATTAGATTATCAAAATCAGATTCATAATTTCTGTCCTGATCTATTCTGAATTCCTTATACTCATTGATTGCATGGGCTTTTGCTTCAACAGCTGAAACTTTACCTTTTCCTTCCAGTAGTGGCAGTTGGCTTAATTCAAGATATCCGTAAAGCAATGTTTTCCAGTCTTTCATGAATGTTGGCTTTTGGGAATTTGCCCTTGTTTCTGCCAATGTTAAAAAACCGTCAACCAGTGTATTCAGTGAATCCAATTCCATCTCGTTTAGATAGTTTTTTGAAATTACCACGTCTGCCTGCAGGATTTTTCCATGAGGTGCATCTTCCCATGTTGTAAGTCCCATGTTAAGTTTATTTTTGTCGCTGCGGGATTTTATGATTTCAGCGGCGGTCTGACCGGTTATTGCAAACAAGAGCATGTTCTGTACAGTGGCGAAGAAGTCTTTTGTCTCATCGGCATCCAGATTGTAATCTGCACTTGTTGCATATAAATCTGTGATTTTTTGGTTGAATCTTCTCTCTGAAGCACGTATTTCTCGAATTCTGGAAAGCAAATGGTCAAAGTAATCTTTTCCAAATCTTGAGCCTTTTTTCAATAATTCATCATCCAGTGCAAAACCTTTTACAATATACTCTTTAAGCACGCTTGTCGCCCACCTGCGAAAGTGTGTTGCCTGTTTGCTGTTTACACGATAACCGACTGAGATTATGGCATCCAGGTTGTATAATATTGGTTGTGTTTTTGCATCAGGGTTTATAATAACGATTTCACTATTAGTGGAATCGTTCGGATTGAAGGTAACTTCAGATTTTACTAATTCTCCTGATTCAAAAATATTATTTAAATGTTTACTTATTGTATTGATGTTTTTATCGAATAATTCTGCCATGGTTTTTTGTGTAGTCCACATTGTATCATTTTCTGAATCAATAATTACATTTATGGCCACTGCACCGTCTTCACTGGTATATAATAATGTTTTTACAACTTCATTATTCATATTCAAGCTCCCTCATATCTAAAATTGCTATAATAATAAGTAGATTTATAATGTATATAAAAGATTAGAGAGAGCTTTTGCAAAGTAATATTTTGCATATCCTAAGCTAGTTCACTACAATTTGTATTCTTTTAGCAGAAATATACTATAGACATCCTAAAACCTAAACTCCTTAAAGAATTTCAAAAGTGTCTGGATGGGCATTCAACTTTTATCATGAGCTATTAATCGCAACTGTTGGTAGCTATGTGGCAGTGTTGAAGATTATCTATTTGATGAGTCAGAATTCCGCCGATTTCTAATAGCTACTTTTTGAAAATTCTCATTATTTGCATTATAATCCTAATGCAACTGAAGAATTTGATGATGCATTCATGAAAAATGTGATTCATATTTCACAACAAGAGTGTTATTAGCTAAGGATTTAAAGGTTATATCTATATTCTAGATTCATATGGCTCTTAATTTGAATATGAAAATCCAATTGATGATATAAATATTACAGGGGAAGATATATTCAATATCCTATATTTAGAACTGTAAGACATTAATTATAAAAATATTGCATTTTTAGGCATCTATGAGTTAAACAGTATAGAATGCGAAGTATATGATGTAAATACGTGCTAAAACAATGTTTATACGGTTATACAAGATTCTGAACTCCATTAATTGAATAGAATTTTTCCAATATGGGCAGGATAGAACAGGGTTCACAAGAATATGGGCATTGAAATTTTTAGAAAAAAATAATGGCTTATCAGATTGAAGCCAATCATGATGACTGTGCAGTGGATTTTACGGGAGGATATGAAAAAATATAAAAAATAAAAAATTTAATCAAAAAATTAATTTTGATTAAGATTATTATTTTCAAATAACATTCTTACTTTATTTTTCCAACTATTATCATGTATTATTCTTGCCATATGCAAATTTTCATCCAATATTTCTTTTTTAGTTAGTTTACTGAATTCTAACCAGTTTTTATCAAAAACATATATTGCATTGCCATAAATCAGAGACTCTAATATTGTAAATTCCTTAAACACGAATCCCACATATCCATTAAAACCGGCTTTTCCATAAAATACAGTGGTTGGATTATATGTGTCATTAATGTATTGTATTCTATTTTCGTCTGCTGTTCTTTTAGTTTTCTTTGTTTGTTCTAAAACTGGCTTTAAATGTTCTTTTAATTTTTCCCAAGGCATTTCTCCTTTGGGCAGTATTTCCCAGTTTAATCTCTTAAGATTTTTTAAGTCTATTAATTTGCTTAAATCCTCATGCAGTATTTCACATTCTTTAAAAAGCTCTAAGAATAAATTTATCGTATGTTTCAATAGTTCATCATCTTTTTTATAGCTGAATTTTTCACTAGCTATTATGATTTTACGGCCTTCTTTTTCAACTATTTTTAATTCAATACTTGGGGGTGCAATTGGTTCTCTACATATTCTCTCATATGAAAATGTACGAATGTCCACTACTTCTTCAGTTCTACCTCTGCCTCTCCATTCATTTCGTTTAAATTGTCTTTGATAATACTTTGTTTCTTTACCTAAGTCTGGTCTTTTGATATATGATCCTTCGGAATTAAACTTAGTGATGGTGGAATATTTACCTAATCCTGATCCAATAGCGGGTAAAACTTGTTCGCCTATGTCTAGATTTTCTGTAAATCCAATTTTGTTAAGATTATCGAATATATCTATGTCTGATACGCTAATTATTATATTTGTTCCTTCGTCTATATCTTTGAATTGTGTTTCTAATTTATTAATTCTTGTTTTGTTTATTATCATTATTTTTACCTCTTATGATTTGTATAACAAATTCTTGCTTCTCATATTGCATTAAAAATGTGAAAGTGCACCCTACAATCACTTCCACAATCTTTCATTGAATTTATAATTTTTTCATTAACTTTTTCATTTCCCTTTCAGCTTTTTTTGCTTCACGCTCGGCTCTTTTCATTTCACGTTCAGCTTGTCTTATCTGACTTTTAAGTTTAGAAACGCTCATAACAATCACCTCCTAGAGCATATTTATTGAGCTACTCTATTGGGAATGTGATTCATTTTATAATGGTAATGATAGTAGAAATCTTAAACAGCAACGGTTTGGTGAAAAATACGAAGTGGTATAGAACATTTTAAATATATTAAATAATAAATCATTATCTAACTTGATTATTCGCACTTATAATCATGTTGCAATCTTTTAGATCATTACTGGTTGTAGGGACATAGTAATGATCTATAGACTTCTAAAGTCGGAGGCCAAGCGG
>NZ_JAZRHE010000158.1:0-24616 GCF_045644645.1 Methanobrevibacter sp.
AGAGGTTTTTATTATGTCAGATGGATTAGATATGTTTTGTTATCAATGTTCCCAGACCGCTAAAGGTACTGGCTGTACTGTAAGTGGAGTTTGTGGTAAAAAGCCAACCGTAGCAAGATTACAGGATAACTTGATCTTTACTATGAAAGGAATTAGTGCATACAACTACAATGCAAATGTTTTAGGAAAATTCGACCCGGAAATAGATGCATTTTTAACTAAAGGATTATACACCACATTGACAAATGTTAATTTTGATGTTAATGATTTGGTGGCACTTGCACTTGAAGCGGGTAAGGTTAGTGTGGATGTAATGAGACTGCTAAAAGATGCTCATATTGAAGCATACGGTGAACCACAACCTGTTGAGGTAAAAGTTGGCGCACAGGAAGGGCCTGCCATCATTGTAACCGGCCACGACCTAAAAGCATTGGAGGAATTGTTAAAACAGGTGGAAGGCACTGATATTAAAGTCTACACTCACTCTGAAATGTTGCCGGCTCACGGATATCCTGGATTAAACAAATATGAAAACTTGGCAGGACAACTCGGAGGGGCATGGCATGATCAAAGAACAACCTTTAAAAAATACAATGCAGCAATTGTTGGAACCAGCAACTGTGTCCTACCTGCACTTGATGCATACAAGGAAAGAATGTTCACAATGGATGTGGCCAAGCTCGAAGGCGTAAAAACTGTAGATGATTATGATTTCTCAGAAGTAATTGAATGTGCAAAATCTCTTGGAGGATTGGAAGCTGAAGAATTGACTACCATAACTACCGGTTGGAGTGCAGGAGCCATTGTAGAACATGCCGATGCAATCAAAAAATTGGTGGAGGAAGGTAAGATTAGAAGATTCTTTGTTGTAGGTGGATGTGACAAAGCAGCAAAACACAATGACTACTACAGGGAATTCGTCGCAAACTTGCCGGAAGACACTGTAATCTTGACATTGGCCTGTGGCAAATACAAATTCAATGACCTGGACTTGGGCGATATTGAAGGAATTCCAAGATTATTGGATGTAGGTCAATGCAATGATACAATCGTTGCTGTTGATGTGGCATTAGCTTTATGTGAATTGTTTGACATGGAATTGAATGATTTGCCATTGACAATCGTACTCAGTTGGATGGAACAGAAAGCAGCTGCAGTGCTTTGGGCTTTACTCTACTTGGGCAAAACCGATATGTGGATTGGACCAGTACTTCCTGCATGGGCAAATGAAGACATTTTAAATGTTTTAGTTGGAAATTACAACCTGACTCCAACAACTGGAGATGCAATTGCTGATATTAAAACCATTATGGGGGAATAGATTATGAGCGAGGATATTAAGGCAAAAGCTTTAGATATCCAATCTTTACTTGACTATCAGGATGATAGTGTCGTTAGCCGTGAGGTAATCAAAAAGGAATTGGGCACCGTAACATTCTTTGCCTTTGATCAGGGCCAGGGTTTATCCGAACATTCAGCTCCCTTTGATGCGATGGTTCAAATTATTGATGGTGAAGCGGAAATAACAATTTCCGGCGTGAAACACACAGTCAAAGCTGGTGAGATAATCATCATGCCTGCCAACGAACCTCATGCATTACAGGCTGTAAACAGTCCATATAAAATGATATTGACCATGATTAAAAGTGATTAATTTCATTTTATATTTTTTTCTATTTTTTCCACCAGACCATAATCCAGTCGGCTTTGTCTTTGACATTATAATATTTCTTAGTTTCTTCATCAAATGAAAGAATTCTTTTTAAATATTTTTCAAGAAGCTCTTTTTCTTCATTGTTATATAAATCAAGTCTGAATTTGCCGTTGTCCATGGCATCTTCAATGCTGTCATATTCACGGTAATTGTTTAGGTCAAATCTCTCGATGTTTGCATAAATTCCCATATTGAACAGGATATTAAAGAAGTAATTGTAGTCAGGGAAATCTTCGGTTTTAATGCCCAGCTCCTTATCGAAATCCTTTTCTATTTTTTTGTTTTCAGGTCCAAAAATGGTTATAAAAACAAATTTATTAGCTATCTTATTTAATTCCGTTAACACTTTCTTGATTGGGATAATTCCATTTAGGGATCTTGAACATATCACAACATCAACATCTCCAAGGTTTTCGTATTTTATCTCTTCGATTGGCTTTAAAATGGTTTCGATGTTGCCAATGTTATTGTCTATGGCTCTTTTTTCGAGGTATTCTAACATTTTGGCTGATGAATCCAGTCCGATTACTTTTTTCACTCTTTTGGCAATGGGTATCGTAACGGACCCTTCGCCGCAACCAACGTCCAAGACAGTATCATTTTCATCCAGGATTAGTTTATCAAATAATGCCTCCTGATAATCATCTTTTTTTGTTCTTTTATAAAAACCCGGTGCTGCTTTATCCCAATCTTTATTAACTTTATTTTCCAGTCTTTCAGCCCAAAATTCTTCCCATCTTACATCATTTGGGTTTTCAATGCATTGTTTCATTTTCACACCTTTGTCTTTCCGGATAATACATTCTGATAATCTTCATAATTTTCTTTTAAAAGTTCTGGGATATCTAACTCATAAGGGCATTTATCAACGCATTCATAGCATTCCACACAATCTAATGTATGTTTCATTATCTCTTGAGTTCTTTCATCTAGATTTGGTTCGGTTGGAAAACGTCTAATCCATAAAGACATTCTTGCACATAAGCTAATGTTAATTCCTTCAGGACAGGGCATACAATATCCGCAACCTCTGCAGAAGTTAACTCCAAGTTCTTTTTTATCATTTTCAATGGCTAATCTTAAATCGTCATCTAGAACGGTGTTTTCATCGTATGACAAAAATTCATTGAGTTCTTCTAGTTTTTGAATTCCCCAAATCGGTAGGACATTATCAAACTGGTTTAGGAATGCAAAGCTCGCTTTGGAGTTCTTGATTAATCCTCCACCCATTGCCTTCATGGCAATAAAGCCGACATCTAATCTTTTGCATTTTTCAACAAGATCTAATTCTTCATCCTCGCTCAGATATGAAAATGGGTATTGCAGTGTTTCGTATAGTCCTGAATCAAGTGCCTCGTGAGCATGCGTAATCTTGTGTGTTGTTATTCCGATGTGGTTAACCAAGCCTTCTTCCTTTGCTTCAAGCATTGCCTTAAATAATTCATCATCCTCTTTAGGGCAAAAGGAAATGTTGTGGAATTGATGCAGGTCAAGATAATCGGTTTTCATGCTTTTAAGGGAGGTCTCTAAATCACTCCAAAAGTCTTCTACAGTTTCCGCCCCACTTTTGCTTGCAAGAAAAATATTTTCCCGCACATCACTTAATGCACGACCAATCTTTTCTTCACTATCTGTGTAAAAATGTGCAGTGTCATAGAAATTTATTCCGTTTTCATATGCAGTTTGAAGAATTTCAATTGATTCTGCCATATTGCATCTCTGGATTGGCAGCGCCCCGAATCCGTTTTTATTTACTTCAAGATTAGTTTTTCCCAGCCTCATTTCAGTACCCCTTCATTTTCAATATAACATATAAAATTAAAATAATGGCCAATGCTATAATGGCATATTTTGTAGATAGGAATTTGGTTTTTTTGAATTCCTTGTCTTCAACATCATCATTCCTTAAAAGCCGATCTTTTTCAAAAGAACATTTTTGATAAATTTTCTCAATATCCTTTGGAAGTCTGCCGTATTCATTTAACATGTTAATTGTTTTATTTAGGTATTGAACCGCTTTTTGGTCTTCTCCAAGATTGACACAACAAAAGGCCGCTTTATAATTAAAGTTAGTTTTTAATTCTAAATCATCAGTAATTTTATTTTCATATGGTATGCATTGTTCATATGTTTTTAATGCTTCTCTGTATCTGTTAAGCTTATATAATGCATCACCTTTAGCATTCAATGCAATTATTGTTTCTTCTTCTTGTAAAGATTTATTCAAATAAGTTAAAGCCTCTTCATTTTTGTCTGTTTTTTGAAGCAGCTGGCCTTTGTATAAATCTGTTTTTTGGCTTGAGCCAAATTGATTTTCATAATCACTAAGACTTTTCAAGCCCTCTTCATATCTCTTTGCTTTAATTAAAAGCTCAATTCTTGCCATAATAATTTCCTTTTTGGATAAACGTGGCTTTTCGATATTGGAATAGGTTTCGTATTTCTCCAATGCATTATCCATATATTCCAATGATTCATCAATGTTGCCCTTATTAAACTTTGACATTGCCTTATCACACAATACATTGATGGATTTTGGCTGTTTTTCTAAATAGCTATCAAAATATTTCTCACCGTAGTCATCATTATCATGTGTTTCATCGTAGTATTGATAATAAAGACCTTTTTCTTCAAGTGCAGGCAAATAATCCTTTTCAATCAATAAGTCTAAAATGGATAAATAAGATTCAACATCATCTTTTCCGTGCTGTTTTCTAGCTAATTTAAGAGCTTCTTTTAAATTATCTTCTTCAATATATTGTTTTGCTTTGGAAAGGGTATTGCTCATTATATCAACCTAAGTTTTTTTTATCAATCTCCAATTTCTCTAAATTCTCCTCATTATATTTATATATTTTTAGATAGATAAATAATAATACTTATTTTTTATAGTAATTAATTAAATGTGATGATTGAATGAATGATTTAGAAGAAATTATTTATAAACATGCTTTATTGAATGCAGCCAAACATAAAGGAAGTGCAAATCCCGGTGCTGTGATGGGTTCAATCATGTCAAATGAACCTGAACTTAGAAGTAGAGCAAAAGAAATAGGGCCGATGTCTGGTAAAATTGTAGCAAAAGTAAATGCGTTATCTCCAGAAGAGCAAGCTAGTGAAATGGAAAAATTAGGTATTGAAGTTCAGGATAAAAAACCTAAAGCTAAAGAAACAGGCTTACAGGAACTTCCGGGAACTCATGAAAATATTGTTTTAAGATTTGCTCCAAATCCAAGTGGGCCTTTACATATTGGCCACTCCAGAGCAGCTGTTCCAAATGCAGAATATGTAAAAAGACACAACGGTAAACTGATTTTAAGGATTGAGGATACCGATCCGAAAAGGGTCTATGAACCTGCGTATGATATGATTCCAGAGGATTTGGAATGGCTAGGAATCAAAGCGGACGAAGTGGTTTATCAGTCTGATAGATTTGAGATCTATTATGATTATGCTCGTCAATTAATTGAAAAGGGTGCTGCTTACATGTGTACATGTGATGGAGCAACATTTAAGGAGCTTAAAGATAACTGCAAATCCTGTCCGTGTAGAAGTAATTCTGTAGAGGAGAATTTGGAGTTGTGGGATAAGTTTGGTACTATGGGAGCTGGTGAAGCAGTTCTCAGAGTTAAAACAGATATTAACCATAAGAATCCGGCAATTAGGGACTGGGTAGCCATGAGATTGGTTGATGAAACCCATCCTCGTTTAGGCAATAAATACAGGATCTATCCTATGATGAATTTCTCTGTAGCTGTGGATGACCATCTGATGGGTTTGACTCATGTATTGAGGGGAAAAGACCACCTCGCCAATACAGAAAAACAGAAATACCTATATGATGCCATGGGATGGGACGTGCCGGAGTATATACACTATGGAAGACTTAAGATGGAGGATATTGCATTAAGCACTTCCAAGGCAATGGCAGGGATTGAAGATGGAACCTATTCAGGATGGGATGACCCAAGACTCGGTACTTTAAGAGCCATTGCAAGACGGGGAATAGACCCAAGGACAATTTACAATTTGATTACTGAAATTGGTGTTAAAATGGCAGATTCTGCAATCAGCTGGAAAAAGATTTATGGGTTAAACCGTAATTTTTTAGAACCAATAGCCAATAGGTATTTCTTCTGTGAAGAACCTCAGTTAATTGAAGTTGAAGGTTACAATGATGGAAAAGTTGACATTGAAAGACCTCTCCATGCAGACCACTTGGATAGGGGAAATAGGATATTGCCATTTGATGGAAAGGCATATCTGGCAAAAGCTGACATTAATGATGGAATTTTCAGATTGATGGATGCGGTTAATGTTGAAATTAATGGGGATAAAATAACTTATCATTCCACTTCTTTTGAAGAAGCGCGTGAGGTTAAGGCAAGAATCATTCAATGGGTTCCAACTGTGGATAGTGTTAATGTTAAAATTGTCATGGATGATGCATCAATAAATGAAGGGCTTGGCGAAAGTGCACTCAATGATTTGAATGTTGGAGATGTTGTTCAATTTGAAAGAGTAGGTTTTGCACGCCTTGATGAGATTAAAGGTGATGAGTTAATCTTTTATTATGCCCATAAATAGGTGATTATATGACAATATTTTCAAATGGATTTGTGACACTTCAAATGCCTGAAGATTTTGAAGCTATTCCTACTAAAGATGAATTTAATGACATGTATTTGGTAAATACTAAAATTCCGATGTCCATTAAATTTTCAACAACACCTACTTTAGTTGGTCTTCCAGCTATAAAAGATGATATTGAGAAAAATATTGAAAACAATGATAAAATCAATTTAATGGCCTCTGATTTTTTAGCTATTAATGATAATATTTATTATATGATTGTTTCTTCTTTTTCTGATGGGGAAAATGAGATTTGCCGTAATGAATTTTTATATGTGGAAGATAATAACCTGTATATCTTTGAATACACTTATCCGTATGCGGATAGACAATTAGATGATTTCTATTTAAATGTTATTCGTTCTTTGAAAATCATTGTTCCAAAATATATGGTTGAAAACGGTAGTTACAGATTGAATAAAGAAGAATAATATTCTTTCTTTATCTTTTTTTTATTTAATTTGATTAAAAAGAGAAAAAATGAAAGTATACTATCAGTATACTTTTTTAACGTCTGATGGTTTGATAATGATGTTTTGTCGTCTGTATCTTACAGAAATGTCATCACCATTAATCGCATAAACTTGGCTTGAGTAGCTTTCACCCAAATGATTGAATATAATTTCATCACCTTTTTTGAGAACAACTTCATTGTTGTTAATTTGTATTTTGATGTTGTCTCTTGAAGGTTTTTCTTTAATTGATGGAATTTTTGACTCTTCAGGTTTTTCAGGTGTATCTTTAATTATGCTAAATACTTTTTCAGTATTTTTTTGCCTTAAGCCATCATCGAAGTCTTCTTTATGGTATTCGTCGTAAGTTGCTTCAAAATCAATATGGGTTTCGTTAATAATCGGTGCAAAATTGTCTTCATATTCATTTACATTCCTAATGAAATCTTCTTCAATGTGATTCACTTCAGGCTCATCAGGTGTAAGTCTTTCTTTCACGTCTTTGAATATTTTAGATCCTTTAATTGTATTAGTAATCTTAGCAAGGTCTTTCCTGTAATCCAAATCACTATCATATTCACCGGTTGTGTTGTTTTCATCAACTTTTGTAGGGGTTTTAAGCATTGGTTCTTTAATCTCTTCTTTAGGAACCTCGTTTTCAACATTGTCAAGTAAAACATCAGTTATGCCAGCACTTTCAGAGATGCTTTTAGGTTCTTCTTTAACTTCCTGGGATGCAGTGTTGATAGCTTCTTCAATGTCCTGTGATGTAACAATTGGAGTTTCACTTTCTTCACTTTCGGTTTTTTCTTTTGCATCACTTTCAGAGCCAATTAAATCGTTGATTGTTTCTTCTGTTTTTGGGTCTTCTGTTTTTTCGGTTATTATGTCGTTGATTGTTTCTTCTGTTTTTGGTTCTTCTGTTGAGGTTTCATTTATTAATTGATTAATTGTTTCTTCTTCATTGGTTATAATTTCTTCAATGAGGGCATCGTCTATTTTGTTTTCTTGTCTTTGTTTGATGCTTTCTTTTAATTCATTAATTTCTTCTTCATCATCAGCATTATGAGTTTCCTTTTCTCTTTCACTATCTTTTCTTTTGGACTCTTTAATTAATTCATCGATAGTGAATAAATCTTTTAATTCATGTTTTTCTTTGTTGGTATTGTTATTTCGAGTCATAATATCCATCTGGCTTTGTTTAATTGGTTCTTGGAATTTTTCAACGGTATTTCCATAATCAATAAGTACTTGATTTTGAGATTCGTATTCAACATTTCTGTATGAATTATTATTCTTATAATTTTCAACTTCATAAACAATTGGTCCTTCATTTACATCATTAAATGAAGCATTGTTTTCAAAGTCATGGGGATTAGATTTATTTGGTTGGCTATGAGTGGATTTGGAATTATTATTATTTCTAGATAAAAAATTTTTTCCTGTATCGTGTATGCTTTCCTTAGGTTGAGCGCCATTTAATATTGGCTCTTCATCTTTTGCAAGTTTGTCTCCTTTGTACTGCTTTTTAACCATTATTGAGGCGACAATACCGATAACGGCAATAATTATCCATATTATAATTGTTATTCCATTCATAGTTCCAACTTCTAATTTTTTTAAGTTAATAGTATTATATATTTATGTAAAAAAGTTAATTATAAATATTTTCATATTTGCAAAATCAAGTAATATTTTTAAAAAAATTTTGATTAATCATTCATTTTATATATCTCAAAAATAAAATATAAATTAGATTAATGTTAATGAGGATTAATTATGGTTGTTAAAATTAATGAAAACTATCTTAAATTGAAAAGCAGTTATCTTTTTGTTGAAGTGGCAAGAAGAGAAGCTGAATTTAGTCAGGCAAATCCTGATGCTGATGTTATTAAAATGGGTATTGGAGATGTAACCAAACCATTAGTTCCGGCAGTTGTGGATGCATTTCGCAAAGCCGTTGATGAAATGGGTGATGCGGATACTTTTATGGGATATGGTCCTGAACAAGGTTATGAATTTTTAGCCAAGGCCATTATTGAAAATGATTATAATAAGTATGGCATCGATTTGGACACTTCTGAAGTGTTCATTAGTGACGGTGCAAAATGCGATACCGGAAATATCCAAGAAATCTTTGGCATTGATAATAAAATCGCAGTGACTGACCCTGTTTATACTGTATATGTCGATACTAATGTAATGGCAGGAAGAACAGGAGAAATGCAGGAAGATGGAATGTATGAAGGATTAACATACATCAAATGTAATTCAGAAAATGGTTTTGTTCCTGAGCTTCCATCTGAACCCGTAGACATTATTTATTTATGTTATCCCAACAATCCGACAGGCACCACTCTCACTCGCGATCAACTGAAAGTGTTTGTTGATTATGCAAAAGAAAATAAGGCACTTATTCTATTTGATGCGGCTTATGAAATATTTATCACTGAAGATGATGTTCCTCACAGTATTTATGAAATTGAAGGGGCAAAGGAAGTGGCTATTGAATTTAAGAGCTATTCAAAAACTGCAGGATTTACCGGAACACGCTGTGCATACACTGTTGTTCCTAAAGAGTTGATTGGATATGATGGTGAAGGAAATGAAGTAGAAATCAATCCGTTATGGAACAGAAGACAAACCACTAAATTTAATGGTGCATCTTATCCAGTACAAAGAGCTGCTGAGGCAACTTACTCCCCTGAAGGTCAAAAACAAATTAAGGAAGTTGTTGATTATTATATGGAAAATGCTAAAGTCATTAGGAAAAGTTTAACAGACTTGGGTCTTGAAGTGTACGGTGGAGTAAGCTCACCTTATATTTGGGTAAAAACTCCAAATAACATGGATTCATGGGACTTCTTTGATTTGTTGTTAAATGAAGCTAATGTGGTTGGAACTCCGGGTTCTGGATTTGGTCCAAGTGGTGAAGGATATTTAAGACTTACTGCATTCAATACTTTGGAAAATACTAAAGAAGCTATGGATAGAATTTCAAAATTAGAATTTTAGGTGTTTATATTGAAAGTAATTGAAAAACCGATAACTATTGAAAAAGATGATTCATTTAAGAGGGTATTATCTAAATATGGTGCGTTAGCATTAGACAAACAAGAGAACCTTTCAGAATTGATTGGTGAAACAGCTGGAGATTTGGATATCGAAAAAGGAATCCTATCTTTTGGAGATATAGTTTTTCCGGTTCAAATATTAGGATTCTACTCTCAAGATTTAAAACAATGGTCTTGGGCATGGGATAATGAGGAGATATTTGGAGAAAATTTAATCAAAGCATCAGCGCAAATGAAAACTATCGGAGATGAATTCAACATACCAGAATTCAACTCCACTGCAATACAGTCTGATTTCAATGATTGCCATACATTGGCTATGGTTTCCACTTCCATTTTAAATATGGATGCATATTATGCAGTATCCGAAGAGGGCATTGACATATTTGTGCTTATCAAATCAGATTTAATCAAAGAAAACAATTCCGTAAAAAAATTCAGAGATACTTTCTACACTTTCCAAAAGAATTTCAATATTTATCCAAAGATTGCATTTGAAGCATACACTAAACTTAAGGGGTATGGTTTCAAGCCCCATGATGATTTTGCACTAGCTAAAATCGGTGAAAGTCGTGTAATGGCAGGATTCACTGAAAGAGGCAATGTTACCCGCATCATAATATTTGGTGATGATGAAAGGTGATTTTTGTGAATCCGGATTTGGCTGAAGAGATAGAATTCATGTTGGAGACACTCACTAAATCTGGATTTTTCAACAAAGAGGAAATCCTTGAAATATTGGAAGACGAATTCATTGGGGAAGACGTTGACTTTTCCCAATTCAATTTTTCTTTAAATGACTTTGATAATGCCAATTTCACTAAATTAGAAAGGGTTTTCAATGACCTTGGGCATGAAAATATTGTAGCTATTCATAATTGCGGTTATGATATTGAAGAAGGAGTTCAGGATGCTTTTGAATTGTTTGTTCATTTGCAGAATAATAGTTTCACACCTAACGGGTTTTGTTTTTACACTTTCGAAGATATTGAAGAGGCAATATATGATTGCAAATTAAAAATTACTTTTGGAGATTTTGAAAACAATGAGGATAAAGCTTTAGAAATTGGCAAAACCGTAAATCAATACCTCAAGGAAGCCGGTTTTAAAATAAATTGGGACGGAACAATTAACAACCAGATTGAGATTATCCAATTTAGATGGGATAAATCTTATAACGATGAAAAAGAATATGAAATTGAAGGAGCATATAATAGTTTTGTAAGGTGTTAAAATGAATGGCAGATCACTCAAATTAATTCGTGATGTAATTATTAATTCGGGCAGATTGACTTCTGTAGAAATATCTCAGGATTCAATATATTTGGAATTCAGGGATGTTGAACTTGGAGTTCCAAAAGAGACTGAAGACTTTTCCCTGACAGCTCGTTTTGCACTTGATTCTTTTTTCACAGTTTTCTATAATAACATATGGGATATAGAGTTTTTTTCCAAATACAATTTTGAAAGTCAGTTGTTAAGTGAAGAGGTTTTATTTGAAGTTGATGACATAAAGTTCGTTGATTTTGAATATCTTAACACATTTTTCCATGATTATAAAAAAGAGAAAACCATTTCCGTTGTTGAAGATTTCAGCATACATAATATTAGAAACGACTTTTTCATGCTGGTAAAAACAAAAGAAATAGCCATTGCCGTTGGCGGTAATCAAATGGATTTCTTCACTAATCATGAAAGGTTAACCGATGCTTCCTTAAGGGAATTGTCAAATCAATGGATGCTGTACTTTTTGAAGTATCATCTTAAAAGAAATATTATTAAAGATCCGATGTGTGAAAATCATCCGTTAAATCCTAAAAAATAACTATAACTATTTTTTTCATCATGTCTTCCATTAAATTATTTGGAAGTCATAATCCAGTATTTTTTTTTAAAGTAAGTGTTAATCAAATTCTTAAAAATAAAAAAAAGGATTAGGTGAGAGACATTAGGAAATTGTATATGTCCCTGAAACCTGAAACAAATCCATTGTATTCATTGTTATGGATATTGGCCATATCGTCTTCAATACGATAATCAACTTCTTTTTGGAATGTTGTGTTGTTGTAGTCATGGTCTGTAAAGTAATGAAGCTGAATCGCATAATTGGTATCCTGAGTATGGAAAACATAGTTGACACCGATGTGATTCCAGGTAGTATCGGTATTTCTTGATGGATTTGAGAAGTATTGCTTTGAAACTTTCATTCCTCCTAAAGTGATGTCTTCAGTATCAAGAACTTTATAACCGCCATCTTCCATGGCCCTGAATTTAGCTTCCGAAATTGACGAGATATGGTCTTCAGGCCAATCATCCCAATGGTCTATAACTACGTATTCATTTGTAATTGCATCGGGAGTTTTAGATTCGTTAGTCATATTCAATTCTTCAGTTGTATTCCATGCTTCCGGAACAACTGTCGCACTGTGACCAAATTCAATACTCTTGTCTGTTTTTAGACTTAAAAAACTATTGATTGCATTGATATTGGTTGCAATAAATAATATGATAATAAAAATAAGTACGGCGTGAAGCATGTCTTTTTTTCTCATTGGTCTTTCCTCCCTTTGTGTTCAGTTTTTGCCCATTTTCTTTCTTTTCGGGTCATCATAGTTTTCATTGTCATAAAAAACAATGGAATTAAGTGGAAACAATAAATATAATATTTTATTAGGTCTTTAAGAAAACTGGTTATGGAAGGTTTATCTCTTGAGAGGGCAAGGATAATGCCTGGGAAAAATGCAATCATGGATAAAAATCCAACAATAAAAGGAGCTTCCATTCTAATAACTGTAAAATCATGGAAAAAGAACCATGAAATTGCATTGAGTATTGTGACCAAAAATCCAAAGAAGATTAATAAATTAAAACTGTAAAATGAAATATGTTCCAGAATGTTGAATTTACGAGCAATAGATATTTTTGCCCTTAAAATCTGGGGCAGATATACAAATAAGGTTTCAAAGTTGCCTATGGCCCATCGTACTCTTTGTCTGAAAAATGCTCTCCATTCGGTAACCGCTTCCTGATAAACGGCACATTCTCCACAGTAACGTATCTTTCCATTATTAAGCATTATCTTGATAGCTAAATTCAAATCTTCAGTTACCGCAAAGCCGTCCCATCTACCGGATTCTATAATGGATGATTTTTTAACAAACTGGCCATTACCGCCTAAAAATCCAGTACTTCCTAAATTATCTTTTGCAATCAATGTATTTCCAAAACTGGCGAATTCTACATGTTGCATACGAGCTAAGTAATTTTCATCTCTATTCCACATCTTAACTCTTGATTGCACTCCATCTATATCCCCATTAAGGTATTGGACAATAGTATATAGATAATCTGTTTTAATTTGCGTATCCGCGTCAAAAACTCCAATTATCTCTCCTCTGGATAAAGTTAAAGCATCATTTAAAACAAATCCTTTACCTTTTCCAGACCGTGGAGGGTGTCTTGTAACTATTTTTAATTGGGGCAAATCTTTTTTTAATCCGGCTAGAATTTCACCAGTTCTGTCTGTAGACCCGTCATTGATTACGATTACCTCAAAATTAGCTTCTTCACCGAGGTAGTAATCTGATTTACAAACGCTTCTAACAGTTGCTTCAATAGTGTATTCTTCGTTATGTGCTGGGATAAAAACGCTTATGAAAGGAAGTTCTTCCTCTTCATATTTGACAATCTTCTTTTGCTTTTTCGCACTCATTATTGAGTTTAAAAGCATTGCAAATGTTGGAATCAAAAGCACCCATTGTAGCCAAGTTGCATTTCTGCTTAGGATAGCTATTATAATTAATGAAATACAAAGAACCAGAAGTAAGCTGGAATCTGATTTTTCAATCATCAGCTCAATATTTTTTTCTCTGATTTTATCTTGAGCTAATTTGACATTTATAGTATTTTGTTCATGCTTTTTAAGGGCAACTGCCATAGCTCTTTGAAGTTCATCTTTGTCAATTGGCTTTAATAAATAACCAAAAGGATTGCTCATTAATAATTTGTCAATTGTTTCGTCAAAAAGAGCCCCGACAATGATGATTATCGGCACATTAAAAAGTTCTAAGTCTCCAGTCAAACTAAGCAAATCCAAGCCTTCGATTTCAGTATCTAAAAAAATTAAGTTAGGGGATATTGTATCAATTTTTGTAAAAATATCCTCTGATTCAGATGCTGATCCCCAGTCTTCATAATCATAATCTTCGACGTATTCTTTTATTTGAGATAATAAGAATTCATCAGAGCTTATAGTAAATATCTTTGGCTTCCCTTGGATTAATTCTAATTCCGTCATTTAAATCTGTTTATTGTGTGAAGCCGCTTGCGTCATTTAATTTATTTTCTTCAAGTTTTGCTCTGTTGATTGTTATCTTAAGAGTTTTGTCTAATTTGTTGATGTCATATGGCTTTGATACAAAACCGTATGATCCTTTGACATTGGACTTTTCGAAAGTGTCTGTATCGGTGTTCGCGGTTAAATATATAATTGGTATTCTAAATTCGGAGATGACTTCTGCAGCTTCGATACCTTCCATATCTCCTTTTAATTTGATATCCATTAAAACAACATCTGGTACTTTTTCTGCCGCAACATCAATTGCAGCCTGACCGGTATCAACAGTATCAATAACTTCGTAACCTAATTCTTCTAAACTGTATTTTAAATCAAGTGCTGTAATTGCTTCATCTTCAACAACTAATATTCTTTCATTCATGTTATTGCCTCATATATCATTAGTTTTATGTTGTTTATTATATTTATATTTTTATTTGTTCGAATCCTCTAAAACATTATCCCTCAATGGTATGTTCCATTGTAATTGGGAATGTTAATTTATATCCTGTTCCATTTTCATGTTGGAATAATTCGATATGGCCGTCTAGCTGTTTTGTGAGATTTTTAATGATTTCACATCCTAGATTCTTGGTGATTCTATCAGGGTCGTCAATTCCAACTCCATTGTCCTGAAGTATTAATTGTGCATTCTCATTATCGATTTTATATATTTTCTTGATAATCTTCTTATTTGGCATTGTTTTATCAGGGAATGCATGTTTAATGGCATTCATAGTCAACTCATCAATAACAAGTAGCAATGGTGTAATAACTTCAATTGTTAAAACTAAATCCTCATCAACTTCAGATTCAAATTCAATTCCATCTCTTAGGCCAATCAAACCACGTAATTGGCTGTCCTGATCTTCAATGTATTCTTTCAGGTTAATATTCTTAAAGTCGGTTGTATTGTAGGTTTTTTCGTGAAGGATGGCAAGAGATGATAATCTGGATTGCATATGGTCAATAATTATGTTAGGTTTATTTTTATATGCTCTTTTTTCCAGATTCAAGAAACTGTTCAATACCTGAAGATTGTTTTTGACCCTATGGTGAACCTCTTTAATCAATACTTTTTGATGTTCGTTAGCTTCCATTAATGCTAATTGTTTGGTTCTTTCTTCAGTAACGTCAGTTAAAAATCCGATACTGTGTGTTTCGGAACCAAATTCAAACCTTTCAATATATAATTCAGCCATTTTTTGGTTGTTTTCATCCCCATTCACATTGTAGGTGAATGTTTCTTCAAGTTCGTTGATTTGCCCATCCATTAATCGGATAAGATTATTGATCACGTCTTCCTCCACGATATTTTGAACGACTGCACGGGAATGATGATATTCTTCCGGACTTATTTCGATTAGGTAGTAGAATCCCTGTGAGAATTCATACTGTTTGACATTTAAAGGTTCAATAAGCAATGCCAATTTCTTATTGTTTTTAAATCCTTTAAGCAGGAAATCAACGGGTCTTGTCATTTTTCTACTTGAATCGGTACTCACATCTTTTATTAAACCATAACGGCTTAATAATAATCCGTTTTCATCAAACTTGGAGTAAAGGTTTATTTCAATATATTTTAAAACGCCGTCATCGGTTCTAATTCTGATAATGCTTTCGTAGTTGCTTCTCCCGGAATCAAGTTCTCTAAGCATTTTTTCGAGCAGGGGTTTGTCTTCGGGAATAACTAAGTCAAAAACAATATTGAAGTACTCGTCGTTTTCCTCCCTTCCCCTATTGATGATATTATAGATGCCTTGTGTCCAGGAGTATCTGTCTTTGATTTTGTAGTAACTTCCGGTTTGTGAGAAATATTCAATTAGATTTGCTTTTTCGTCATATTCCTCATCAGAAACATGTAAGCTGGTTTCACGATTGTCCCTATGGTCTGAAATTAAAATTATTTTATCCATATCATAGATAATTTTCACATTCGAAAATCTGGCTAATTTTTCATGGAAGTGATAATAGAATCTCATTTTCTTAGTTTTATGGGTTTCATAAACTTCCTTAAATGGTTCTTTTAGAATTTTATAAAAACCGGGGGATGTTTTACTAAGTAAACGTCCTGCAACATCAGTCTGTTTGATGTGCCCTCTTACAAGTGCGCCTAATCCTAATCGGTGAACAATAAAGTCTTCACCATCGTTAACAGGTACAAAGATATCCAAGTCATTACTAAGATTATCCAATGTTTTGTCAAAGGGAGTGTAAGGAATTTCAAATTCCTGTGGGACGTACTGGAACAGCTCACTCTCTTTAACGTCATAGATATTAACTTCTTCAGTGTCTTCTAATTTCCTATATGTTTTTTCAATCCTCATCAGATTCACCCTCCCATAGTTCGCGATGATATGCAATAGTATGATCGAAGTTCACAGGGAATATTATTTTAAATCCGGTTCCTACTTCGCAGTCTAAAATTTCAAGTTCTCCGTTTATCTGTCTAGTTAAATTGTTAATTATCTCCCAACCTAAGTTATGGTTAACTAAGGCGTCTTTATCTTTAAGGCCAACTCCATTATCTCTTAATATCAGCTCACAGATATGTTCGTCAATGAAATCAATTTTTTTGGATATTGTTTTATCAGGCATATCTGGATCTGGGAATGCATGCTTGATTGCATTCATTGTCAGTTCATCAACTATTAGAAGCAATGGTGTAATAACGTCTATGGAAAGATGAATTTCCGGATCAACTTCTGATGTAAAGTTTATGTCTTTTGCTCTGAATAGCATTTCTAATGTTGAATCCTGGTCTTTCATGTAATCTTCAAGATTAATATTAATAAAATCTTCAGTATTGTAGGTCTTCTCGTGAAGAAGAGCAAGTGAAGCTAAACGTGCCTGCATGTTGTCTAAAATACGATTTGGATTATCTCCATATTCTCTTCTTTCAAGGTTTAAGAAACTGTTCAATACTTGCAAGTTGTTTTTGACTCTGTGGTGAACTTCCTTGATTAGGATGTTTTTAGTTGCATTGGATTTTATTAGTTCCTGCTGTTTTTTGCGTGAAAGTGTAATGTCGGTTAAAAACCCAATACTGTGGTCTTGATTACCGTATTTAAAGCGTTCGATAAATAATTCGCATATCTTGCAATTGTCAATGTCGCCATTTACTTTATATGTAAATACGCAGTTAATTTCGTTAAGTTCACCATCAATCAGTTCATCAATTTCGTCTCTTATATCATCTTCGATAATATTCTTTATGACATCTCTATTGTGAATGTATTCGTTTTTTGGAATTTCAATCATTTTATAAAATCCTTCACTGAATTCGTACCTTCTGCTTAAAGGTTCGACAAGTAAGGATAATTTGGAATTGTGATTGAATCCGTTTAACATGAAATCAACCGGTCTTGTCATGTGTTTATGAGAATCAACACTAACATCTTTAAAGAGGCCATAATTGCTTACTTCTTCACCGTTTTCATCAAATTTAGAATATAAGTAGGTATCTAAATATTTAATATGACCTCCGGGAGTTTTTATTCTGATGATATTTTCATAAGTATCAGTTTCAGGGCTCATTGTTTTAAGCAATTCTTCAACTAAAGGTTTATCTTCAGGAACCACCAGATCAAAAATAATGTTATAATATGCATCGCCGGATTCTTTTGAACGATTAATTATATTATAAATGCCGGGGGTCCATATAAATTCATCATTTTTCTTGTAATAGCTTCCGGTTTGTGAGAAATATTCGATTAAATTAGCTTTATTTTCGTCATCTTCCAGTTGCTGCTCTTCAGCAGTTTTAGTTACATTATCCGCCTTTTTCAAATCAGAAATAATAAATATTTTTCCTTCATCGCATAGGATATGAATATTTGCAAGGGTTACGATCTTATCACTAATATAATAAAATATTCGCATTGCTTTTGTTTCTCCAGTTTCATAAACTTCTTTAAATGTATTCTTAAAGATATCATAATAGAACGGAGAAGCTTCGCTAAACTTTCTTCCTTTGACATCTTCCTCTTTTATATTCAACCTTTCAAGCATATTCCATCCTATTCTTTCAACAAGATAATCATCATCCTCTAAAGGTGAAAAAACGTTGATGTCTGAAGGTACATGTTTCATAATATTGCTAAAACGAACTCCATCTAGTTTTTTAACCGGTTCCGCGATGTGAAACACTTCGCTTTTGTCAATATTATAAACTCGTATTTCTTCTATTTTTTCCAATTCACGATATTGTTTTTCAACATGCATGCAAATTACCTTGAGTTTATCAATTATATGAATAATATTTTTATTTAATATAATATTTATATTATATGAATTCATTTTTTGATATATTCATTTTTGTATTAGAAAAACTTTTTAATTATGAATGACATACTAATTGTGTTATGGAACTTTTTTTAAATTTTCATACTTATTGATTATAAGGAGTTATTTGATGACATGTAGTATTTTAGTTGGTGGAGCATGGGGTGATGAGGGTAAAGGAAAATGCATTACTTACCTTTGTGACACTGATAAACCAGAAATTATTGCTCGTGCAGGAGTCGGACCAAATGCAGGGCACTCTGTTGAATTCAACGGGGAAAAATATGGTTTAAGATTAACCCCATCAGGTTTTGTACACACTGGTGCTAAACTCATGATTGGTGCTGGAGTTTTAGTAAATCCAAATGTGCTGTTCAAAGAATTTGAAGACTTAAAGAAATATGATGTAAAGGAAAGGATGTGTGTTGACCCGAGATGTGCAATAATTAATGAGGAGCACATGTCAAGAGATAAAAACTCTGAGTATTTAGCTAAAAAAATTGGAAGTACAGGTTCCGGTTGCGGACCAGCAAATTCAGACCGCGTAATGAGAACAATTGATTTAGCCCGCGACGTTCCTGAACTTGAAGATTATATTTGCGATGTTTCACTTGCAGTTAATGAAGCTATTGATGATGGTGAAGATGTATTTATTGAAGGATCACAAGGTTTCGCCCTTTCCTTATACTATGGGTCATATCCCTTTGTGACCAGTAAGGACACTACCGCATCCACATTCGCTGCAGATGTAGGTGTCGGGCCAACTAAAATCGATGAAGTTATCAATGTATTCAAATCTTATATTTCCCGTGTGGGGGAAGGTCCGTTTCCAACTGAAATGACTCAGGAGGAAGCAGAAAGCAAAGGGCTTGAAGAGTATGGTGTTGTAACAGGAAGGCGTAGAAGAATCGGTTACTTTGACATGGAACTTGCAAAGGAGTCTTGCAGAATCAATGGTGCAACCCAAATTGCCTTGACATGTGTTGATAAGCTATTCGATTGTGCACGTGTTCAGGACTACAGTGAATTATCAGCTGAAACCAAAGCTTTCATCGAAGATATTCAAACAGAAACAGGGGTGCCGGTAACTATTATCTCAACAGGACCAGATTTAAAAGACACTATTGATTTAAGAAAGGAATTATTATAATTCTTTTTACTTTTTTTTATTAAAATTAATTTTCTATTGGCATCATTTTGCAAACAGGGCTGACAATACTGGAACTATTATAATAAGCCCCATAGGCCATTAATTCAAACTGTTTGGAATTGATGAATAGCCCAATAATTACAATTATCCGGATTATTGCTAAAAATAGATTATTGAATGCTGATTTTTGTGACGGTTTTCTAAAAAATAAAAAGGGTAAGGTTCGAAATTTAGTCGTTTGCTAAATTGTCGAAGTATCCCTGTATGAATATGACTGGTGTTCCCTTGTCTCCGGAACCGCTGGTTAGGTCGCAAAGAGATCCGATTAAATCGGTCAATACTCTTGGAGTGGTTCCTTCGGTAATCATTTGTCCAGTTAAATTCGCATCTTTGTGTCTTATTTCTTCTTTGATTGCTTCTTTCAACTCGTCACCTTTCAAGTCTGCGAATTTGTTGTCTGAAACGTATTTTAGTTTGATTTCGTTTGGATATCCCACTAATCCGCTGGTGTGTGCTGGTGAAACTACTGGGTCTGCGAGTTCCCAGATTTTTCCAACAGGATCTTTGAATGCTCCGTCACCGTAAACCATTACTTCTATTTGCTTGCCGGTTAAATCGATTAGTCTTTTTTGCACTTCATTGACCAATGCATCTCCGGTTTTTGGGAATAGTTTTAATTTTTCTTCTGTCGCTTTGTTGGAACCTAGTAGTCCGTAGTCTGGGTTGCAGCCTGAACCGTTGATTGGTTCGGTTAATATTTGGTGTAGGCCATATACATTAGCTCCTTTATCTTTAAGTAGTTTTGTTGTTTTTTCTCTTGTGTGTATATCGCAGGTTAAGACATCGGTGTTGTAGTCAAGGATGGTTTTCACGTCGTTTGAAAATACGAATTCAACTTCACAGTTTTCCTCTTCAATCAGTTCTCTGTAAAAGTCAACCATGTTGATTCCGGTGAATGGGTGTATCCATGAACCGAATGTTTCCTTGTATTCATCTTCGGTGATGACGCTTCCAAGGTGATATTCGCTTGCTTCTAAAATGTGTTCGTCCAATATTCCGTTTCCCACTTCGTCTGCAGGGAATGATGATAATAATGTGATTTTGTCCACTCCTCTTGCAATACCTTTCAGGATAATGGAGAACCTGTTTCTGCTTAAAATTGGGTTTACCACCCCAATGTCTTTGGATGGGAATTTGTTTTGAACGTCTTCTGCAACATCGTCCACAGTCACATAGTTTCCTTCTGAAATTCCTACGACTGCTTCTGTAATCGCAACAATATCCTTGTCTCTGAATTCAAATCCTTCACTTTCTTTTGCCGCCATCAATGAATCCACAACAATAGTTGCCAAATCATCGTTTTCCTTAATAATAGGTGTTCTTATACCACGTACTACAGTACCTACACATCTCATTTTGATTACTCCTAATGACTATAAAATGTTTTGTTGAATAAAATTCAACAACCCTATAATTTTATATTTTTTAAGTTATATATAGGTTAAGATTTTTTCTATTTATTAATTAATAACCGCACTCATCAAAGTGTGTTTTAATTTTCAAATAGAACTCTTCGGCAGTAAAGTCAAAGTCATTATTAAATGACTTATATGCTAAAGTACAGTCGGTTTTCAGATTATATCTAAAATCAGGGCATTCACTAAAGAATTTTTCAAAACAGATTTTGGAAGGTTCCGGGAATTGAACTTCATCAAATGAAATCTTATTCAGGGTCATTTTCATTGCACAATATAAGACAGTAAACTGAATGGCTGATGCATAAGCATCATAATATTCGCCGTAATCCAGATTGACGTCAAAATAAATCATAAAGTTAATCAGCACATGTGAAACCCAAATTAAAGAATTTGGTTCAAATCGTTCTAATTGCAAATCAGTGAATTTGAAAATTAGATCTTCCAAATCTTTATCATTATTGTCTTCACAATATTTGAAGAACTCCTCAAACGAATAATTGGATAGATATTTGATGTATGTATCTTTAATTTCTTCATCACAATCATATTTGGAAATTTTTTTTAATTCTTTTCTTTTTAATTTTTTGGGATATGTGAACATTTCAATCAATTTTTAAGTGTGTTAATCAGATTATATTGAATATTTTATATAAATGTAATTGTTTTTTCTTAAATCACTACTAAAAGACAAGTATTTCTTTTGCAAACAAATTTGCACTTTCAAATCGTGTATCAAGCAAATATTTTTCTAATTTTAGGGTGGCATATACATAACTATTTTTTCCTCCGTGCAGCCACTATTTAATATAATGTCATCCTCATTAATATCTGTCCATTAAAAAAAATTTATATATCATAAAAAATATAACAATTGTTATGGAATTTCTAAGACAAACTGATGTAATTCAATGGAAAGATGGTGAGTATAAAACAATTAAAGAAAACAGTGTTGATGATGAATATACTTATTTATTCATTGATTATCTGCCTCCTCGTAAATTTTCAACTTATCCTAAGGATTTGGAAGATTTTGCGGTAGGATACTGCCTTGGTGAAGGATTAATTAAAGATTATTCAGATATTAAATCAATCAATTTGGATGGAATGAATGTACTTGTTTCCACCAATCTAAATCATGATCCTGAAGAGGATTTGGAGCAGGATGGGATTGTTCAGGAGAGAAAAGGAAACTGTGAACATGCATGTGTCTGCCGACTTTTAGAATATCAGGGAGTTAACTCTGATAATGCGGGAGGAATCAGATCTGAACTAAAAACAATTGAACCAAATATGTCTGATTTAAAAATAGCTGCAACACAAATTATCAAAGACATAAAACATTTAACTGATGAAGCTAGGATATGGCAGAAAACAGCGGGAGTTCATGTTGCACAACTTAAATATGACGACAATATCATCATTCGTGAGGATGTAAGCCGTCATGTGGCGGTTGATAAGGTAATTGGGGCGGCGGCAAAAGAGGGCTATGACTTTAGCAGATGTTACATTTCATACAGCGGAAGAATGCCTGCCGACATGTTAATAAAGGTAATAAGAGTTGGGATTCCAATAATCATTTCAAATGCCGCACCTGCATCATCAGGCATTGATGTAGCTCGTGCCGGCAACATAACCATGGTTGGTTTTGTAAGGGATAATAGATTTACTGTTTTTACAGCATTTGAACGTGTGGATTTGGAAAAATAGATTAAAAATAGATGTTAAAACATCTATTTAAAGTTCCTCTAAACTAAATGAGCCTAAATCAAGCAGGTCAAATGTTAATATTTTTGGAGCTACAGTAACTTTTCCAACTCCAGTTATAATTTTATAGGCCTCAAAAGCTTCCAAACATCCAATCAAATTTGGTGTAGGTCCAATGACTGGGGGGACGCCGGAAGTTACATTTTTTAAAGCTTCAATTGTTTCATCATCCAATTCTTTTCCAATTGATGGTAAGTTGAACATCTCTTCATAAGTTTTTTCACTGTTAGGTAAAAATACTGTAACTTGACCTAAGGTTCCGTGGATTGCACCGTGAATATATGCAATTCCTTTTTCTTTTGCTTTTCTTGATACGATGACTCTTGTTAGGACATTATCAAGAGCATCAATTACAATATTGGAATCTCCTATGACTTTATCAATGTTGGTTTGGTCTACATGTTCATTGAATGTTGTAACTTTTACATAAGGGTTTATTAATCTAACTTTTTCAGCAGCAACTGCACTTTTATCAAGTCCCAAATCAGCCATTGTTGCTAATGTTTGTCTGTTTAAGTTGGATAGGTCAAATGCATCCTTGTCAACCAATACAAGCTCGCCAACACCCATTCTTGCAAGCATTTCAATTGTTTCTCCACCGATTCCACCACAGCCAATGACCGTGATTTTGGCGTCTTTAAATCTTTCCTGTTCGCTTCTTGTTACTATACTCATTTGACGGGAAGCTATTTCCCAGTATCCATCACCTATGTATCTTGTTGGCATTTTTTCACCTAAATATCTCTTCTTAATTTTGGCAGTATTTCCATAAATGCATCTAATGCATCTTCATAATTTTTAAAATTGTGTCCTTTAATTAATCCATTTTTGAAAATTGTTATCTTGTCTAATTCTATTTTATCTTCATCATCAAAAATTATATTTTCTATTTGATTTTTGGTATTTTCAAGGTTTATTGTAAATGGAAGTTGGTGGGAAAATGACTCGTCATTATGGTCAATTTTGATGTATTCATTATCATCAATATTTGACAAATTTAGTGCAACTTTCCCGAAACCTTGCCTTTTTAATTCATCATTGATTTGATTATATTTGTCGTCAAGTAGAATTTCATTCACATTATCAACTTCAATCATACCAATTTCTCCAAAATCTCTAACTTTGGCTATTCTGCAGGCAGTATTAGCCAGGATATAGTCTTCTGAATAGCTAATTCTTTCGATTTTTTCAGGAGTGACCTGTGTGTTTGCAGGGATTCTTGTTGCAAGACAGGTTGTAGATCTTGAATACGGAATCATATTCTTATCTAGATACCCATGAATTTCTTTTGAAGTTAATTTAGCTTCAATGAAGGGAGTTTTAAAATCATTTTCATAAGTTATCAGTATTCCTGGCCTGTCATTGACTAAATCGCTGATGTTATTGCCGTCACAAATGAAATCAAATCCATTTTCCAAAGCAGTTTTCTTGATTTGTGAATACATTAATTTTCTGCAGTTATAACATCTGCCTGTATCGTTAGATAAAAAATCTTCATCATCATAAAAATTGATGTCAATAATCTCATGGGATATTCCAAAGGATTTGGCAATGCTTCTGGCATTTTCAACAAAATCTTTTGGAAACAAATGGTTGTCAATAGTGACGGCCAATGTATCGGCCGCGACTTTTGAAGATAAGTAAGCTATTAATGTTGAGTCAGCACCGCCTGAAAAACCAACAGCAACTTTTTTATCTTTTAAAATATCTTTTACAATATTTATTTTATCTT
>NZ_JAZRHE010000159.1:0-24589 GCF_045644645.1 Methanobrevibacter sp.
TCAAAAGATATGGTGTTTCTTTTTTGGCTGTAATTGCCACTAATTCCTTTTTATATAAAATATTTTTTTATTTAATGTTAAAAAACAGAACTTAATTTTATTATTCATACAGATGACAAATTATTCATTTACTTTATAGCAACAGAATATTTTCCTAATTTTCCTTTTGGTTTTCTCATATTGTCAAATATTCGCATAATATCACCTTAGAATCCCACAAGGCAAATGGGAATAGCTTAACTATTCCCCACTTTTAAGTGATTCAACCATATCTAATTTTTTAATTTTACGTGAAAACATCAAATTCACAAGTATTGATAATGTAAATGTTATTATGGCAGTTATTATTAAATTCATAAGAGATATTGAAGGAAGGATATAAAACGAATCTCCTGAAGACTCCCACATGATTTTTAATATATAATAACCGACCGGAATGCCCAATATAAAACCGATTGTTGTGAACCACAAGTTCTGTGTTAAAAGTAACTTTCTTAATGCTCCAGTTTTAAAACCTAAAACCTTAAGAGTCGCTATTTCACGTTCAATCTCTGTAAAAGACAATAACCCCAAATTATACAATACCACAACAGCCAAAAGTGATGCAAAGAATATTAAAATATATATTAATAGCCACATTGCCTCTGTTAGCTCATCCCAACTTGAAGTCATGTCTTTCATTGAGTTAGTTGTTTTGATGGCAGTGTAATTCTTATCAACGTGCTGTGCTGTCACAATACTGGTTGGAGTATAATTTAAATCCAAATCTTCCAGCTTATCTGATGACATTATGAATCCCTGAGAAGTCGGATCAGCATGGATTTTATCGATTTTTGTTTTAATCCATTTATCAGAACCCATGATATGCCATTTTACAGTATCACCAACATTAACCCCCAGCATGTCCGCCATTTTTTGTGAAATTGAAACCTCATCGTTGTCTATTTTAATTTTGTTCCAATTATAATCAGTTGGAGTTATTAAGTCAGTGTGATTCAAAACCAATAGTGAGCCTGACTTTTTGGCCGAATCCGATTCGATTTCAATAGCGGATTCCATTATTTTATCACCATCCACATCATCCGCCACATCATCGATTTCCGAAATGCCTGCTTCATCATCAATGACCAATTTGGAGTCATAATGGTTAATCTGATTAAATTCCCATTCCTTTAAATCATTCATTCCATCATACATTCCAAATGCAGATACTAAAAGTGCAGTACATCCAACAACTCCAATGATTGTCATCAATGCTCTGAATTTGTTTCTTTTGGCGTCCCTATAGTTCCAACGGGCATTAAATGAGAGGTGTTTGAAAAATCCTAATTTTTCAATCAATCCTGATGAGGACACTTTAGGTACTTTCGGCTTTATTGTATCTGCAGGATTTTCATTAAAAATGCTTTTAACCGCATAATATGAAACAAGAACAGACAGTATAATCATTGCCAAAGCAACATAGACAAAATCCATGCTCCATGCAGGTTCCCATGAAGGCAATATGTAAGTAGAGCTCATTGATGGATAAAACAGTTTAGGCAATGTCATTGGTCCAATAATTAATCCTAAAATAGAACCAACTAAAACAAGCCAAAAGCCATAGGATATGTAGTGAAACATTATGGCCCTATCTTTAAACCCGCATGCCTTTAAAATACCAATTTGTGTCCTTTGATGTGCAATAATCCTTGTCATTGTTGTTAAAAGAATCAACATTGCAATTAAGATAAAAACAATTGGGAAAATTCCAGCCATCATCTGATGCTGATTCATTTCTTCTGAAAATTGACTCACGCTGGTGTGCTCTGACCTTTCAACAAATGAATTATAATAACCGTCCATATGATAAGACAATAAATCATTATAATTTTCAGCGGTTCCATCAAATTTAACATTTAAAACATTATATGGAACAGTATCTTCTGGGAATGCCTTATAAGACATATAAGCAAAACCTAATTTAGAAAAATCAGGAATTACAGATGATTTTGAAGCATGATAAACATATTCCGGAGAATAACCAACACCCCTAATTTTCTTTTCAAGCTGATAATCCTCAAATTTAAATGTTATATTGTCGCCTGTTTTTAAACCCTTTGCATCTGCAAAACTTTTATCCAACCATACTCCATCTTCATCATTAAGGTCCAATGGTTCTCCTTCAATCAGATAAAATTTAGATATTGTATTATTCTCTACAAAATGCAGTGTGATTTCAGGGTCATTTGAAAAGTCCGCAACCGAATCTATTACGAATTGCCTTTCCATTTGATTAGTTGCACCTAAGCAGTCAACCTGGTATAAAAATAAATCATTAATATAATTTGAATAAATCCAACCATCAGCCAGGTTAGTGTCATCATAAAATTTATCGACATTGACTTCAAGTCCCACCGATTCACCACCGACACCGGCAAAGACGAACACACCTAAAAATGCCATTAAAAAAATGGATATGAATTGGGTTTTGTGCCTGCGAATGTCCCTTAACATCTTTTTAAAAAGCATGAAATCACCATTCCAAATCAGTGACTTTTTTAGGATCATCATTAATTTCAATACTTTCGATTTGGCCGTTTTTTATCCTAATTACTTTATCGGCGGCTTGCGCCAAAATTGCATTGTGTGTTACAATGACAACCGTAGTCCCCTTCTTTTTGCTCATGTCTTGAAGTAGATTAAGAATTAAAACACCAGTTTTTGAATCAAGCGCCCCTGTTGGCTCATCGCATAAAAGCATTGTAGGCTGTTTAGCCACTGCCCTTGCAATAGATACCCTTTGCTGTTCCCCACCGGATAGTTGTGCTGGAAATTGATTTGCATGGTCTTTAAGCCCTACAGAGTCTAGAACAGCCCATCCATTAATCTTTACATCTACAATGTCCTTCATTAGCTCAACATTTTCAAGAGTTGTTAGATTTGGAATCAAATTATAGAACTGGAAAATGAATCCAACATTCTTAGCCCTATAGCTTGTAAGCTGATTATCAGAAAACTTTTCTACATGACTATCATTTACAATAATTTCGCCAGAGGTGACAGTGTCAAGACCCCCCAAGAGGTTTAAGAGTGTTGATTTGCCAGCCCCAGACGGTCCCAGAATTACAACGAATTCACCTTCATCTATTGTGAAATTTACATTATCCATAGCTTTCAGAATGTGATCTCCAGATTTATAAATCTTTTCAACATTTTTGAATTCAATAATAGTGCTCATTAATAGTGCCTTCCTAAATAATTAATTGACTAGTTATCCTTTTAAGAGTCATTTTATTAAATAAATAGACCCCTATTCTAGCAGATTTAACTTAATTTAAAAAAAAAAGAAAAGATTAAGAAATATCAGCTACTTCAATAGCATCTATTTCTATATCTTTTGAGTAATCTTCATTACTTAAAACTGATTTGGTGCTCATTGCTCCAAACAACATTGTAGACAAATTATGTATCATTGATGAAGTTGATGGAGGAATCACACCTAAAACGCCCAGAACAAGAAGACCGCCATTTACCGCAACAATATGATGATAATTTTTATTAATCTTTTCCAACATTCCAACACTTAATTTTCTAAGTGTTACAAGGTCATATAAATTATCAGACAGCAGTGATATGTCTGCAACTTCACGTGCAATATCGGACGAATGTTTCATTGAAACAGACACATCCGCAGCGGCAAGGGCCGGTGAATCATTAATGCCATCTCCAACCATAATCACAGTCTTGCCCTCACGTTTTAATTCTTCAACGATTCTTGACTTATCTTCCGGAAGTACTTGTGATTTATAATCTGTGATACCTAATGCTTTAGCACTAGCTTTTGCACCACTTTCACTGTCTCCAGTAAGCATTATGACATTTTTGATGCCCAAATCTTTAAGTTCTTCAATGACATGTTTTGCTTCCTCACGAACCGGATCGTCAATACAAATCAAACCTTCAAGTTTTCCATCAATAGCCAGATAGACCACAGAGTGTTCTGCTGCTTTTTTAGCCACTTTCTTCTCTTGAGATTTAGTTACTTTCACCTTTTCATCATCAAATAAAAAGTGTTTAGACCCAATTACTGCACGTTTTCCATCATATTCTGTCACAATACCATGAGCTACAATGTATTCCACTTCACTGTGGTCTTCCTCATGCAATAGGCCTTCTTTTTCAGCCTGTTTTACAATGGATGTTGCAATGCTATGTGCGAAGTGCTCTTCAATACAAGCCGCCATTCTTAGAATATCATCGCGTTTATATCGTCTAGACATTGGAACTACTTCAACAACTTTTGGTGTTGCTTTTGTGAGGGTGCCGGTCTTATCGAATATGATAGTGTCTGCATTAGCATAGTTTTCTAAGAATTTTCCGCCTTTAACCATCATTCTATTGTCTGATGCTTCACGCATTGCAGATATGATAGATAATGGTGTTGTAAGCTTAATGGCACATGAAAAATCAACCATCAATACAGATAAGGCTTTTGTTGAATTTCCTGTAATCAAATATGTTAAAGCTGTTGCAAGGAAACTGTATGGAACAATCGAATCAGCAAGTTTTTCGGCTTTGCTTTGGGTATCTGCCTTCAACTCTTCTGAATTCTCGATTAAATCAATAATCTTATTTAATCTTGTTTCTTTGTTCATTGAATATACTTCAACTATCAGATTGCCTTCTTCTATAACAGTTCCAGCATGAACTGTTTTTCCAGGTCGTTTATGGACAGCTAATGGCTCTCCAGTCATTGAAGCTTCATTAACCATTCCCTCTCCTTCAATTACTTTTCCATCAACTGGTATCACATCACCCATATGGACTTTGATTTTATCTCCCTTATCAATATCAACAGCAGGACATTGCTTTTCCTCACCATCCTCTCCTACTACCCATACAGTATCAATGTTTAAAGCTAAACTGTCTTTAAGTGTGCTTTTAGCTTTTTGTAATGTGTAGTCTTCAAGTGCGTCGGAGATTGACAATAAGAACATCATTGAGCTTGCAGGTTTATATTGTTTTTGAAGTAATGCACCAGTAACCGCTGCCCCATCTAATAATGCAACATCGACTCTAAAACTAGTTAAACTATCCAAACCATTCCAGATATATTCCGCTGCATTATAAATTGTTAATGCATTTCTAATTGGAATCGGCAAGAATATTCTATAGACAATTCTATTAAAAAGCATTCTAGATAATTTTAAATAGAAATCATTTGTAATTTCTCTTGAGCTTTGAGCTTGAGTCGGCTCTGCTTCAAATAGATCATCTAATGTAATGCCATCCAAGATATTGAAAATCTCTTGTTTGCTTTCATCATCCCCATCGTAGTATATTAAAATACTTCCATTTCTATGGGAAGTGTACACTTCATGGATAAAACTTTGATTTAAAAGTAATGAAGCAAGCCCATAACCTTCCTCTTTAGTGAAAGCCCATTGGCCTGAACGAACTCTTAAACGAGAACCCCTATCATACATTACTTGATATTTCATTTCTTCATACCTGAAAAAAGTTTATTCTTCTGATTCTGCGTAAATCTCTTTTTTATCTTCCTGATGTGCGTCAACTACAATGTCTTCTGCATTTTCCCTCATGTCCTGAAAACATTCTTCAGCATCTTTTCTAACAGACATTATGGATGCCATCCCTTTGGTTGCTGCATCCTTTACTGTTTTGGATTCCAATGCTTTTTTTCCAATGACTGCAGTTGCGATTCCGGCTGCAAAAATCAATGCATGTTTATGTTCATAACATTTATCGAAAAATTCTTCACGCCTCATTTAAATAACCTCTTTAAATATAATTTGTATCTTTTCTCCCTAATTTAATTCTATTTTTAAGTTTGCTGATAAGTTCAAATTCCTTTTCAAATTCAGGATGATTACCAAATCCACAGTTAGGGCAATGAACCTGATTACAGCAGCCATGTTTTCCACAACCTACACAACCGCGATTCTTTAGTTTTGCTTCATCAAATTCAAAACCACACATACGGCATCTCATAATAACACCCTTAAAAATAATAAAAAATTGAAATCTTATTGAACTTCAATATTTTCTGCCTCTTCCTTGCGAAGGCAAACATCATACCCTTTCACACTCATTTCAATTGGATCTCCTAAAGTAGCAACTTTTTTAATGGTAATCTCTGCTCCTTTAACAAAACCCATTCCCAACAAGTGCCTTCTTAAACCTACATCCCCAGTATTGTGATATTTTACCAATGTTACTGTTTCACCAGGTTTAACATCATTTAAAGTTCTTGTCATTTTCATCACCGTTTAATAAAAAATTAAGAATGACGATTAGAAAAATCCAACCATCATTTTTTGAAATCTTAACATTTCCCATTCCACTTTACTGCTCATCACCTATCCAAATCCAGCAAGCAAACCAACATTGTAGATTAAGAAGGAAACTATATATGCAGTCACTAATGTAATACCACACATTGTAAATGCCCATTTGTAACTGTTGGTTTCTTGTTTGATTGCCCCAATAGCTGCGAAACATGGAGTATAAAGTAATGTGAATGCCATGAATGAAAATGCGGATAAAGGTGTGAAAGTATCATGTACTAAACTTGTAATTCCTTCCTCATCATCTTCTTCCATGCCTGCCAATGTACCAAAGGTTGCAACTACTACTTCCTTAGCAGCCAAACCTGCAATAATTGCTACAGCGGCTTGCCAAGTTCCAAATCCTAATGGAGCAAAAATTGGAGCAATAAATGAACCAATCATGCCCAATACACTTTCAGCGGATCCGTATTCAACACCTAATGGGAATATGCTTAAAGCCCATAAAACGATTGAACAAGCAAGAATGATGGTACCCGCTTTTCTTAAGAATCCTTTTACCTTTTCCCAGGTGTGCAATAGGATACCTTTCACGGATGGTATTTTATATGTCGGCAATTCCATAACGAATGGTGTGGATAATCCTTTAAACATGGTTCTTTTGAGGATAGCTGCAACAATAAGTGCTACGACAATACCCAACAAGTAAATCACAAGCAACATGGTTCCTTGATTTTCAGCGAAGAATGCTCCGATAAATATTGCATAAATCGGCAGTCTTGCAGTACATGACATGAATGGAACAAGCATCATTGCAAGCATACGGTCCCCTTCGTTTTCCATTGTTCTTGTTGCCATAATTGCAGGCACACCACAACCAAATCCTAAAATCATTGGAATGAATGCCTTACCGTGAAGCCCTACAATCTTATGCATCAATTTGTCCAAAGTAAATGCAGCCCTTGCAAGATAACCGCAGTCTTCCAATATACTTAAGAATAAGAACATTAGTATGATAATTGGCAAGAAAGTGAGAACGCCACCTACACCGCCGATGATACCATCACAGATGAATGAGGATAAATATTCATTGGCTATATATCCTGCGACAAATTCTCCTAAAGAACCGAATGCTTCATCAATCATGTCCTGGAACGGTGCACCAATTGTGAATGTTAACTGGAACATGACCCACATTATAATAATAAATATAAATGGAGCTAATACTCTGTTTGTAACGATTTTATCAATCTTATCAGTCATTGTTTCTTTTTCAACAGCAGGCTTTTTAACCGCTTCTGCTATTAAACCCTCGATAAATGCATATCTTGCGTTTGCAATGACCTCTTCCGGACCTTCCTTATAAACATCATACAAATGTTTGCTTACCTTATCTGTTGCGGCAAATATTTTGGAACTTTCAGAAGATCCTTGAACATTTTCAATGACTATTGTGTCTCTTTCTAACAGTTTAACTGCAGTCCAAACTGAAGGAACATCCAATAAATTGTTATCTTTTTCAATGGCTTCCTGAATTTCAGCCAAATGCCCTTTAATATCATTTCCATAAGACAATTTTTTACTGGAATCAATCGGATTTTTGGATTGTTTTTCAACGGTTTTTAATAACTCTTCAAAACCGTCCTTGGTTTTTGCATTGACTTCAACTACAGGAATACCTAATAGTTCACTCATTAAATCGATGTCAATCATATGTTCTTTTTTCTTTGCAAAATCGTTCATGTTAAGCGCCATTACTAAGTTAGCGCCTAATTCCATCATTTGTACAGTTAAGTATAAATTACGTTCCAGATTAGCAGCATCAACTACATTAACAATGACATCAGAGTCATCATCCACAATGAAATCTCTTGATACGATTTCTTCCATGGAATGAGCACTCAATGCATAATTACCCGGCAAATCGATAACATCATAGTCATAACTTCCGTGTTTAAAATGACCTTCTGCCCTTTCAACAGTTTTTCCGGGCCAGTTACCGACATGCTGTCGCATACCAGTTAATTGATTGAAGAGAGTAGTTTTCCCTACATTAGGGTTTCCTGCCAATCCTACAATTAATTCTGTCATTTGACCATTTTCCCCCGTTTTTTATTAACTCTTAAGGAATAATACTTTATGAAGGGCATTATCCCTTGCTAAAAAAAATTAGTTTAAGTTCATAATACCATAATTTAGGTAAACCTAAACTTATTTATCAATTTGTTTTCATACTATTTAAAGTTTAGGTGTTCCTAAAAATATTTTTACTAAAAATAACTAGATATATATTAAAGATAAAATTATTTTAATTAAATTAACTTCAACAAAATTAACACAAAAAGAGCCAATCATCATGCGAAATTTTTTATAAATTAAATTACTTAAATTATTGTAATGTATAGCTTCATTATTTGTTTTTTAACACTGATTGCATCGTACTTTGTTTATGGGAAAGTAGTTGAAAAAATAGCTGGCGTAGATGAAACTCGCGAAACACCAGCATACAGATTACAAGATGGCGTTGACTATATTCCAATGTCCGGAATCAAAAATTTCTTAGTTCATTTTTTAAATATTGCAGGTTTAGGACCTATATTTGGAGCCATACAAGGTGCATTATTCGGCCCGGCAGCATTCTTATGGATTACATTAGGTACAATTTTCATTGGAGGAGTTCATGATTTCTTCTCAGGATTCATGTCCCTGCGAGATGATGGACTTACAATGCCGGATATTGTCTCAAAGCATTTGGGAACCAAACTCGAAAAATTCGTTGCAGTTCTCATGGTAATCACTGGAATTCTTGTTTCAGCCACTTTTGCAAAAGGAGCTGCAGATTTACTTAGCAACCTGACCCATATCCCAGTGCTTATTTGTGTAACAATAATATTCATTTACTTTTTGATTGCGACCGTATTTCCAGTTGATAAAATTATTGGAAGAGCATACCCTATTTTCGGGGCATTACTATTGATTATGGCAGTAATGATGACTGGAGGAGTGCTATTGAATCCAGCATACACCATTCCCGAGTTTACAACACAGGGATTGTATTTGACTGACAAAAGCATTTTCCCATACCTGTTTGTTACCATTGCCTGCGGAGCCATTTCCGGTTTTCATGCATCCCAATCCCCAATCGTTGCAAGATGTATGGAAAATGAAAATGACGCAAGACCGGTATTTTATGGCGCCATGGTTCTGGAAGGATTGGTTGCACTTTGTTGGGCGGCTATTGCAATGGCATTCTTCAACGGCCAACCTCAAATTGCAGCAATTTACAGTGCAGCACCTGCGGTAGCAGTCAATGAAATGGCAACAGCATTAGTAGGGCCTATCGGTTTAGTTTTAACCATTATTGGAGTTGTAATCTGTCCAATCACATCAGGAGATACTGCACTTAGAAGCGCAAGAATAACAATTGCTGATGAATTTAAGATTAACAACGAAAAAATCATGTCACGGTTGCAATTAGCGGTGCCATTGTTTTTAGTATCGTTTGGACTGACCTTCATAGACTTCAGTTTGATCTGGAGATATTTTGCCTGGTCCCAATTAATAGTGGCTACAATAGTGCTATTTTCCGCAACAGCATATCTGATGAAAAAAGAAAAGCAATACATCATTGCATTAGCACCAGCTGTCGTGTGTACTCTAATTGCATTTGCATATATCCTACAAGCCCCAGAGGGTTTAAGATTGCCTGCAATGGCTGCCAATATAATTTCAGTTATTGCAACGTTCATTACCACAGCAATATTTCTTAGAAAATGCAAATCATGAATTTAATTCAGAACTTAATTGTTCTGAATCAAATAACATATCTAATCAATATCTTAAAAATTATTCAAATTAAAATCATTTGCCTCTTTGAACCCAATCAAAGTAAGTTAAAGCAATTGAAACTGGAACAATGCAAATCTAAGACGGCAAATCAAGACATTCATCCCAGAATACTAAATATTATTACAATAATGCCTGAAATAAGAACTATTAACCTAGCAAAGTCAGCAGCCTTATAATTTTTTGTAGAGCAAATAGACCGTAAGCCGATATTTCAAAATCAATTCTAAAATTCAATCATTGGACATACTCGACCATGGAAATTAAAAAAAAAATAGCATCTTATTGATTATTCCTTTTTAAGCTTTTCAATATCCTTTTTAAGCGTTTTGATTTCATCTTTAAGGGCTTTGATTTCATCGTTTGCGCCCACTTCATCTGTCAGTTCATCAATAATGCTTTCTTTCTCACCCTTTGAAGACTTCATCTCGTCTTTTCTGGTTTTTATGGCCAATGAGAACAATATTATTCCGACAACTGATGCAAAAAGCATCTTTGGATAGATGTTTTGAATGAAAGGGAATGAAATGTCCGGCGGAGTCATTACAACAACCATAAGCATTTCAAAACCGGTGAAGAGAAACATTATTATAACGGCTTCAAGAGGTCTTGGGAATTTCTTGTCGTTCAAGATGAAAAATAGGCTTCCGACAATTCCGCCTATCACTGTTGAAACGGCACATGGAAACGCAGTGACTCCCCCCATGGTGAATCTGTATGCTGCGGATATGATTCCTACAGGTATTCCAACAAAAGGGCCTCCAAACAGGCCGCTGATCATAACCACCATGCATCTGACATTGGCCGGGGCGCCGTCAACGTCTATGTTGAAGTATGTGGCGTAAATAGCCAGTACCGCAAATATGATGAAACATACGAAAAGATTCCTTTTGGTGAAATCACCCCGTATGATCTCTTTGAAGGGTTTTAGCATGGTCGCCATAAGAATAAAGATTAAGGTTATGGATAAGATTCTGAACATTTCCAGATATGGACCGAAAAGTTCTGCAGTGTTTGCCTTTTCGCCGAAATAGGCTGTCAAGATGCTTATTACCGTTATCATGATTAAAGCACCGAATTCATACAGCGAACCACCCTTTTCTCTCAATCCGGATAATTTTGCCGTGATGAACCCTATGATTATAACTGTGGGTATAACGCTTGAAAAATACTCATAAGCCTGTAATTGAACACTTATCCCGGTTTTTGAATAGTAATCTATTAATCCTATAAAAAGAATGATGTTTGAAATGATTAATATGAGATAGAGGATATTCATCATCAGATGATTCTTGTTTGTTGATTTGAGTTTGTCTATTGGCATATTAATCATATCTTTAAAAAATGTTCACTGAATTTATCTATATCAGTGATTGTATTAATATTTTTTTAATAATTCAGTGAGTAATCATTACCAAAAAAACACATTAATCCACACTTAAAAGCAGCCAAAGTGCAATTTAGACTGTAAAAGTGCACCCGAATCTCAAATAGCCAATCCAATATTTCAAAATATTCTAAAAAAAATTGAATGAATGGACAGACTCATACTTCCGATTTTTTTAGAACTAAAAATTTAATAGAAAATTGACACAAATTTAATTACATGAATGAAAATCTTTATGAAATGTTCAATACGGTTTTACAATCCGAATTTTCAATCATAGACGCCGGCTCAAAAAAGACAATTGAATTGGGAAAAGATGCCAAATATGGAAAGATGGAAGCTTACTCACTATTTGAAGGAATCATCATTGCTTTTATGGACATTAACATTGACAATATTGATAATGTATTTTTCGAAGATAAACTTCCTTCCCGTTTGCTTCAAATCAACCATTGCACTAAAGGCAGATACTCATATGCAATAGGAGATGATAAAACTGTTTATTTTGGAAAAGGAGATTTGTGCGTTAGTATTTATGATTTAACAAAAACAATTTCGGATTTTCCTTTAGGATATTACGAAGGTTTAGAGATTTTCATTGATGTCGATGCTGCAAATGAACATATCAGAGACCTTATCCCTGATCTTGATTTAATTGAGTTATATGAAAGTTTAGAAAAGTCAAAAGGTTATAGGCTACTCAGATCAAATGAAAAAATCGACCATGTAATCGGTGAGTTGTATTGTGTCGATGCCAGAATTAGGGAGCCTTATTTCAAAATAAAATGTTTGGAGCTATTGTTGTTTGTTTCCATATCTAGTGAATCCAAGACAGAATCATTATCGCTTTCTAAAAAACAGGTTGACTTAATTGAAAATGTTAAAAATGATTTAATTGATGATTTGGAAAGTAAAATCACAATTGACGAATTGGCCAATAGGTATGGCGTAAGTAAAACAACCCTCAAGAATTGTTTTAAGGAAGTCTATGGAAAACCTATTTTTAAATGGAGAAAGGAGTACAAACTCGATTATGCATGTCGAATGATTGAAGATGGCGAATTGACCATTTCAGAAATCTCTAAAAAGGTGGGTTATTCTTCACCATCGAAATTTAGCCATGCATTTAAGGACCATATTGGCTGCACCCCTTCCGAATATAGAAAATAATATTTGTCCTTTTGGTATATTTTTGTCTTTTTAGTTCAAATAATTATATATACTTATTTTAAAAATAGTAAATAACGAAAATAGGATATATCTAATTATTTTTTTCTAAATGCTTTTAGAATTGTTCTTTTATTTATTTTTAAGATATTTTAAAGGATTGTCCTTTCAGGATTGTTTTAAATTTTTAGGTATGCCTAAATTAAATTTTAAGGAGTTTATTATGTCAGATACTCAAAGTAAAAATAAATTTATACGATTATTGAATTATTCAGGCAATTATAAATATTTGTCAATATTGGGAATGATATTATCCGCTTTAAGTGCGATATGTCTGTTGATTCCATTCATTTATATATGGGATGTTGTAAATGCACTTCTAACTGTTGCTCCAAACTTTTCTCAAGCACAGAACCTAGATACATATGCATTCAATGCATTTGCATTTGCAATTGCCGGAATTGTTTTAAACTTTTTCGGGTTAATGGGCACTCACCTATCAGCATTTAAAAACGAAAAAAACATGAAAGATGCAGCAGTAAATCACTTACTCAAACTACCATTGGGATACTTTTCAAACCACACAAGTGGAGGACTTAGAAAAGTAATTGATTTTAGCACTGCAAAAACCGAAACATTTTTGGCCCATCAATTATTTGACCTAACAGGAGCCATTGTAACTCCAATAGTATTTTTAATATTGTTGTTTAGTTTTAATTGGCTTTTAGGTTTAATTTGCTTGATTCCAATTGGATTATGTTTCATATTCATGTATCCAATGTTTTCGGCCGAATCTCAAAACATCATGGTTCAATATCAGACTTATCTTGAAAAGATGAATGGTGAAGCTGTAGAATATGTTAGGGGAATTCCGGTTACAAAAGCATTCCAGCAAAGTGTCTATTCATTTAAAAACTTCATTGATGCAATTAAGAATTACGCAAAATTTTCAGCCAATTATTCCTTGTCTACCCAGCTTCCAATGACTGCATTTACAGTATCCATTAATGGATTTTTTGCCTTGTTAATTCCGGCAGGAATATTGCTTGCAGGGTCTGTAGTTGATAAAAAATTCTTGGCGGATTTTATGTTTTATGTGATTTTCACACCGATTTGTGCTGTAATGATGAACAAGATAATGACAGTTTCACAGGATTGGATGTTGGCAAGCCATGCTTTAGAAGGTATTGAAGAAATCTTAGCTACAGAACCTTTAGTTGAATCAACCAATCCTCAAAAACCTAAAAATCACTCAATCGAGTTTGAAGGAGTGTATTTTGACTATGAAAAAACAGATAGTGATGAGCATATCTTAAATGATATCACTTTAAAAATCAGTGAAAATGAAACCGTTGCATTGGTCGGACCATCTGGCGGTGGAAAAACAACAATAGCATCATTAATTCCAAGATTCTGGGATGTTAATGAAGGTTCAATAAAAGTAGGTGAAATTGATGTAAGAAAAATCTCAACAAAAGATTTAATGAAAAACATCTCATTCGTATTCCAAAACACTACTTTATTCAAAGATTCGATTTACAATAACGTAGCCATTGGTAGAAAAGGAGCCTCAAGGGATGAAGTCGAAAAAGCACTTAGCTTGGCTCAATGTGATGATATCATTGATGAGTTACCTGATGGAATCGATACCGTTATAGGCAGTGAAGGAACCTATCTTTCAGGAGGCCAGCAGCAAAGAATAGCCCTTGCAAGAGCAATACTCAAGGATGCTCCGATTATCATTTTAGATGAGGCAACTGCTTTGGCGGATCCTGAAAACGAATACATGATTCAAAAGGCGATTTCTGAAATCACAAAAGATAAAACAGTGATTATGATTGCACATAGATTATCCACAGTTAAAAATGTGGATAAGATATATGTAGTTGAAAATGGACGAATCGTGGAAAAAGGCAGCCATGATACATTAGTTGAAAATAAAGGCCTTTATTCGAGAATGTGGGATGAATTCAACCAGTCCATTCAATGGAAGGTAAAAAGTGAGGTGGCGTAAATGATATCCGAATATTTTGTTAAAAGATTTGGGCTTACAAAAGAGGGTTCCGATAACTTAACTAAAGGAATCATCTACACAGCACTTTTAAACATCGCATTCATGCTTCCAGTCGGATTATATGCATTGCTCATCTACATGTGGGTAGGGCCATTGACCGGCGGGGAAATTATCAACCCAAACCTTGGAATGTTTATTGTATTGATACTGATTGTTTTGGGAATCATCTTTGCGTTGGCATGGAAGCAATATCATTTCGTGTTCAATACAACTTACACAGAAAGTGAAAACAGAAGAATCAATCTCGGAGAAAACTTAAGAAAACTTCCATTGTCCTTTTTTGAAAACAGGGACTTGGCTGACTTGACTGCAACAATCATGAATGACTGTACTGATTTGGAACATGTTTTTTCACATGCAATCCCACAACTGCTCGGCTCAATCATTTCATTATGTCTTGTTGCAGTCGGTTTGTTAACCTTTGATTGGAGACTGGGCATTGCCCTATTGTGGCCTGTTCCTGTTGCATTTGCAATATTATACGGTTCAAAAATTCTCATCTATAAAGGTGGAGAAATTGTTATGGAAGATTTGCTTGATTGTGGGGATACAATGCAAGAATGTATCGAGTCAGTTAGGGACTTGAAATCATACAACTATCAGGATGAATACTTTGGAAAGATTTCCAGATTAACCTCCAAAATTGAAAAATCAAGAATCAAAGCAGAATTGATGGCTTCTGCGGGCGTGATTACTGGAAAAGTTGTTTTGAATTTAGGAATAGTTTCCGTGATTCTTTTAGGATCCTACCTAATAATGAATTCACAGGTGTCACTGTTTACACTGCTAATATTCCTAATAGCATCCGCTACAATCTATGCCCCTGTTGAAAACGGTTTGATGTTTTTATCTGAAATATTAATGATGGATATAAAAATCGATAGAACCAAAGAAATTGAATCATTGGTTGTTGAAGAAGGAATGACCGAATATTCATTAGATAGCTATGATATTGAATTTAAAAACGTTAATTTCAATTATGATGATTTAAAAAACGTTTTAACCGATGTTAATTTCACAGCAAAACAGGTGAAGTAACAGCACTTGTAGGGCCTTCGGGTGGTGGAAAGTCCACAGTTTCAAAATTAGCTGCAAGATTCTGGGATCCGGTTTCCGGTGAAGTAATCTTGGGAGGTCAGGATTTAGCGAAGTTAGACAATGAAAAGCTCCTAGAAAACTTTTCAATTGTTTTCCAGGATGTGATACTGTTCAATACCTCAATTTTAGAAAATATTCGAGTCGGCAAAAAAGACGCAACTGATGAAGAGGTAATCGAGGCTGCACGCCTGGCTGAATGTGACGAATTTGTCCAAAAACTTCCCGATGGATATAACACTGTCATCGGTGAAAATGGTGAGCTATTGTCAGGTGGCCAAAGGCAAAGGATTTCAATTGCAAGGGCGATGCTGAAAGATGCTAATGTGATTCTTTTGGATGAGGCAACATCATTTTTGGATGTTGAAAATGAATCAAAAATCCAAAGGGCATTGTCCCATCTGATTAAAAACAAAACCGTGATAATCATTGCCCATAGGATGCGAACAATAGCAAATGCCGATAAAATTATCGTTCTCGATGAGGGTAGAATCTCTGAGCAAGGTTCGCCTGAGGAGCTATTGGCTCAGAATGGACTGTTCAAGAAAATGGTCGATTTACAAAATTTAAGCGGAGAATGGAAAATATAATTTTCCATGCCCATTAACAATGAAAAAATTTAGGAGAAGATTTTAATGAGTGAAAGATTAAATGTAAAAGATTAATCACTGTCGGCATATTTTCAGTGATTATAATTGTATTGATATTCATATTCGGAATGTTGGGCTATATTCCAATTTTAATGATAGCGCTTCCAATTTTAGCCGCATTGATCTGCGGAATCCCATACATGCTGTTTTTGACAAGAGTCAATAAATTCGGAATGGTTACACTAATGGGATTGATTCTAGGAATAGTGATGTTTTTAAGCGGCCACACATGGGTGCCGATACTTGTATTTACCTTGTTTGCATTCCTTGCAGATTGTATCCTGAAAGCAGGCAATTATTCCTCCATCAAACATTCAATTATCAGTCATGGTATTTTTATATTAGGAATTATGGGTAATATGTTGCCATTTTTCATTTTAAGAGATTTCTATATGGATTCAATGCGCGCTTCAATGGGAAATGACTATGTGAATGTTGTTGCCCCTTTCCTTAACAATGAAGTTTTAATTGCATTATTCATATTAACCTTCATTACAGGTATTGCAAGTGCATATCTCGGAAAAATCGTGTTGAAAAAACACTTTGAAAAAGCAGGAATAGCTTAAGGTGTGATTATGGGATTAGAACTAAATTTCAACCTTGATTCAAGAACTAAAATTATCATTCTGGCTATTTTAAGTTTCATGGTTTTTAATGATGTGTCATTATATGTTAGTGGAATTTTAGTTTTGATTCCATTTATCTGTTTATTTTTTTCAAATCATAAAAAATCAGCGCTAATCTACATTGCTGTTTATGTATTGGCAAAATATATTCAAATTTCTATTCTTCCTACAGCAACAGGATTAATGGCGATAATACTGATTACATTCAGTTATACTGCCTCTAGAATGTTGCCGATTCTTATGATGGGATATTATACAATAACAACTACAAAAGTGAGCGAATTTATTGCATCCATGGAACAAAGTAATATACCTCGATATATTATTATCCCTGTCTCTGTCGTTTTTAGATATATCCCATCAGTTTTTGAAGAAATAAAATCAATAACCAATGCAATGAAAATGAGGGGCTTCGGATTAACTGTCAAATCCTTTAAAAACCCTTTGAAACTAATTGAATTTTACATGATTCCCATATTAATTAGTGCTGTTAAAACTGCAGATGAATTATCCGCTGCATCTTTGACAAGGGGTCTCAGCAATCCGGAGCCTAGAACTCATTTACTTGAAGTGAAATTAACCAAACTCGATTACACGCTTTTGGCAATGACAGTCCTTGGTTTTGGAATATATGCCTATAACTTTTTAGGAGGTGTTTTGATTGCTTAAAATGGAAGATGTTTCATTTACATATGAGAATAATAATGATGCCCAAAATTTAAATGATATCAATTTAAACATTGGAAAAGGTGAAGTCATTCTGCTTTGTGGGGAGTCCGGCTGTGGAAAAACAACCATCACACGTTTTTTGAATGGGCTTATTCCAAATTTCTTTGATGGTAAAAGGAAAGGGAACGTTTGTTTAGGCAATGAATTAATCAGTGAAATGCCCATATATGAAATTTCAAAACACGTTGGATCTGTTTTTCAAAATCCGAAAACACAATTTTTTAATGTGGATACGACAAGCGAACTGGTTTTTGGATGTGAAAATTTATCCATGAGCGTTGATGAGATTGAAAGAAGGTTGGATAGTGTAGTTGATGAATATAACATTAGCCATCTGGTTGATAAGAACATCTTCAAATTGTCCGGTGGTGAAAAGCAAAAAATTGCCTGTGCATCAGTATCCGCAGTAGGCCCGGATATCTTAGTTTTGGATGAACCATCATCAAACTTGGATTCCAGGTCAAGCTGGGATTTTGAATACGTAATTAAAAAATGGAAAGACCAAGGAAAAACAGTGATTATCGCGGAACATAAATTATTCTTTTTGAGTAATGTTGTTGACCGGGCCATATTTATTAAAAATGGAAAAATTACTAATGAGTGGTCAATCGATGAATTTAAAAATATTAATCATAGGGATTTCGGATTGAGGCAATTAGACTTGGATAATATAAAATTAAAAAGAAAAGAATATTATTCAAATAATCCGGAATTTTTAAGACTTAAAAATTTCAGATTCAACTATGGTAAAACTCAGGTTTTGGACATCGATGACATTGAAATACCAAAAAACGAGATAATAGCCATAATTGGTAAAAATGGTGCTGGAAAATCAACATTCGCCAATTGCCTATGCGGCCTTAAGAAATCCTGCAAGGGGGAGTTGATTGTTGATGGAAAAGGTTTAAAAAGAAAGGACAGGCTTAAAAAATCCTATATGGTAATGCAGGATGTAAATCATCAGTTATTTACGGAAAGCGTTCTTGATGAAGTCTTGTTGAGCATGGATGAAGAGGATATGAAATTGGCTGAAGATATTCTCAGAAATCTGAACCTGATTCATCTAAAGGATGCACATCCAATGGCACTATCCGGTGGCGAAAAGCAAAGGGTGGCTATTGCATCAGCCATTGCATCCAAAAAGGAAATACTGATTTTTGATGAGCCGACAAGCGGTCTTGATTTGAAAAACATGATGAATGTTTCTGAAAACTTAAGATATCTGCAAAGCTTGGGAATCACTTCCTTTATCATAACGCATGACTTTGAACTAATTTGTGAGGCTTGTTCCCATATCCTGCATTTTGATGATGGAAAAATTATTGATAACTATAAGATTGATGAAGATAAACTCAAAGATTTCTTTTTAAGAGGTTGAGATAAATATGGAAGAGAATCATTTGCCGGTTTTTGGTATAGGACCATATTTAGTTTTAATAATGGGAATCATAACAATAACTTCCTCCATTTGCTCTTATTTACATTTAATCCCAATTTATAAAATAAACGAATTAAATATGGTCTTTTTAATTTTAGGAATAATATTAATAATTCTAGGAATTATTTTTTGGATTTCGGCGGTTCTAATCTCAAAAATTGACAGGGAAGTTGAAAACAATAACCTGGTTACAACCGGAATATATGCTTATGTAAGACATCCGATATATGCCGCATTTTTCTATATTGCAACAGGATTGATATTGATTTCTCAAAATATCCTTCTATTTATCTTGCCCCTAATCTTTTGGGTATTTTTAACAGCTGCAATGATAAAAACTGAAGAAAAGTGGTTGATTGACAAATACGATGACGATTATATAAATTATTCCAAAAAAGTTAATAGATTCATTCCAAAGGTGATATGATGGGATTTTTTGATAATATGAGAAAACCGAAAGGAAAATTAGGAAACATTCAATTAAAATCAATGAACAAGGAACACACCCCCGTTTCACTATGGGGTTTAAAACACTTAAACATAAAACCTGAAGACATCATTTTAGATGTAGGTTGTGGTGGTGGAATAAACATCAGCAGAATGGCCAAAAAAGCAAAAATGGTATATGGTGTTGATTACAGCATAGAAAGCGTGAAACTATCAAGGGAAGTAAACCGCCAAGAGATATATGACGGCAAAGTTAAAGTTCTTGAAGGCAATGTGGCAGATTTGCCCTTTGAAGATAACACTTTCGATATAGTGACTGCATTTGAAACCGTATATTTCTGGCCGGACATTGAGAAATGCTTTGGTGAAGTAAAAAGAGTCCTCAAACCAGGGGGAATATTCCTGATTGGAATGGAATCGAATGGATCCGACAATCTTATCATGAAATTGTCAGAGCGTTTGATAGACATGATAGTCTACAATGATGAAGAACTCAAAGGATTTCTAGAAAACAATGAATATTCAGATATTACAATCTATTTAAGGGATGGCAAGAACAAACAGGAGATAATTAAAAATATGGACGGTTCACAAATCCGTGTCGATGATGATTATGACAAAGTGTCCTTTTCAGATAAGTTTGTGGAATGGATGACAATTGTAGCCAAAAAGTGATGCCATGAGTGATTATGAAGGCATAGAAGATACGTTATTCATTCCATTAATGGGACGGATATATGTTTCTAAAAAATTTCCCGAGTATTTTTTTGACCAAAAAGCCCTGGAAATGGAAAATCTAATTAAAAACAGCCAGATTGAAAAAAAATCATCCGAGTATACGATGATAGCAAATGTTGCCAGAAGCTACAATCTAGACCAGATGGCACAGAATTTCATCAATCAACATGATAAATGCAATATTGTCAATTTGGGAGCTGGCCTTGAAACATCCTATTATAGAATTAATAGAAAAAATTCTATGTTTTTTGAAGTTGACCTACCTGAAGTGATTGAGTTAAGAGAAAAATATCTTGAAGTTGGAGAAAATGAAAAGTTCATTAAAGGAGATTTGTTCAAACTCGAGTGGTGTGAAGAATTAGACACCGATCTTCCAACATTAATGATAGTTTCTGGAGTGTTTCAATATTTCCATGAAAGTGATGTTCTCAAATTCATAAGCGATGCAAAAAATGTCTTTGAAAATGCGGAATTAATTTTTGATGCCACCAACAAGTTTGGGATTAAATTTACAAATTTTTATGTTAAAAGAACTGGGAATTCATCAGCAAGAATGTATTTTTATGTGGAAAATGCTGACGGATTTGCAAAAAAAGCTGATTGTCAATTAATTGAATGCAGAGGCTTTTATAAAGATGCGATTAAAATTTTAAACAAAAAAACAGGATTGTATACAAAAATTTCAATGAAAGTGGCTGATAGGCGAAATAATGCTATGATTATTCATTTAAAAATTTAAATAATTTTTTAGTGAGTGCTTATTAAAGCACTGACTAACAATCATAATTTATTTTTCAAGAACAGCAATATAATCCATTCTTTTTCTTAACATCGGAAGCCATGTAACTATCCTATAATGAGGCTTGTAAACATTAACCCCATCAAATAGATTAACGTCCTTTATCCATTTGAAGTTATGATTGAGTCTTGTCAACTCATGACCCTTTTCAACACCCCATATGAATTTTGTATTTGTATCTTCTATGGACTCCTCTTTTGTGTTTTCAACAGAAATTGGAGGCATTATCTCCATGAAGACTGTACATTCATCAAAATTTTCATCTATTATGTTAATGATGTCCTCAACATCTTTTTGATTTAGATACATTGTTAATCCTTCAACTATAAACAGAACATCTTTTCGTATTAGGATTTCTTGAGCCCAGCTTGGATCCATTGCGGAATAGGCAAGTGTAGTTACTCTTTCTGTATCCTCAATATATCTTAACCTATAGTTTGCGGAATTTTCCAAATCAACATTATACCAATTGATTTTGCCGTTATCCAGCCTGTTGAAACGTGTATCCATTCCTGATGCAATGTTTACTATTGTACATTCCGGATGAGCATTTATATAATCACCAACCATTTCATCCAATACAATTGTTCTTGCAATTGTTCCAAGCTGCATGAATCTGTCCTTTTCTGCAATGCTGAAATCATAATCACCTTTTGAAATTACTTCTATAGCCTTTGAATCATAAAATTTATGATTTTTTTGTTGTGAATGCTTTGCTTTGGCAAATAATGTTAAAAGCATTGTTTTTTCTACACCTTCTAAATTCATAAGTATTCCTTCGTAGTTTATTTTTATTTATATTATAGTTGTATGGTATACTATATAAATTTTTAGGCATACCTAAATTTTTAGAATCATGATGGTTTTCATCCCCAAGATTTTTAAAAAAATCAGAATAAAAACGTTACCTCCCATGAAGCGTATGATACAGTTCGCATGTCTATCGATTTCAAGCACGGAAAACTCTACTAAAAAATTTATTTTGTAGTCATGATTTAATTTTTTGAAACCGTTGAACCTGCTGTCTGTGGAGAATAAGGAGGTTCGATAATCTTAATGTTATTGTCAATTAAAGAAGCAGTACAAACAGATTCATAAATTAATTAATATTAATCCAATCATGCAAACAATTATTCCCAATATCTGGCGAATAGAAACATTTTCTTTGTATAATAAATAGCCAACAACGATTAAAACGCATGCAAGTCCAATATTGGCTACAACGGTTGCATTACTTACCTGCCAGCCTGCACGATATACAAAAACATATCCCACTTCAAACCCACTAGAGCAAATGCTAAAATAACAGATATCCAATTTACTTTAGACAATTCAGAAGCAACATGTTCTGGTTTTACCATGAAAACAAATATTATGGCCGTAATGATTACTGATATGATATAAGTTACCATTAATGCAGCAAATGGATTGACGTCTGATGGTGTTGATTTCATGCAAATGTTATAAAAAGTATTAGAGGCTATAACAACTAATTGGCCAAATTAGATTCCACTCCATTTTATCAAATCATCCTATATTTAATGTCACATTACATATCCTATAATTTTCACTGGATTTAATCTCTTTCTATCATATATTCGATTACTAAAAAAGCACCCAACACGGCACTGAATACAAAACCAATTAGTCCAATTGCTGATATGTCCCAAATTTTTGGACCTGCTCCACCTATAATTGCCAATGAGGATCCTATAATCATTGACGATAAGATTAATGATACTGATAACTGATTTGTCAATTGGCTGATTTCTTCATGTATTAATCTTACTTGAAGATCTCCATACTCTATTTTTGTTGCCGTATTCCTGATGGTGTCCGGCAAACCCTTTGCCAAATGCTCCAATTGCAACAAATAGTTTATGCCAACTTTGCCCATCCTTTTCGGCTTGTATTTGTTTGTGATTATTTTGCGAGATAGCTTTTTCAATTCGGCTGCGGCATTGAAGTTCGGATCCAATTTTTTACCTGTGTCTTCGATAATTGCTATTCCACGGCCAATCATAACAAATTCCTTTGGAAGGACTACATTGTTTTTAATCATTGCATTGAGCAAATCTTCCATTGCCCCATCCATGTTCCTTAATTCAGCACCGTAATACAAGTTCATTAAACTGTCTATATCAGCCTGCAGTTCAGGAGTATTTTGTGATGTGGTGATAATACCCATGTAGATTAACTGATTGATGATGTTGTTTGTGTTGCCACTTAGCAATAGTAGAATTAATTCCGCCAAATTCTCTTTAAAGTCCTCATTCAAAATTCCCACCATTCCCGCATCGATATAGCATAGCTTTTGGTCTTCGGTTACAATCAGATTGCCCGGGTGCGGATCTGCATGGAAAAATCCATCAATCATCATCTGTTTAAAGTAAGATTTGAGGCCGTAGTTTGCTATTTTTTTCTTGTCAATTTCAGGATAATCTCCCTTGATTAAATCTGTGACTTCCACTCCCCTTATCAATTCCATTGTAATGACTTTTTCGGTGCAGTAATCAACATATGCATCAGGTATTTTTATGTAGCTAACATTTCGAAAGTTTAATGAAAGCCTTTGCAGGTTCATCAATTCTTCCATGAAATTAAGCTCTTTAAGGATGCTGCGTTCAAATTCGCTAACCATGGCAGGAAGGTTGTAAACTCTGGTGGATGATATGAATCTGTCAATTCTTGTTGCTAAAAATTTCATTATTTTAAGGTCAGATTCTATAACTTCCTGAATATTAGGTTTTTGAACCTTAATGGCAACTTCCATGTTTTCTACTTTTAATGTGGCCTTGTATACCTGACCTATTGATGCTGATCCGATTGGTGTTTCATCAATGCTTGAAAATATCTCGTCTATTGGGCCGTCAAGCTCTTCTTCAATCAGGGATTTCATTTCATCAAAAGGAGTCACTGGCGTATTGTCCCTAAGTTGCTGAAGTTCTTCTGCAATTTCTATTCCAACCAAATCCGGCCTTGTGCTTAACATCTGCCCTAATTTGATATATGCCGGCCCTAGCTGTTCCAACACATTTCGTATTCTTATTGGAACAGTTTCATCCAGAATTGCTACTTCCTTTTGGTATTCCTTATTTCTTAGAAAGGGGAATTTTTTAAAAAAGGTATTTTCCTCTATTAAATATCCAAAATCATTTTCCTTAAGAACATTGTAGATTTCATTTATTCTTTTTATGTTGTCATTTCTTGAGTTGGCAGTAACCTTCATCATATTAATAATTGTAAAATATATAATATAACTTTTTAGAATTTTTCCACAACCCGCTTTACAGTTTTTGAATA
>NZ_JAZRHE010000160.1:0-5477 GCF_045644645.1 Methanobrevibacter sp.
TTCTAAAATAATGTATTATCTAATATTTTAGGGATTAATAAAAAATAAGTAATTTACAATAGTAATAATGCTTGTTATGTGATAATAACTACCTTTAGAAATACTAATGGAAGTAAAGGCATAATGGTGATGATAATGGGGTTTTTAAATAATATAAAAAATACTTTTAACTAGGGGATTATAATGGCACATGATGTTTATGTTTGCTATGATGATGAGGATTTGGAAGTTGCTCAAGATGTTGTTGATTATTTTGAAAAAAACAATGTCGAGTGTTGGTATAGAGAGCGAAACATGGTTCAGGGTTTAGATGGCGTAATAGTTGATACAATTAACAAATCCAAACTTTTTGTACTGATTTTGTCGGACAATGCTAATTTTTCAAATGCCGTTAAATCTGATATTGTTATAGCATTTAAATCCCAGATACCTGTTTTTACCTTCAAAATAGATGATTGTGTAATAGATGGTCAAATCGAATTTTTCATTTCATTTAACAACAGTATTGATGCTCAATTAAATTATCGCAATGAACTTGAAACGTTATTTGAGAAATCCAGTAAAATATTGGAAGGGGAGGGCAGTGACAATGAACCTCAACATGATGTTTATATCTGCTATGGCGAGGATGATTTAACGGTAGCTGAAGGCATTGCGAATTATTTTGAAGAGAATGGCATAATCTCATGGTATAAATATAGAAACATGATTGGAGATTCGGTTTGTGAAATAATAAGCGCCATCAACGATTGTAAACTTGTTGTTTTCATATATTCCTCAAATTCAAAACACGATGATTACGCGAATGTTGAAGTGGACATTGCATTTACAGAAAACAAACCCATTTTCGTATTCGCCATTGATGAATCCAGATTAGATGGTTATCTTGAATTCTTTTTAAATAATAAACATTGGATTGAGGCATATCCCAACTATCAGGAAAAATATGAAAATCTATTAGGTGATTGTTTAAAAATATTAGGCAAACCTGCAAATTTTTCTAAAGGAATCAATTTAAAATCAAAATTAAGAAAATCCTTTAAAAGGAAAGTTGGCAGCGACAAATCCCTAAAAGTAAAACTGAAAAATGATGAAAGATTCACTCATGATGCATATATTTCCTATTCTTCATGGGACAGTATTATTGCAGAGGAGGCTTGTTGCAAACTGGAAGACAGCAAGCTTAAATGTTGGATTTCACCTAGGGATATTGCCGGAGGTGAAGATACTTTTAAAAGCATCATGAATGGGATAAAAAATGCAAAATTTTTTGTTTTGATATTTTCAAAATATTCACAAGACAGTGAGTTCGTTAAACATGAATTGAAAATTGCATTCAATCTACATAAACCTGTAATTTCATTCAAGGTCGATGAATCATATCCTTATGGTGAAATGAGTTATTTTTTAAAAAATAAGTATTGGCTGGATGCTTATCCGGATTGGAGAGGTGGATTGGATTATTTAAAAGATGAGGCATTAAGAATTGTAAGTGAAACAGGAACAAGGCCTATGGGAAAATTGACAAACAGTAAACTCATACCTGGTGTTGGCAGACAACCTAATCCTGCTTATAGAGGAGATGGAGAATATATTTTTGTCAGTTATGCTCACAAGGATAATGAAATCGTATTTCCGGAAATCGGACGTTTTCAGGATTTGGAATATAATGTATGGTATGATGAAGGAATCGGTGCTGGTAATGAATGGTTAAAAGACATAGTGGCACACCTGAAAGGATGTAAAACATTCATAGTTTTTGTAACAAACAATTCCATGGCTTCTGAAAATGTTCAAAAGGAAATAAAATACGCTGTAAAGCACAAAAAGAAAATCATCCCAATATATCTTGAAGATGAAAATGAAATAGTGATGGATGAGGATATTGAATTTGAACTGTCTTTTCTTGATGCAATACACAAAACAGAACTCGGTGAAGATGAATATATCATGGAGTTTAAAAATATCATCGGTGAGTCCTCAGTTAATGATGCTATTGTACAAACAAACTATGGGTTAAATCCAGCTTATCGCGGTAATGACAAATATATTTTTGCAAGTTTCAAGGCAGGGGATGAAAATATTGAATTTGAGCAAATAAGGATTCTTCAATATCTGGAATATAATGTTTTCTATGATGATTGGAATATAGATCCTAAAAATTATATAGAAGAAATGGCTGACTATTTAAATCGTTGTGAAATATTTCTTGTTTTCATAACAAATAAATCAATGGCCTCAGAGAATATTCGAAATCAAATCAAATATGCAATAAGGAATAATAAAAACATTATTGCGATATATTTGGAAAGTCCTGATAAAATTGAAATGTATGAAAGCATCAAATTTGAACTGTCAAAAATTGACACGATAAATAAAACAGCAATGGCTAAGGATGAATATATTTTAAAACTCATACAATCAATTAAGAAGTTCAATTTTTAATTATAGGTGATGTTGATGGGCATTAAAGATAAATTAAAGGGGTTAACTGAATCAAATCAAAAAGAAGTGAAAGAAAATAATAATGTTTTATATGGAGAATATGATGTTTTCATCTCATATTCCACTAAAAATACAGATACTGCAAATAAAGCATGTTATGCATTGGAACAAAATGGATTGCGTTGCTGGATTGCACCTAGAAACATTATTTCTACCTCAGATTTTGAAAGCCAAATTCCTGAGGCAATTAAGAATTCAAAAATTGTGGTTTTGATTTTTTCAGGATATGTCCAAGAAAGCAGATTCGTAAATAATGAAATAAAAACTGCATTCATTGAAAATAAGCCAATCATTCAGTTCTGCATCGATGAGGCGTTTCCGGAAGATGACCTGTACTACTATCTTAATGGTCAAAGTGCAATATCTGCCTATCCGCAACCTGAAAAACATTTGGAAACATTAGTCAAAGATGCATTCAAACTCCTGAATTTAGATGATGAAAGTAAAGAGGATAATAATCCTTTGGCAGCTTATGAAGGTGATGACAAGTATATTTTTGTAAGCTATATTCACAAAGACCGTGAATTGGTATTTCCAGATATCAGACAATTTCAAAATCTCGGATACAATGTTTACTATGACAGCGAAACATGCGAAACGAAAAATAGTCGCATTGCCCGTTTAAAGAATTGTGAAATTTTCATAGTTTTTGTAACAAATGAGTCAATTGCATCCGAACTCATACAAAAGGAAATAAAATATGCAGTAAAGCATAAAAAGAAGATCATCCCAATATATCTTGAGGATTTTGATGAAATAGAAATGGAAGATGATATTGATTTCGAATTATCAGTTCTTCAGGGAATAATCAAAACAACACTGGATAATGAGGAATATGTCTTTAAATTCACAGAAGCATTCGGGAATTTTGGGATTGACATTCCAGAATGAGTTGGGGTGTGGTTATTGGATGAAAAAATGTAGCGCATGTAATTTGATTTAACATATTTGTGGTTGGTGATTAGGATATTTTCTGGTTGATGATTAATTTTTAAATATTGATTAAATTGATTATTTCATTAATTAAACCAGTTTAATTAAAATAAAAAATTTATGATATTTGATGATTAATGTTTTGTGAATAAATTTATTATCATGATCATCGAATACACTTTCCACATTGCATTAATCATAAAGTTGCCAGTTATTTAATGCAGATAAATCAACCAGACCAGAACATAACTTTACTTATTTTAAATACTTCAATTAACAAAGGTACTATTAAACAAAAAGGGGGGGGTTGAAATAACAAGCAGATATTTGAAAGAATTTGAAAAGTTAAACACGACCACCGAAAGCATTTATGATCTAGGTGATTTTAAAGTCCTCATCATATTGAAAGATGGAACAAACCTAACGGACTGGAAAGATGTTGAAAATATCAAAGACATTATCTTTGTTAGTGAAAATTTATCTGATTATATAAGTTTAGGTAGATATGAAGGTTTTAAATCCCTTAAGGCCATTGTAACTCCTGAAATATCTGATGAATTAACCCGCATTGGAGGGATGTTTACTGGTTGTTCTAGTTTGGTTGATTTGTCTCCGTTATCTGGTTGGGATACTTCAAAAGTAACTGACATGAGTTGGATGTTTGGGGGTTGTTCTGCTTTGGTTGATTTGTCACCATTATCCAATTGGGATACTTCAAAAGTAACTGACATGAGTGGGATGTTTGAAGACTGTTCTGGTTTGGTAGATTTGTCTGATTTGAGTGGGTGGAATGTTTCTAATGTAAAATATATGGATGACATGTTTAAAGGCTGCAAGTCTTTAAAAGAATATCCTGAATGGTATTAAATTGATTTCAATTTTTGACAAACTCCTTAATAAAAAATTACATCATAGATACAAGTCAAAACAATAAACCTATTTTTCCATTCACGTTTTGAATATTGCTATACTTAACATTCAAGAAAAGATGAGTGTATTTTGCATTAACTCTCACTTCAAAAATATTTATTATTAATGAAGTTGATACTTTATATTACAATTAGTGATAAGGAGGATTTGTTTTGGTTGAAGAAAATGAATTAGATTCTACATATGGAATTTCTGATGAAGAACTCACGGAAAGATTTAAAGCATCTATTAAAATTGATCAGGATATATGTAAGATTAAAGGACTTCCTATTGCTGGTTATGATGATGAAAATAAACGTGCTTATTTAGAGTATCCTGATGGAAGGAGAGTTTATGTCTCAGAAAAGTAGACTTCCTGAAGTTATGGTTTTTGCAGGTCCTAATGGCAGTGGCAAAACCACAATAACACGTATGGCAAAAACTGTAGGTGTTTATATAAATGCTGACGATATTAAAAAATCAAGTTTATGCAGTGATTTGGAGGCTGCACAAAAAGCTGAAGAACTCAGAAAATCAATGCTGGAAAAAGGTGAAGATTTCACATTTGAAACAGTGCTTTCTACAGATAGAAATCTGAAGTTACTTCAAAAGGCTAAAGAAAAAGGATACTTTTTAAGATGCATCTATGTTCTCACAGATGATTATGAAATAAATATCGCAAGAGTAAGAATGCGGGAATCCATGGGTGGTCATGGAGTTCCTGAAGATAAAATCAAATCAAGATATGAAAAAGCGCTTAATTTAATTCCTGATTTGGTTGAAATTTGTGATATTGTCCATATTTATGACAATACTAATGTTCCATTTAGAATATTCAAGAAAAGAAAAGATGTGTATTATCATTGGGAGAATAAATATTGGAGTTATTCAGATATTGAAAAACTCACTGGAATAAAAGAATATGAAAATTAGTATTTGGTAAATATGCAATTATTCTTCTAGTTACCATTTGTAAATAAAATTTTAAAAATACACTTACTTTATAAATGAAATTTTTAATTACTAAAATCCTGATAAATAGTAACTATACATTTTTTCGATGACTTCCTTTTAGTAAGTATATAAATGTTTGTATATTTGCAATTTTTACCATATTTTTACAAATAATT
>NZ_JAZRHE010000161.1:0-7949 GCF_045644645.1 Methanobrevibacter sp.
ATGTTTATATAATTTCTTTTTCATATTATATTAATGTAACACTATTTTGGTTTAGAGGTATTATTTATGAACGTTATGATTTTAGCTATTGTGTTTATAGTCTACATTTTTGCTTTGGTTTTTGTAGGTTATTATGCATACAAAAAGACTAATTCCTCTGAAGACTTTATGATTGCTGGTAAAGATACGCATCCATTTATCATGGCTATGAGTTATGGGGCCACTTTTATTTCGACAGCAGCTATTGTTGGTTTTGGAGGAGTTGCAAGTGAATACGGTATGAGTGTTTTATGGTTGGCTTTTTTAAACATTATCATTGGTGTATTCATTGCATTTGTATTTCTAGGAAAAAGAACCCGTAGAATGGGTCACTCTTTAGGATCTTTAACATTTCCGGAGTTTTTAGGTAAACGTTTTAATAGTAAGTTTATTCATTACTGCTCAGGATTAATTATTTTTTGTGCAATGCCACTCTATGCGGCTGTTGTGCTGATTGGGGCTGCAAGATTTTTAGAATCATCTTTATTAATTGATTTTGGTATTGCATTGCTTATATTATCCATAATCATTACATTTTATGTATTGTTCGGAGGTATACGTGGTGTAATGTATACCGATGCATTGCAGGGAACAATTATGGTCATTGCAATGATTTTCTTACTCGTATATGTATATTGGTTACTTGGAGGAATCGATACTGCAAACACTGCTTTAACAAATATGGTTAATCTGTATCCTGCCGACGCCCTTGCTACTGGGGGAACAGGTTGGACGGCCTTCCCAGAGCTGGGAACTCCATTCTGGTGGTCACTTGTATCTTCAACTCTTATCGGAGTAGGTATTGGGGTACTTGCACAACCGTCATTAATTGTAAGATTCATGACAGTCAAATCCGATAAGGAATTGAACAGGTCTGTTTTGATTGGAGGCATTTTCATTGCAATCATGCCGACCACCGCATATATTGTAGGATCCCTTTCAAACGTATATTTCTATGACAAATTGGGAAAGATAGCCGTGGATGTAGTTGGGGGAAACATTGATAAGGTTATTCCGACATTCATTACAATGGCACTGCCTGAATGGTTCGTATACATTTTCCTATTATCTTTAATTGCGGCGGCAATGTCTACAATATCCTCACAATTGCACACCCAGGGAACTGCATTCGGTGTAGATATTTACGGAACAATAAGAGAAAAATCCAAACAGAAATTAGACCAGGTAAGCATTTCAAGAGTTGGTATTTTAATAGCTATTATCTTAGCATTGGTGATGGCATATTCACTTCCGGGAAGCGTAGTTGCACTAGGAACAAGTTTATTCTTTGAAATCTGTGCAGCGGCATTCCTGCCAGTATTTCTAGGGGCGCTTTACTGGAAAGGGATTACAAGACTTGGGGCTATTGCAGGTATTGTATCAGGAACATTCGTAAGTTTGTTCTGGTTAATGTTCGTATTCAAAAAGACTGCAGTAGGTCTTGGAATCTGTCATTTCATATTTGGCGTAGATACATTATTGCCGGCAGCACCATGGCCATTCATTGATGTGATGTTAATAGCGGTGCCGGTTTCTGCAATATTCACAATTGTAGTAAGTTTACTTACCAAACCTCCAGCTCAGGATGTGATTGATAAGGCATTTGAAGCTATTGACACAAAAGGAAGTGATGCATAATGATGATTTTAGGAATTGAGGATCCATGGATCTGGGGAGTATATCTGGGAATTATCTTATCCACACTTTTATGTGTTGTTTACGGTATTGTAAACTGGAATAAGGGAGATTAAATTATCTGTCTAAACAGGAAAGAAGGTAAAAATAACTTTCTTTGTTAAAATTGGACAATATGGGTATTGTTTATTATGTAAAAACAGATAGATATAAGAGTTATTGTGCAAATAACTCTATATTTTTTATTTTTATTCTATTAAACTTTATTTTGATGTTTTTTTTGTGCTGAATTTTCATAGGATCTTTATCAATATCGATTTTGTGTAATTTTCAGATATTTTTAGAAAATGATTATTTTTTTGGTGTTTAAATTGATGGAAGTGGGTTGTCTTTCTGGAACTTATAATTTCAATGCATCCTTTGAGCAACTGTGAATGCAGTTAAGGCATAATATGCATTCCGTTGCGTTTTCTCTTTTTCTTGAATTGTCCAGAATGTCAACATCCATCGGACATGATTTGATGCATTTACCGCAATCAACACACAAGTCTTCATCAACCTTTACCCTTAAAAGTGAGAAATAGCTGAATATTTTCAAAAACACAGTTATCGGACAAACGTATTTGCAGAATGCCCTGTTATCCTTTAACTTATATGCCAATATGATTCCGACAACATAATAAGTTAAATTTCCGGCAATGAATAGATAGTATATTATCAAATCCAAATTGGAAAGCTTTAAAATGAACAGTGAAGTCACACCACACAATATCACTAGAAAGATCACATATCTTATATATCCCCAGTTTTTCCTAGGGTTTTGCGGAGTCTTATATGGAAGCAAATCCAGTACCATCGCTGTCCAGCATGCATATCCGCACCATCCACGGCCAAACAAAAGAGGTCCAATAATCTTTGCAACTAAAAAGTGAACTACTGCCGCTTCAAAAACACCTAAAAACAGGTAATACCAAAATCCGCTCATGGATAAGTTTTCATGACCTGCAATTCCAATATAAAAAAATAGATAGCTTCCAACAGCCAGCAATATAATATTTCTTGCATATCTGTGCTTTCTTGCCATGAAAAACAATCCGATGGAAATGGCTGACCCGATATAAAGGAAATTGAATATGAAAAATGTATTTGAAGTGACCATATATATTACAACAGCTATCACAATAAATATGGCTTCCATTATTATTGGCGTTTTAATGTTCAGTTTGAACTCCTCCATGCGAATTTTCTTTAGGCAAATATTTTTATGACCTATAATAAAATTGATGTAAATTGTAAAACAAGGTTGCCACCACGACAAAAAGGCAACCCAATCCATCTGATATTCCCAATATTGATTGGAGTCATGAAAAATATATTTTTTTAAAAAATAAAAAAATAAATGCACTAACCTTTATTTAAAAAGGTTAGCTTCATGTAGTTTTTCTTCGAAATATTTGGTATGCTTATCAAATCTTTGTTTTAAAATGATTGCTAGGAGAGTTACAACCCCGCCCAATATCAATAGGAATACAAATGATGGTATGTAATTTGACCAGATTAAACCGAGTTGTGATTCACGTACAAGATTGATTGCATGGGTCATCGGTAAATATGGATATAATATCGCGAAGATTTTGTTCATGATCTCAACAGGATATATGCCGCCGGTACCGGATATCTGGAATACCAATAGGATAATTGCCACACCTTTTCCCACATCACCGAATACTGATATCAATGAATATACCAGCGTCATGAATATTATCGCAACGAAATAACATGAGAAAATGAACATTAAAGGATTGGCAATATCAATTCCAAGATGCCATGCACCGAGCAACGTTACTGTAGTCTGTAATATTGCCAGAATGTTGAACAGCAGCATTTTACCGAAGTACATTTCGTGAGGTGCAAATTTGGTGCCTATGCTTGATCCGGTACTTACAATTACGCATGTAATCAATGCACCAACCCACATGGATAAGACTATATAAAACGGTGAAACCTGGGAACCGTAACTGCTGGTTTGAAATTCCTCATTTCTGTCCAGTTTAACCGGAGCATAGAAATAGTCTCCGACTTGGGAGTCATTCAATCCGGTTACATCGGATAATCCACTTGCAGCGCCTGCCAATGATGAAGAAGCAGTAAACAATGCTGAAGCGGCGGAATTTGCAAGCAACTCAGCACCTGCTGCTAAACTTAAAGTGCCTTGGGATAATTCGCTTGCACCGCTGTTGAGTTTATTCGCACCATCAGAAACAGCATTAGCACCATCTGCCAAAGAAGTGGCTCCATTTGACACGGAATTTGCACCGTCAGCAACTTGATGAGCTCCGTTATCCAATGTATTTACCTTTTGAGAAATATTTGAAGCTTTATCATTGACTTTATTCATTTCATCTTTTATGAATTCGGAATGGCTGTGATTCTGAACATATTGGTTTACATTTGAAATTTCGCCAGTAACCTGATTGACTTTTGTAGATGCTTGGTGGGTTCCATCAGCAACTTGTCCTGCACCGGTAGCAACTTGTCCTGCACCGTTGGATAAATCATTGGCACCGTTAGCGACCCGATCAGCACCGTTGGCAAGGTCATTGGCACCATTGGATAATTGATTTGCCCCATCTGATACTGCGCCAGCACCACTGGAAACCTGGCCGGCACCATTGGATAATAGAACTGCACCGCTGGACATTTCAGATGCTCCGGAAGCCAATCCTGCCTGCAATTCACCAAGTTTACCATATGCCGCCACATTTATGAATGTGACTATTTCAGCATTGATATTATTATATACTGCCTTGGCAGCCGCGTCAGATAATTTGGCAGCTACAGGATATTTTTCATTAACGATATACTCCAAATGAGCTGAATGAGGGTCTTTTGTTGTTATCGATACAATCGATTCACTGAAATTGGCGGGAACTACTATTCCTGCATAATATTTTCCATCATGCACTCCCTGCCGCAATTCATCTGAAGTTACAAACACCCAGTCAAAATCAGTATTGTTCTTAAGCATTTTAACTAAATCATTACCGGCATTTAGGGTCATGTTTTCATATGTTGCCCCTTTATCTTCATTAGCTACTGCAAATTGGACATGGTCTGTGTTTTCATAAGGGTCCCAACATGCATAGATGTTAACCAATCCGTATAAAGAAGGCAAGATGATAATCGCTATTAAAAGAAGTATAACTATTGGATTGGTATATGAGGATTTGAAATCCGTAGTTATTATTTCCAATATGTTATGTCGACTGTGTATTATTCGCTCTATTAAATTAGCCATAATTAAATCCACCTAATTAAATTGATTTTTTTTAAATAGTTTTACTATAAGTTTAGTTTTTGAATTATTTAGTATAAAAAGGTATATAATTATTTTTAGTATTTTATTTAATATTTAGCAATTTTTTTTTGATTCAGTAGTATTGATTTGCTCAAAAAAATAGCATGTCAATTTTAAGAGTTTTTTTTTAACAAAATTTTTATATTAAAAATATAAACTAATCCACATGAACGATTTATTTGAAAATTTTGAAAGAATTCAAAGAAAGGACCCGGAATTTCATGAGATTTTTAAAAACTTTGCATTCAATGAAGTATTTGAATATTCCACTTTAAGCGAAAAAGAATCTATTTTGGTAATGTTAGCTTCTTTAATAGCTTGTCAATCACCAAAGGCTTTTAAAAAGATTTTAACTTCCGCTTTGGATAAGGACATCAATCCGGAAGAAGTTAAGGAATTGCTTTACCAATCAGTTCCATATGTAGGTTTTGGAAGAGCACACAATTTCTTTGGAGTTGTCATTAAAGTTTTTGACAAAAAGGGAATTGACCGGCCATCGGATAATCGGTCCAATACCAGTCAGGACAACCGATATGAAAGGGGCCGTGAAATTCAGGAAAACTATTTCGGCAAGGAAAATATGGAAATGATGAGAAATCAGACTCCCAACGACCAGAAACACTTCAACATATTCCTTGAAGGTTTTTGCTTTGGGGATTTTTATACACGTGACGGTCTGGACGACCAGCAAAGAGAGCTGATAACGTTCACGTTCATTGCAACTTTGGGGGGATGTGAAAATCAACTAAGAGGGCATACTCAAGGTAATTTGGCGGTGGGCAATGATAGAGAAAAATTAATTTCAGCCCTTACGGTAATAATGCCGTATATAGGCTTTCCAAGGACTCTCAATGCATTGGCAATTGTTAATGAAATCTGTAAATGAGGTGATTAAATGATTTATAAATGCACAATTTGCGGTCATATTCATAATGAAGAGGCAACTGGAATATTATTAACTGAATTAGATGCCTGTCCAATCTGCAAACAGGACATTTCAAAGTTTGTTGAAGTGGAAAACTCAAAATCAAGCGAAACTATAGAAATCAACACTGAACTTGCTTATGATAAGAACTATGCTAAAAGTGATAAGGATATAAGACAAATGGATGCAATTCACCAAATGGCGATTACCGGAGAGTCCATTGTTGAGGCAATGTATACGGAACTGCCGATGCCGAACTGGGATGATATTCTAATTTTGGGAAATCAGTTAAATCCACAGCCTCTGGATGGTGATGTTGATGTTAATACTCAAACAATCATCGGTAAGAATGCCAAAAGGCCGTTGGTCATAGAATCTCCGATTTATATTACTCACATGTCATTCGGTGCGCTTTCAAGAGAAACTAAAATTGCTCTTTCTAAAGGAAGTGCAGCTGTAAAAACCGCTCAATGCAGTGGTGAAGGAGGAATACTAACTGAAGAGATGGAAAACGCTTATAGATATATCTTTGAATATGTGCCAAACAAATACTCAGTAACCGAAGACAATTTAAGAAATGCCGATGCTATTGAAATTAAAATCGGTCAATCAACAAAACCGGGTCTTGGCGGTCAATTGCAGGGTGAAAAGGTTACAGATGAAATTGCCGAAATTAGGGGCAAAGCATTAGGCGAGGATATTCACTCTCCGGCCACAATTCCTGAAGTCAACTCAAAAGAGGATTTGAAAGATCTGGTGGATGATTTAAGAAAACGTTCACAGGGCAGGCCAATAGGCCTTAAGTTTGCCGCAGGAAGAATCGAAGATGACCTTAATCATATTTTATATGCTGGACCAGATTTCATTACAATCGACGGGCGAGGCGGATCAACCGGAGCCAGTCCAAAATTAATTCGGGATTCAACATCCGTTCCAACAGTATATGCTCTTTCAAGAGCTCGCAAATACTTGGATGAACATAAAAGCGATATTGATTTGACAATCACTGGAGGATTGCGTGTTTCATCAGACTTTGCTAAAGCCTTGGCTATGGGTGCTAATGCAATAGCTATTGGGACCGCGGCCATGATTGCAACAGCTTGTCAGCAGTATAAGATTTGTGATACCGGGGACTGTCCGGTTGGCGTTGCAACCCAGAACAAGGAATTAAGAAAAAGACTTAAAATTGAAACTGCAGCAAAAAGGGTTGAAAATTACTTAAGAGTTTCAACTGAAGAGTTAAAAACCTTTGCAAGAATCACGGGGCATGGTGATGTGCATGATTTGAATATAACTGATTTATGCACAATCAATTCTGAAATATCAGATTATACTGATATAAAACATGTTTAAAAAAAGTGGGGGTATTAATGTTTTTAACATTAATACTTGAATTCATATGATTCTTCTATTGCAAACATGTTTCTTATTTCGGCAGTTGCATCGTTAAGGAAGAATACGCCCATTTCCCAGCCATTGGCCTTGTAGGCTTCAGCAATTTCTGGCATGAGGTCAAATGCCTTTTCAACAACTGCTTCATTTTTAGTTAAGTCCGCAACACCATAATACCTTAAGAAGTGTTCTCCGTCCCATGCAGCTATTTCCGCATTTGGATTGGCTTGTAATTGTTTGTAAACTTCTTTGTGTGTTCCTACTCCAAAGTATATCTTGTCTTCAAATAGCAAATGGAAACCCAGTGGTCTTACTTTCGGTTTGTCACCATTGACTGTTGCAAGGTAAAATACTTCTGCTCTTGTTATTAGTTCATCTATTTTTTGGATATCTGACATTCAAACACCTCTGTTTTTAAATTATTGTTAAGACTATATATAAAAGTTCCATATTAACTTTATTATTTTCGCTTTTTGTTTATTGATTGTAAGATTTTTTACTTTCATAATTATTACATTAAAATTACTTATTTTTTTATTTTAATGGATTCTAATCGATAGTATATTTATCGATATGTATCATTTGGCATATACTTTTAAA
>NZ_JAZRHE010000162.1:0-22547 GCF_045644645.1 Methanobrevibacter sp.
TGGTCAGCCAATTAAGGGTGCTAAGGTTGGTTTTGCCAATAATGGTGTGAAATACATTGTGACTGATGCTAATGGTCAGGCTAAGTATTCCACCAGTAGTCTGGCTCCGGGCACCTATAATGTGAAGATGAAATTTTATGGCAATGATGCTTATGGTGCTTCCAATCAAATAAGTGCCAGGATTGTTGTGAATAATGTTGCTACTAAATTGCCTTCTTCTGATGTGACAGTTCTTTATGGGGCCAATGGTTATTTGGTTGCTACTCTAACAAATGCTAATGGTCAGCCAATTAAGGGTGCTAAGGTTGGTTTTGCTAATAATGGTGTGAAATACATTGTGACTGATGCTAATGGTCAGGCTAAGTATTCCACCAGTAGTCTGGCTCCTGGCACCTATAATGTGAAGATGAAATTTTATGGCAATGATGCATATTCCGCATCCAATCAAGCAAGTGCTAAGATTGTTGTGAATAATGTTGCTACTAAATTGACCTCTGCTGATGTTAATGTTGCTTATGGTAGCAATGGTTATTTGGTTGCTACTTTAAAGGATGCTAATGGTAAGGCTATTAGTGGTGCCAAGGTTGGTTTTGCTAATAATGGTGTGAAATACATTGTGACTGATGCTAATGGTCAGGCTAAGTATTCCACCAGCGGTTTGGCTATAGGCACTTATAATGTGAAGATGAAATTTTATGGCAATGATGCTTATGGCGAATCCAATCAAGCAAGTGCCAAGATTACTGTAAATGATGGCTCTACTAAATTGATTTCTGCTGATGTTAATGTTGTTTATGGGGCTAATAGTTATTTGGTTGCTACCTTGAAGGATGCTAACGGTAAGCCTATTAGTGGTGCCAAGGTTGGTTTTGCCAATAATGGTGTGAAGTACATCGTGACTGATGCTAATGGTCAGGCTAAGTATTCCACCAGCGGTTTGGCTGTGGGCACTTACACTGTGCAAATGAGATTTTACGGTAATGATGCATATTCCGCATCCAGCCAAATAAGTGCTAAAATAAAAGTAAGTCCAAAAACTATTCCAAGTAATGTAAATGGTTATTTTGTATTTGGCGCGGATATGAAAAATGTAAATTTAAATACATTATCATCTAATGGGGTAACGGACTTGTTCCTAAATTATTATGCCATTGAAAAGCATGGAAAATCCGCTGTAGAAAATTGGATTGGCAGCGCCAGTAAATTAGGTATAAGAGTTCATATTTGGATGCAAGCATTTTATGATGATGGAGGATGGGTAAATCCTGTTTCAGGAGGATCCTATAATACTGCTTTCTCAAATTATAAAATTGATGAAGCTCAAAATTATGCTAAACTTAAGGGCGTTTCCGGTATTCTTTTAGATTATTTAAGATATCCTGGTACTGCATATAAAACCAGTGGCGGTACAGATGCCATTAGCAAATTTACAAAATTAGTCACTGATGGAATCCATAAGGTAAATTCAGCGCTTATTGTTTCAGCTACACTGATGCCTGAAACCACTAGCTCTGCTTATTATTATGGTCAGGATTATTCCGCAATCAGCAAATATGTGGACGTTGTCATGCCGATGATCTACAAGGGAAATTACGGAAAATCCACATCATGGATTCAAACAACAGCAAAGTGGTATGTTGATAACTCAAAAGGTGCTAAAGTATGGGCTGTCTTACAGTCTTATAAGTCTGATGATGATGTTACCAAGTTATCTGTATCCGCATTAACTACTGATATTAAAAGTGCACTCAGCGGCGGTTCAAATGGAATTATAATATTTAGATATGGTTTGACCAATTTAATTGACTTTAAAACTGTTGGTGGATCATCAACTAGCAGTTCCCCAGGTCCTGCTTCAATATCAATTAATGATATTTTAACAGCTTCAAATAATCTAAAAAATTATTATTCCTCAAACGGTGTAATGCCAAAAACTGTCACCGCTGCAGGTCATGCATTCACATTGCCGGAATTCCTTTATCTAATGACTCAGGCAGCATATCAATTGGGCAATTCCAATAATGCTGCAATCAAATGTATTTATGGTGTTAAAGCGGCAGCTAATCCGTCAGGAGATTCTATTAATGCACAATTGCTTAGGAAGGATTATTTAACTTTAGCCAAAAACGTTGCTAATTACATTAAATCCAATAATCAGGCTCCGAATTATGGGTCTTCTGCTGTAGGCAAAGTCAGCTACAATGTATTGCCTGATGCATTTTCACGTATATTGGCATTCTATAAGAACAACGATAAGTACATGCCTAATTATGTGAAAATTGTACAGGGGTCCGGTTCATCATCCTCCTCTTACTCAGTTGGAGGAATGAACGTTAGAAACACTATAACTAATTTGGGTCCGTATTATCAGGCAACATCTAATTGTCAGGTAAATAATGCAGCAATTAAAAATCTTGTAAATTCGTTAACTGCTGGTCTGACTACCGCTAAAGAGAAAGCCACCGTTATCTTTAATTATGTGAGAGATAAAGTGTCATACAGTTATTATTATGATACCCATAAGGGAGCTGTAGGCACTTTAAATGCCAAATCAGGAAACTGCGTTGACCAGGCACATTTGCTGATTGCGATGTACAGGACAGCGGGGCTTGCTGCCAGATATGAGCACGGAACATGTTACTTCACACTTAGTGGTAATACCTACGGTCATGTTTGGACTCAAGTGTTAATAGATAATGTATGGGTTGTCGGCGACCCGACAAGCGAAAGAAATTCATTCGGTAAAGTTGTTAGTTGGAATACAAACTCATATACCCATAAAGCGTATTATGCTAGTTTGCCATTCTAATTAATTTCTTCTTTTTTTATTTTTTACCAATATTATAAAGTTTATTTAGGTTTTCCAAAACTTTTTTATACTCCTAGCTATAAATATTTGATTAATCTAGTCTAAGGTGAATCATATGGCTGAGAATAAAATTAGTGAAAATATTGAGGAATACCTAGAAGTTTTATATCGCAATGGAAGTAATAAAGAACAAGTTTCAACTACAAAACTTTCAAAAGAATTGGGTATTGCACCGGGCAGTGTAACTCAAATGCTTAAAAAATTAGAAAAACTTGGTTATATTGATTATACTCCATATAAGGGAGCTACTTTAACTGACGAAGGTATGAAAATAGCTCAAAAAATCACAAGAAAACACAGAATTCTAGAAAAATTTTTAATTGATGTTTTAAAAATTAAAGAGGAAAATGTTCATGATCAGGCTTGTGAGATGGAGCATACTTTATCTGATGAGGCTGAAAGAGCATTGTGTGCCATGTTGAATAATCCTGATGTATGTCCGGACAATAATATTATTCCCGCTTGTAACTTTGATTTTGATAGCTGTAGTCAATGTTATTCACAAAAAGACTTTGACCAAATTGTAAACAGGCAATTTAATTTATTATCTATTTCTGAATTGACTTCAAATACTGAAGGCGTAGTTTCATTCATACGTGGTGATTCAGTATTATTGGATGCGATATCTGATTTGGGCATTAAAATCGGTTCTCAAATTAAATATAATCCAAATGAAAATCAGATGGGAAATTATTTTGTTAGAATCGATGGTGAAGAGTTATCTATTTCCTTGGAAATGGCTAATAATATTTTTATTAGAATCTAACTTTTTTTCTCATTTTTAATAAACTTTATATAATATTTATTTAAAAAATATTAGCATTAAATATAATTTATTTCTTTTTATGGTGTATTAATGCGCGGAAATTTATCTAATGAAATTGTATCGATTAAAATTGAGCAAGGAAGCAAAAGACCAGTAGCTTTACACGAGAAAAGTAAATTCGGTAAAATTGAAGCTGATTGTCTGATTCTTTCTTTAATTGAGTCATGTTATTTATTAGAAAAAGGTCGCTTAACTATTTATGAAGATGATGTTGAATGTAGCTTAGGTTATTTGATTGACATCTTAAAAGAACAGGAATTATATGGAAAATATGTTGTCTATCGTGATTTAAAGGACCGCGGATACATTATTAAGACTGGATTCAAGTATGGTTCAGAATTTAGATTGTATGACAGGGGACGAAGTCCCGGTCAAGGTCATTCAGATTATTTGGTTAAGATTATTTTTGAAAATTACAATGTCGATGCTCTTGACTTTGCAAGCTATGTTAGGGTTTCACATGGGGTTAATAAAAAGCTTCTCCTGGCCATTGTTGATGAAGATTTTGATATCACATACTATAATGTTGAATGGACTAGACCATAATTTAAATGAAAGAAAGCGATTATATTTTTAAAGTTTCATTATTTAAAGTTAATAATTTTAATTACAAATTTAATTTAAGACATTCATTGGTGAAAAAATGGCAGAATTAATAGACCCATGGGCATCATTTACCCTGGATTATGATAAGTTGGTTAATCAGTTTGGCATTGGTAAAATTTCAGATATATTGGATGACATTAAAAATCCTCAAAAATTAATGAAAAGGGGAGTAATTTTCGGACATAGGGAATTTGATGAAATAAATAATTTAATAAACCAGAATAAAGATTTTGCAGTTGTCACCGGTATGATGCCAAGTGGACAAATGCATATTGGTCATAAGATGGTTGTCGATCAGCTTAAATGGTATCAGGAAAAAGGTGCAATGCTGTCTCTTCCAATTGCGGATCTGGAATCCTATGCCGCTAGGGCAATGAGCTTTGAAAAGGGTCGTGAAATTGCAGTAAACGAATATTTAACTAATTGGATAGCTTTAGGTTTAGATTTGGAAAAAGATAATATCAATGTTTACCTTCAGTCTCAAAATAAATTATTACAGGATTTAGCTTTTAAAGCTTCAAGCAAAACTAATTTCAACCAGCTTAAAGCTATTTATGGTTTCACACCATCTACCAATATAGCACATGTTCAGGCACCATTGGTTCAGGTCGCAGATATCCTGCTTCCACAAATGGAGGAATTTGGAGGTCCAAAAAAGGTCGTTGTACCGGTTGGAATAGATCAGGATCCTCATATCAGGTTAACCAGGGATATTGCACATAAACTAAATGATGATTTGGGATTCTTATCCCCCGCATCCACTTACCATAGATTTTTAACCGGTTTGACCGGCGATAAAATGAGCAGTTCCAAACCTGCCACTGCAATCTATCTTAATGATGAAACCAAAGATGCGGTTAAAAAAGTCAAATCAGCAAAAACCGGTGGAAGAGAAAGCCTAAAAGAACAGCAGGAATTGGGCGGTGAAGTTGATAAATGTGTCATATATGAAATGCTGTTATACCATTTCATTGATGATGATGAAGAGCTTGAAAAAATCAGACAAGACTGTTTAAACGGCACATTACGTTGCGGTGACTGTAAAGTGAGGACTGCAGAGCTAATGGAAGAGTTTATGGATGACTTAAAAGAAAAGCAGATTGAAGCTCGAGAAATTGCAAAAACTTTGATATGATGGAATCTATAAAAAAAGAGGTGAAACTGGCATTCACTGAAAATAAGGGCATAATTGTCGCTTCCATATTAATCTTTTTTATCTCATTGATTTTGGGGTATGTCTTTGAACCTAGCTTATATAGTTATTTCAATCCTCTTGTCGAAGATTTAACCAATAAGGTTCAATCAGGAATAATTAAGATAACGTTCCATGATATTTTTCTCAATAATATCATGGTTGTCTTTCGAATGTTCATTTATGGATTATTCTTTTGTATTTCAGTTTTAAGTTTAGCATTCAACGGATTTTTTGTAGGTTATTTTATGGCTACAGTACCTAATTTAACATCTGCATTGATTTTAATTATTCCTCATGGGATATTTGAGTTTCCATCATGCATATTGGCCTGCTCTTCAGGATTAATATTATTCAAGTTTGCATATAATCTGCTTAAAACATTTATCAAACAAAAGGAAATGAAGTTTATCGATAGAATTGTTTACACATATTCTGAAAATTTTGATATTCTGGCACATGCTCTGATAATATTGTTTGTTGCTTCAATTTTAATGGTTATTGCAGGCATTGTCGAAGCTTATGTTACATTGCCTTTAGGTTCGTATTTAATGTCAATTATAAGTTAAATTTTATATAATACTAGATTAAAAAATATATATGTGATTTTTTATGATAAGATGTGTTTCTTGTGGCGAAGAATATGATGATGATGAAGTAATCTACACCTGTGAAAAGTGTGGATCTGTACTTGAACTTGTTAATGAGATTAATGTTTCCAAAGATACTTTTGATGGAAGAAGAGATAATTTATGGAAATTCAAAGAATGCATTCCTGTAGATGAATCTAAAATTGTTTCCCTTGATGAAGGAGGAACTCCGTTTTGCAGGTGTGATAAATTAGGAGAAGAGCTTGGCGTAAAATTATATGTTAAAGTGGAAGGTTCAAATCCGACAGGAAGTTTCAAGGATAGGGGAATGACAGTCGGCATGACAAAAGCCATGGAATTGGGTGTAAGTACTGTTGGCTGTGCTTCAACCGGTAATACTTCAGCATCACTTTCTGCATATGCCGCTAGGGCAGGTTTACGTTGTATTGTGTTTTTACCATCCGGAAAAGTTGCTTTAGGAAAATTAGCTCAGGCAATGTTCCATGGTGCAGAAGTAATGTCCATTAACGGAAACTTTGATGAAGCACTTGAAGCCATGACTGCTCTTGCATTGGAAAAACATCTTTATTTATTAAATTCAATTAACCCTTACAGGTTGGAAGGCCAAAAGACTATTGGATATGAAATTGTCAGAGATTTGGATTGGCAGGCCCCGGACAGAGTTATTTTGCCTGTCGGTAATGCGGGAAACATATCAGCCATCTGGAAGGGCATAAAAGAGTTTTATGATGCTGGTTTCATTAAGGATTTGCCGATGATGACCGGAATTCAAGCCGAAGGGGCATGTCCTGTAACTAATGCATTTAAAAAAGGAGATAAAAGAGTAGTTCCTGTTGAAAATCCTGAAACAATTGCAACTGCAATTCGTATTGGTGCTCCAGTCAGCGATATCAAGGCATTGAATGCGATCTATGACTCAAATGGCTATTCTGAAACTGTAACTGATGAAGAAATATTGGATGCTCAAAAATTGCTTGCAAGAACAGAGGGTATTGGTGTTGAACCGGCTTCAGCAGCTTCAATAGCAGGTCTTAAAAAACTTGTCAATGAGGGTGTTGTAGAAAAAGGCGAAACAATAACCTGTGTTGTAACAGGACACTTGCTTAAAGATCCGAACACTGCTATTGAGGCATGTACAAAACCTATTGAAGTGGATGCCGATATCGATACTTTAAGAAAAATCCTTATGGAAAAATAGATTTGTTTTTTCAAATCTAATTTTATTTTTTTATTTGCTTATTTTGCTTTTCATTTCTTATTTTTTCAAATTTAATCATTAGATTTGTTTATTAAACAAATGTATGAAAAACATTTTCAAAGATAATGCTGTCAATTTTTAGGTTATTTTTATGTAGTTTATAATGTTGAAATCTTTCAAAATCAAAAGGAATAAACCAATATATTTATATATAAGCAAATAAAAACTATTATTATCAAAAAAATGAGGTGTAAATTATGAGTGAATTACCAATTGCTCCAGTAGGAAGAATACTTAAAAATGCAGGTGCACAAAGAGTAAGTGATGACGCAAAAATTGCTTTAACAGAAGCTATCGAAGATTACGGAAACGAAATCGCAGCAAAAGCTGTAGGATTTGCTCGTCACGCTGGTAGAAAAACTGTAAAAGCTGAAGATGTTAAATTAGCAATTAAATAGATTTGTTAATTGTCATAGATAGTAATTTAATTACTATCTCTTTTACACTTTTCACTAAACTATTTTAATATTTTTTTGTCAAATTACTTTTTTTAACGTTATTTTTACAAACATTTATATACTATACAAACTAATTTAATATTGTCTAGTTCTCTAGAATTATTTCATTAATTACTAAATTTTTATTTTTAGTTTTGCTAAAAATTATATGAAATTCAGAAGTATTTGTATTGAAAGTCTAATCCCCCTTGTTTTTTTATTACGGGATTATATTTAGTGATATATGAATTATTCAAGAATTAGTATTATTAAAAACTATATTAAATTATTCCATTGAATAATTTGAGTAATTTCTATAGTTAAAAAATAATATAACTATATATAATTACATTATATTATGATTCAAAAGAATTATAATATCTGCCGATGGATGGCATAGCCAGATGAAAAAGGAGGTATATTTTATGGCAAACATTTATGTAAAATTTGACACACCTGAAGAATTAGCTAAACAAGTTGAAGAAGCATTAGAAACCGCACAATCTACTGGTAAAGTAGCAAAAGGTACTAACGAAGTAACTAAATTTATCGAAAGAGGAGATGCAAAATTAGTAGTTATCGCTGAAGATGTTGATCCTGCTGAAATCGTTGCACACATTCCTGTATTAGCAGATGAAAAAGAAATTCCTTACGCATACTTACCTACCAAAGAACAAGTTGGTGGAGCTGCAGGTTTAACTGTTGGTACTGCATCCGCATGTATTGTTGATGCTGGTGACGCTGAAGCTATTGTTAGTGAAATTGTTGAAAAAGTTGCTGAATTAAAAGAATAAGCATATTCTTTTAATAAATTTACGGTGATTTAAATGGAAGAAGGAACTCCTGCTGAAGTCATTGAAGTTTTAAAAAGAACTGGTATGACTGGTGAGGTAATGCAAATCAAATGCAGAATCCTCGATGGTAGAGATAAAGGAAGAATTTTAACAAGAAACATTATGGGTCCTGTCAGAGAAGGTGACATTTTAATGTTACTTGATACAATCAGAGAAGCTAAAGAAATTAAGACTCCATAAGAAGGTGTAAGAACATGAGAACTTGTTCATTCTGTAAAAAGGAAATAGAAGAAGGTACAGGAAAGATGTACGTCAAAAGAGACGGTTCAATTTATTTCTTTTGTAGCAGTAAATGTGAGAAAAATATGATTAAACTCGGAAGAGTTTCAAGAAAGGTTAAATGGGTTAAAGAATGATTCAAAAAAGTTTTGTTATGATGAAACCGGACGCTGTCCAAAGACGTCTCATGGGTAAAATATTATCCCGTTTTGAAGACAAAGGTCTTCAAATTGTAGCTGTTAAATTAATTCAAATAGATGAAGACTTAGCAAAAACTCATTACGGAGAACATGCAGATAAACCGTTTTTCCCAAGTTTAGTTGAATATATCACATCTTCACCATCCTTAGCAATGGTGATTGAAGGTGAAGAAGCAATTACAACTATTAGAAAAATTGTTGGTGCAACCAATCCTTTAGAAGCTGATCTTGGAACTATCAGAGGAGACTTTGGTATGAATACAGGCAGAAACATTATTCATGCTTCAGACGCTCCGGAATCTGCTGAAAGGGAAATCGCTCTGTTCTTTAATGAAGATGAAATTTGCGATTACGAAATCGTCGATAATGATTTAATTTATGAATAAATTTAATGTTTTAAAAGTTTATTATTAAGAAAGATACTATGAAAATCAGATCCCCAATTGTATCCGTATTAGGTCATGTAGACCATGGAAAAACTACATTATTAGATTATATCAGGGGCAGTACCATTGCTGATAAGGAAGCAGGAGGTATTACTCAACATATCGGTGCTACAGAGATACCTAACGATACCATTGAAGAAATCTGTGGAAATTTTATATCTAGATTAACTATTAAAGATTTAATTCCTGGATTATTCTTTATCGATACTCCAGGTCACGCAGCATTCACCAGTTTAAGAAAACGTGGTGGCGCTTTAGCTGATTTGGCTGTATTGATTGTTGATATTAATGACGGTTTTAAACCACAAACATATGAGGCATTAAACATTCTTAAGATGTATAGAACTCCGTTCATTGTTGTGGCAAATAAAATCGACATGTTATTCGGTTGGGAAACACATGAAGGGGCTTCTTTCAAGGAATCCTTTGAACAACAAGCTCAAAGTGTTAAGCAAGATTTGGATACAAAAGTTTATGAAATTGTAGGCACTCTTCACAAGGAGGGTTTCCAATCCGAAAGATTTGATAGGGTAAGCGACTTTGCTTCGCAAATCAGTATTATTCCAATCAGCGCCAGATCTGGTGAAGGAATTATTGAAGTTTTAGCAATGCTTTTAGGTCTTGCTCAGGAATACTTAACTGAACAGCTAGAAATCAATGAAGATGCTCCTGCCAAGGGGACTGTTTTGGAAGTTAAAGAAGAAATAGGATTAGGTCTCACTATTGATAGTATTATTTATGATGGTGTTTTACGAACTAATGATGAGATTGCTTTAATGACTTCTTCAAATGAGGTTTTAACTACTAAAATTAGATCTATTTTAAGGCCGCTTCCATTAGAAGAAATGAGAGACTCCAAAAAGAAATTCCAAAAGTTCGATGAAGTAGTTGCAGCTGCAGGTATTAAAATCGCTGCTCCTAATTTGGATAATGTCATTTCAGGTTCACCACTTAGAGTTTTAAGTGATGATGAAAATGTTGAAGAGGAAATCTTAAAAGAAATTGAAGATATTACTATCAGCACTGAAGATGAAGGAATTTTAGTTAAAGCAGATACATTAGGTTCTCTTGAAGCTATTGTTAAGTTATTAAGAGAATTGGACATCCCTATTCGTGAAGCGGACATTGGTGATGTTAATCGTAGAGATATTATTAATTCATCCATTGCATTGAATGAAAATGATTCACACGGAGCAATTATCGCATTCAATGTCAATGTTCATCCAAATTCTGTAGATGACCTTAATAATTCCGATGTTGAACTATTCCAAGGTGATGTAATCTATCAGATTATTGAAGATTATGAAGCATGGATTGATGAAATGGAAAACGCCAAGAAAAAGGCATTTTATGATGCCATTATTAAACCGGCAAAATTCATGGCTTTACCAAAACTGGTTTTCCGTCAAAGCAAACCAGCAATTATTGGAATTGAATCCATCAGCGGCACAATTAAACAAGGTCAGACATTAATTAATAAAAATGGGGAATATGTTGGTGTCATTGCCAGTATGGAAGATAAAGGCGAGACATTACCGGATATTTCCAGAGGTCAAAGGGTAGCAATGGCTATTAAAGACGCGATTGTAGGAAAACACTTCGATGAAGGAGATGAATTATACATTGATATCCCTGAAAAGCATTATAAATTCATTGAAAGAGAATTTAAAGATAAACTGACTGAAGATGAATTTGAAACTTTATATGAATTTTTAGAAATCAAACGTAAACAAGATCCAGATTGGGGTAAATTTGGTCTTTTTGAATAATAAATTGGGTTTATAAAAAAACTAAGGAGGAAATACCATGGCATTCAAAGTAGTTGTGTCTCAAGGGGCTGAATCTCATCAATTTGAAGTAGATGAGACCAAGGCTTTTAACGGATTAGTCATCGGTGATGAATTTGATGGTGGAATTGTTGGTTTAGATGGTTACACTTTAAAAATCACTGGTGGTAGTGATAAAAATGGTTTTACCATGAAAAAAGATGTTTCCGGTACTAGAAGAATAAAAAGTTTATTAACTGGTGGTATTGGTTATCATCCTAAAGCAGATGGTGTTAAAAAAAGAAAAACCGTAAGAGGAAACACTATCGCTGAAGATATCGTACAAATCAACACTGTAGTTACTGAAGCTGGAAGCAAATCAATAGCTGAAATTATTGGTGCTGGTGAAGAAGAGGAAGAATAGTTCTACTATTTTTCTTATTTTACATTTAAGTTGAATTAAATTATAAAAGGTGGTTATCTGTGAACGTACAGTCAGATGTTAACATAGGTTTGGTTGGTCACGTAGACCATGGTAAGACTACTCTTACTAAAGCATTATCAGGAGTTTGGACTGATACTCACAGTGAGGAAACAAAAAGAGGTATTTCTATTCGTTTAGGTTATGCGGATATCGAATTCAGGAAATGTCCTGAATGCGGTGAACCTGAATGTTATACTACTTCTGAAAAATGTGAAATCTGTGGTAGCGAAACCGAATTAATTAGAAAAGTGTCTTTTGTTGATGCTCCAGGTCACGAAACTCTTATGGCAACTATGTTATCTGGTGCTGCAATTATGGATGGTGCAGTTTTAGTAATTGCCGCAAATGAGTCTTGTCCACAACCACAAACTAAAGAACATCTTATGGCGCTTGATGTAATCGGTGTTAAAGATGTTATTGTAGTTCAAAATAAAATTGATATTGTTTCAAAGGAAAGAGCTATAGAAAGTTATAATGAAATTAAGGAATTTGTTAAAGGTACTTGTGCTGAAGATGCATTAATAATACCTGTATCTGCTCAACAAGGAGCAAATATTGATATATTAATCGAAACAATGCTTAAACAAATTCAACCTCCAGAAAGAAATATTGATGATACTGCATTAATGCATGTAGCAAGGTCATTTGATATTAACAAACCGGGTTCCGGTGCTGATAAGATCAAGGGAGGGGTTATTGGCGGCACTTTAGTTCAAGGTAAATTTAAGCTTGGTGATACTATTGAAATCAGACCAGGTCCTTCCAATAATGGTGAAAGAATTACTCTTAAATCAGAAATTATCGGTCTTGAAGCTAACGGCAAGCAAGTTGAAGAAATTGGTCCTGGCGGGCTTGTTGGTATTGCAACCAAATTAGATCCGTCTTTAACCAAATCAGATTCATTGTCTGGAACCGTTGCAGGTGAAGAAGGTACTTTACCGGATGTATTGAATAGTTTCAAAATGGAAGCTAATTTACTTGACCGTGTTGTAGGTACTAAAGAGGAACGTGATGTCACTCCAATTAAAATTAAAGAAGCTTTAATGATTAATTGCGGTACTACAACTACAATTGGCGTTGTTACTTCAACCAAGAAAAATGTTGTTGATGTTACTCTCAAATTGCCTGTTTGCGCTAGTCCTGGTGATAGGGTTGCTTTAAGTCGTAGAGTCGGTGCTCGTTGGAGATTAATCGGTTACGGTATTATTAAATAGAGGGGGGATAATGAACTCTAAGGAAATTGTGATTGATACCAATTTTTTTATGGTTCCTTTTCAGTTCAATGTGGATATAATCACTGAACTTGAAAAAACATTACCTTCTTATAAATTAACTACTCCGAGCTTTGTTATCAATGAATTGAAGGGTTTGAAAAATAATAACAAAGGAAAAACAAGGTTAAATGCAAATTTGGCCTTGAAGTTAGCTAATTCTTCAAAAATTGAAATAAAGGATATTTCATTATTGGAAAATGAAACTGTGGATGATGCGTTACTTAGAGTTTCAGAAGTATTAGCTACAAATGACATAGAATTAAAAAATCGTGCAAAGGAAAAAGGTATCACAGTAGCATATCTAAGACAAAAAAGATATATTGCTGTTGATGGTAAAATATAATATTAATTAACTTATTTAGAAATGAGGGATTATTTTGTATTATAAAACAAAAATCGAGGATACTGTAAGAATTCCACCTTACAAGTTTGAAAATCCTCTTAAAGAAGTCGCTATCGAAACTTTAAACGAAACTTACGAGGGTCGTTTAGACAAAAAGCTTGGTTTACTTATCTGTGTAAACGATATAGTTGAAATTGGCGAAGGTAGGCTCATTATGGGTGATGGTGCAGCATATCATAATGTTATCTTTGAAGCAATTTTCTTTAAACCGGAACAGCATGAAATTTTCGATGGTGAAGTAATTGATATTGTTGATTATGGTGCATTTGTAAGAATTGGACCTATGGATGGTTTAATACACGTTTCCCAGGTCACTGATGATTACATTAATTATGATGCAAAAAGAGGGGCATTGCTTGCTAAAGAATCTAACAAATCTTTGGATGAAGGAGATTTGGTTAGAGCTAGGGCGGTTAGTGTCTCTATTAAAGACGAATCTACAAATAATATCGAAAATAATAGAAATTCCAAAATCCCACTCACTATGAGACAACCTAACTTAGGTAGATTTGAATGGATTGAAGAAGCAAAAGAGAAAAGTAAGAAGGGTGGAGAATGAAAGCTTGTACAGTTTGTAAAATGATTTCAGATAAAGATCATTGTCCATCATGTGGAGGCGTAACTTCTGATAACTGGAGTGGTCTTTTAATAATAACTGATCCTGAAGATTCTGACATTGCTAAAGAATTAAATATTAAAATTCCAGGAGAATATTGTTTAAGAGTAAGATAGAGGGTTTTTTGTGTTACGTTTAGATGCAGAATTAAATAAAGATATAATAATTGAGCTTAAAAAGCCATTAGGCAAATTATATCCTGACTTCGAAGATGCTATTGAAGAAATTAAATCTTCTGAGTTTTTAATTTCTGTTGGTGATGCAACTTTTGCCAATCTTACAAGATATGAATTATATCCGAACATCGGTATTATTGACAACTTAATTCAAAGAAAAAATCATACTCATGATGTTATACATGCAGAAAATATTTTGAAGGCTGAAAATCCCGCTGGAACCATTACGGATGATCTATGGGAAACCATAGGCCAAGCTCTTGAATTATCTAACAGTGGCGAATGTTATGTAATTGAAGTAGCAGGGGAAGAAGATCTTGCAGTTCTTCCTTGCATCTTAATGGCAAAACCAGAAACTACAATTCTTTACGGACAACCCAATGAAGGGCTGGTGCTTTTAAAAGTTTCTGACATGAAAACTAAAGCTCAAAAGCTTATTGACGGATTTATTGAAGAATGAATAAATGAGGTTTTATAATGGAAATTGAATTTATTGGTGAAAAAGAAAATAAAGTTTTTAACAGAAAGGAAATTAAATTTTATGTTGATTACGATGGAGAAGCAACTCCTAAACTTTTAGACATTAAATCAAAATTAGTTGCTTTATTAAACACTAAAAAAGATTTAATCGTTGTCGACAATGTACAACCACACTACGGCGAACCTAAAGCTATAGGTTATGCTAAAGTCTATGACACTGTTGAAGATTTAAAATACATTGAAGCTAAACATGTCATTGCTAAAAATGAAGAACCTGAAGAACCTGCTGAAGAGGAAGCAGAAGAAGAAGCAGAAGAATAGGTGATTTGAATGGTAAGAAAATCTGATCTTTACAAAGTAGATGGCGACAAAATTGAAAGGAAAAATCCAATTTGTCCTCGTTGTGGTGAAGGTGTATTCATGGCTGACCATGGTGACAGATTCGCTTGCGGCAAATGTGGATATACCGAAATGAAAAAATAAGATTTTTCAAATCTTTATTTCTTTTTTTATTTATTTTTATTTTTAATATATTTTTTAGAAGGGATTTCTTTGGATAATATTAGAAACGGTCGTTTTAAAACTGGAATGACTGATGAAGCAGCTGAATACACTTCATCATATGATGCCGATAAGGTTCTTTTTGAAGCCGACATCAAGACTAATTTTGCACACACTTCAATGCTTAAGCATGAGGGAATTATCGATGAGGGAATTGCCGATAATATTTTATGTGCTCTGGATTGCCTTAAAGAGGAAGGGTTTGACGCTTTGGTATTCGACGCTTCCGTTGAGGATGTTCACATGGCGATTGAAAACTATGTAACCTCCAAAATAGGTCCGCAGGCAGGTTATATGCATACTGCGAAATCACGTAATGACCAGGTCGCATGTGATGTCAGGTTGGTTTTAAGGGAAATGATTGAAGAAATTCAGATTGGCATTCTGGAGTTTATGGAAGGATTAGTGGAGATGGCTGGAGAACACCTTGAAGATATTTTCATAGGTTTCACCCACCTGCAGCATGCTCAGCCGATTACAATAGCCCATCACCTGATGGCTCATGTCCAGGCACTTAAAAGGGACTATGAACGTTTAAGCGACACTTACAAGCGTGTTAACTTAAACCCATTAGGGTCTGCCGCTATGGCCACTACCAGTTTTCCAATCAACAGGCAGCTGACTACCGATTTGCTTGGTTTTGACGCATACCTGGAAAACTCAATGGACGGTGTTTCAGCACGTGACTTCATTGCAGAAACCGTCTTTGATCTGGGGGCATTGTCATCCACTTTGGCCAAAATATGTGAGGAGTTGGTATTGTGGAGCACTTATGAGTTTGGTGTCATTGAAATGGCCGATGAATATTCATCAACTTCTTCTATTATGCCACAGAAGAAAAACCCTGATGTGGCTGAGCTTGCAAGAGGAAAAACCAGCATTGCAAACGGTGAGTTAATAACCATCTTAACAATCTTAAAGGCCATTCCATACACTTACAATAGGGACTTGCAGGAAATAACCCCCCATTTATGGAATGCGGTGAAAGTGACTCAGGAAACCTTATCCATCGTTACAAAGATGATGCTTTCCGTTGAATTCAAAGTGGATAGGTGTGCTGAACTTGCTGGCAAGAACTTTGCAACCGCAACTGACCTGGCGGATATCATGGTTCGTGAAAAGCAAATTCCATTCAGAACTGCCCATAAGATTGTGGGAAGGATAGTGAATGAAGCCACAGCCAATGATATGTCTGAAGAGGACATCACTTCTAAATTTATAGATGACATTGCTGTCGAATTGGGCTTTGATGAGTTGAACTTGTCAGATGATTTAATTCAAAGGGCCTTGAATCCTGCTGAAAACGTTAAAATCAGAGCTGTTCCGGGAGGTCCTGCTCCTGAAATGGTTGAAATGGCTCGTGACAACATCAAAGTTTTCTTAAATGATGAATTTGAAAGGTTGGGGATTTAACTAATTCCTATATTTTTTTAGCAAGAATTTTATTTAGGTATACCTAAACTTTTAAATACTCTTAAAAACAATATATCAATTGCTAAATAATTTTTTTAATTATTGATGCATTTGTTGCAAAAAGGATATCTATAGAAAACTTATTTGATATTTCAAAAAGTTATGGCTCAGCTTCTATTCATATCCCATTGCAACTTTTGATTGATTTTTATGAAAATTAGAATTTATTCGGAATGATTTTGTGATTCCAAATAGTTTTCATGGATTTCATCGGCCAGGTCCTGATTTCCTTCAATTATTGGTCCAGTGTAGTCGCAATCATAACAAATCCATTGGGACCAGTTTTGGGGAATAATCCATTTTACATTCTTGGACCCGCATCTTGGACAAATTTTAAACATCATATTATCTTATCTTTCAAATCTGGTTATTAACTATTTTGTTTTGTAGAAGCTCCAAATCAAATCCAGTGCCTCGCCGGGCTCAAGTGCACCTGAACGGGTTTCCCTAAGAATTCTTTGTATTGAAAATTTCTTCATATGAGGGAACTTTCTGTGGACCTCATAGAGAAGCGGACAGCCGAATCCCTTGAACTCTCTTAAATCATAGTTTCTGATTAAGGATTTTATCTCCTGCTTGCCGACACTCAAACTTGCCGGAAGGTTCAATCGATATAATGAATCGTCCTGCATATTTATGCATTGGCTACCTGTTGCAAGCATATCACCAAAGACAATTATCGGTATTTCTCTTGATTTTGCATATTCCCTAACCAGCTCGCCGGTGTTGGTGGAACATCTTCCGCATGGATGAAGCTTTCCTGTAAATGATTCATTGATTACTTGCGAATAATCCGCTTCAATATATTCATGAGATATATTTAAGGACTCTGTAATTAATTTAATATTCTCTTTGAACTGTTTCGGTAAAATTATAGTCCCCGGATCAACTGTGACAGCTATTGGATTGAAACCTAGCTTTTTAGCTAGAATCAATGAGAAGCTGCTGTCGACACCACCTGAAAGCGCAACGACCGCTTCGATGTTTTCTGATTCCTCGAATTCATTTTCCTTAAGGTAAGTGTCAAAACTGAAACTGTAAATGTTATCCAATTTGCTGTCAATTGTTTTTTCCAGGTTTTCAAGGCCAATTAAATCTGAGTTTAAGTTATGAACAGTCTTTTTGGATAGTTTCAGTTTATATTCCTTGTTTAAAAAGTCCCCATATGATTCAACATGAATGCTTTCTAAATCAAGTTTTTCTCTTAGCTTTCCGACTACCCAGCCGCCCTTGCCGATAATGGATGACTTGTCGGGACGGTCTTCTGTAATGATCCATAATTCATTGGTATTTTCATCAAAGTACAACTCTTCAATGAAGATGTTCACCTTGTCATGACCGATTTCTTCGCGAATCTTATTGACTTCACCTAAAATGAATTCTTTCGTATACATTTAACTCATGTCTCTTGTAATGCTGATGTTTTCTTTCAAATAAAGTTCTGGATTTTCAATGATTTCCAAAGCGATCTTTTCAACGGATTCGAATGTGGAGACATAGCCTTTTGGGGTTTCTCCCTTTCTGGTTATGGCGTAGTCGTTATCTTCTCCGTTAATGAGATAGCCGCATCTTAAAACCGTATAGTTCAAATCACTTTCCTCAATCAGATCTGATGCATTCCTGTTTGGAATCTGCTCCTTTTCGTTTTCCAGATTGAATTCAGCACCTTCGCCTTCAAGCTCATTGTAGATTCCAACGACTGTCATGTAGATTAATCTTTTTGGATTTATTTCCACCAGATTGCGGGCAATGGCGGCCTGGTCAGGGCCTGAAACGGCACAGTATACGATATCTGCACCTTCCAAAGCATTCTTCAGATCCTTATGGTTTGTTGCATCGATGGTCTTCGCAGTCACCCTGAAGCTGTCTTCAAAGATGTTTCCTGCAGACTTTGAAATTACAGTCAAGTGATAATTCGGATTTGCAAGCAGCTTTGCACTGAAGAGTCTTCCGAAGTTTCCGGTTGCGCCAAGTATTCCTATATTCATCATGTTCACCTTTAAGTATTATTTTGAATTTAACATAATATTAATTATATGTTTGACAAAGAATAATTTGAGGGAAATCAATGAAATACAGGAAGTTGGGAAACACAAATATTGAAGTTTCTGAAATTGCATTTGGAGCAGAATTTCTGGTAGAAAGGCCTTATGAAGATACTTTGGAGTTAATAAAAGCTTGCGAAGCAAATGGAATCAACTTTGTCGACTGCTGGATGAGCGAACCTGATGTGCGCTCACACCTTGGCCGTGCAATCAATCCCAACCGTGACAACTGGGTCATACAGGGTCACATAGGTTCAACCTGGCAAGACAATCAGTATGTGAGGACACGTGACATGGACAAGGTGATTCCTGCATTTGAAGACTTTATGGAACGCTTTCAAATCGATACTCTGGATTTCGGCATGATTCACTATGTCGACCAGATTGAGGATTATGAAAACATAATGAACGGGCCTTTTATCGATTATGTCCGTAAACTGAAAAGTGATGGAACAATAGCCCACATCGGATTGAGCACCCACAATCCCGAAATCGGAATTTTAGCGGCTGAAAACCCTGAAATTGAGCTGCTGATGTTTTCAATCAATCCGGCATACGACATGTTTGGGGCGATGGATGACATTGAGGAGTACAGAAAGGAGGATGCCTTTGACAATGACTTTTCAAGCGTCAATCCTCAAAGGGCAGAAATCTATGATCTTTGCGAGAAAAACGGAACTGCACTGACAGTAATGAAAGGGTTTGCCGGAGGAAATTTATTGGCTGATGAGACCTCACCGTTCGGCATTGCGCTGACTCCGGTACAGTGCATACATTATGCATTAGAACAAAAAGGTGTTTCAAGCATTTTTGTCGGAGTTAAAACCGTTGATGAGCTTATGGAATCATTGAAATACTGCAATGCAGGTGATGATGAAAAAGACTATGCTGAAGTTTTGAAAAATGCTCCTTTGCATTCGTTCAAGGGGCAGTGCACCTACTGTGGGCATTGCCAGCCATGCAGTTCAGGCATTGATATAGCGATGGTAAACAAATTGTTCGATCTGGCCAAAAATCAGGATGAAGTTCCGGCAAGCGTTAATGAGCATTATCATAACTTGAAATACAATGCTAATGACTGCATCGCCTGTGGTGAATGCGAACTGAGGTGTCCGTTTGAGGTTTATATAGTGGATGTTATGCTGGATGCACAGGATCTGTTTGGGTTTTAAAAAGGTCTATTCTAGAGGTATTTCATCATAAGTTATGTCCACACCCATGATGTGGAACAAGGCATATACTGCATCTTTCCAATGCAATCTGTTTGGGTCATTTGCACGTTTGATAACTTTTTGAATTTCTAGCGGGTCTCTAATTTTCTTTTTACAATTAAATTCTGCAGAAATTTTAGTCATTTTTGTACCCTCTTTTTGTTATTTGTATTTCATTAAGATTTTTATTGTTTATATACTTTGACAGTAATATTCCATAGTTTTCATCACATATAGTTTCTCTATCTTTAATGTTTTCAGTTGTTTTTACTGCGTCTTCTAATGCCATATTGAATAGCAGATTTGAAATGAATTTCAATTCGAAACATAATTTTTCATCCTTAACTTTTCCTTTTAAAATCTATAATCCATCAATTCCAGCAATTAATTCATAATCTTCCCAGTTTCTCAAAAAAATTCCAAAATTTTTGTCTGATGGGGGAGTATATATGTCTTTTGTGTGGTTATGTATTGAAGCAACATGTTTGCCGTCAAATTCACCATCCTTGAATTGCAATTCAACACTGCTTTCAGTTCCTATTTTGCATCTAAGAATTTCTCCTGTAATATAATCGAAAAACAATAATATTTCATAATTTAAAGTTCTAGTTTTTCTAATGAATTCATCAACAACTTCAAATGCAACATCACCAAATTCAGAAGGCAGATCAGATTTTCTAATCGATGGAACATCATTGATTTCTAGTTTTTCGTATTTTTGACAGTCACTTTCACCAGTAATTGGTGATATCAAACTCAATATGGTCGATATAATTTTTCCAAGTTTCATAGATTTAAATTCTATTTAATCAGATATAAATCTGTATTTTTTAAATTGAATAGAAATTAACTTAATAAATGAGTTTTTAACAATAATATTATTATTAATGTTAATTTTACAGACTGACATCAATTATTGTTTAAATATAAATATTAATTTTTACAAAATTATAAATGATTATTATGGCATATGAAATCAAAAACAAGAAAAACATTTCAACAATCGGCGTGCATGCCGGACAGGAAGAAGTGGATGAAACCGGTTCAAGGGTAACTCCAATCTACCAGACAACTTCCTATGTATTTGACACTCCCGAACAGGCTGCAAACAGATTCGCACTTAAGGAGGGAGGAAACATCTACACAAGACTGACAAATCCGACCACTGAAGCTTTTGAAAAGAGGATGGCTGCAATTGAAGGAGGAACTGCAGCATATGCAACCTCATCAGGAATGTCAGCAATATTCTATACAATCATTAACCTGACTCAAGTGGGAGACAACATCGTATCAGCGGACAACCTCTATGGCGGAACATATGAGCTTTTTGAAAACACATTGGAGGAACTGGGACGCAGTGTAACATTTGTTGATTCACAGTCACCTGATGAATTTGAAAAAGCAATCAACGATAAAACAAAAGCAATCTATGTTGAATCAATAGGAAATCCGAAACTTGACATTCCTGATTTTGACAGAATTTCTGAAATAGCTCATTCACATGGAATTCCATTGATTGCAGATAATACAGTTGGAATTGGTTCAGTTAGGCCTTTTGACCATGGAGCAGATATCATATCTTCATCTGCAACCAAATACATTGGTGGTCATGGTACTACCCTTGGCGGAATCATCATTGAAAAGGGCGACTTCGACTGGATGAACGGCAAGTTCCCAACACTTTCCGAACCTGATGCAACATACAACGGTTTGGTGTTTGCAGAAACATTCGGTGCAGCAGCTTTTACAACAAGAATAAGAGCGGTCATCGGAAGGGACACAGGTGCAGTTCCTTCACCTTTCGGATCATTCTTATTATTGCAGGGTCTTGAAACTTTGGGTCTGAGGATTGAAAGGCATGCTTCAAATGCAATGGCGGTAGCAGAGCATCTGGAAGCACATCCGAAGGTTGCCTGGGTAACATATTCAGGTCTTGAAAGCTCACCTAACCACGAAGTGGCCAAAAAATACGCTGAGAAAGGCTATGGTGGAATAGTTTCATTCGGCCTTAAGGCAGGTTATGACGGAGCCTTGAAATTCATTGAAAGCGTTGAACTGCTTTCATTTTTGGCAAACATCGGTGATGCGAAATCCCTTGTAGTGCATCCAGCTTCAACAACACATTCCCAACTGTCCGAAGAGCAGCAGCTGTCCACTGGGGTAACACCTGACCTGATCAGGTTCTCCGTCGGCATTGAGGACATAGAGGATATACTGGCCGATGTGGACCAGGCTTTGGATAAGGTTTAATCATTGGGCTTTTCTCATTTTTCTTTTTTTTTTATCGGTGCTTTCTGCTGAAATTAGTTTTTGGCAGGATTGCCTATTTTTTCATGATGGCCAATTCGAATTCATCCAAAGCATTACTGGATGCATTGGAATTTTTTTTGAAATAAGGAATAAGTATTACCTTGCAATCGTAATCCACAGAAACATTAGAATGGACTTGTCATCTTGGCAGGCTGGTCTCATGAGGATTTGAATCACCTGCTTAATATAATGTGGTTAAATATTATTTGATGCTTGTTGAATCCTTTTAG
>NZ_JAZRHE010000163.1:0-25389 GCF_045644645.1 Methanobrevibacter sp.
ATATATAAATGTGTTGGAAAATACCTTCCGATAATAAAAAATTCTGAAAAAAAGTAGAAATAATTAAAAAATATTAAAAAATGTTTAGAAAGTATAATAAAAAAAGTAAAAAAATTGAAGAAATATTAATTTTCATTAATAAATTTATTAAAAAAAAGAAAGATTAAAGATAATTAAGAATTATCCTTATTTTTTAATTGAAGCTATTGCACTTTGTGCACCTTGCTTTACAAAACCACTTTCATCATCAAGCAATTTTTCAAGTGCAGGAATAGCCCTTTCATCATCCAAGTTACCTAAAGCCCAAGCAGCTGCTCCCCTAACTCTCCAATCTTCATCATCCAAAGTTTCAATTAAAGGTTCCACAGCAGGTTCACCCATACGACTTAAAGCGGTTGAAGCTTCCCTCCTAACCAATTTATTATTGTCGCCTAAGGTTTCAATTAAGGCAGGGATAGCTTTAGGGTCACCAATTGCACCCAATAATGTAGCTGCATTCAATCTAATTTGTTTTTTTCTACTATTTGTTAAAGCATCAATTAAAGGGCCTAATGCTTCATCAGACCTTAATTCCAATTCTCCAACAACATCTTCAACAACAAAATCATCTTTGTCATTCAATAATTCAATTAACTCATCGATACTTCTTTCCATTTTCATCCCTCTTTTGAGTAAGCAATTAAACTACTATTTACTTTGTAATTAATATCATTTATATTTAGTATAGTATAAAAGTATTTCGATAGTATACGAACAAATTTTTTTGAAATAAAATCAACTTAAATAAAATAAAATCAATATTATACATATACTAAAAACTTCAAGTGGATATGATGTATGACATTGCAATAATTAGTGGAGATGGAATAGGCAAAGAAGTGATGAATGCCTGTGAATACTTGCTGGACAAGTTAGATTTGGAATTCAGTTTTACCCATGGCGAAGCTGGTTTTGAATGTTTCAATAAGAATGGAACTACTTTACCTGACGAAACAATTAGAATAGCTAACAAAAGTGATGCAGTGCTGTTCGGAGCTTCAACTTCAACACCAGGTGAACCTAGCCCAATTATTAATTTAAGAAAAGAACTTAATGTCTATGCTAATATCCGTCCAATAAAATCATATAAGGGTGTTGACTGCATTCGTGATGATATTGACTTTGTAATAGTCCGCGAAAATACTGAAGGGCTTTATTCCCAGGTAGAATATGGTGATGGTGAAAAAATGATTGCAGAGCGACACATCACTAGAAATGCATCCGAGAGAATCTCAAAAGCAGCATTTAACCTGTGCATTAAAAGGGGCGAAAGCAAAGTCACATGCGTTCACAAAAGCAATGTGCTAAAAAAAACTGACGGTGTTTTTAAAGAAAGTTTCTACAATATAGCTAAAGCCTATCCTCAAATTACCGCTGAAGATTATTATGTTGATGCAATGGCAATGTATTTAATCACACAACCCCAAAACTTTGATGTTATTGTTTCAAGCAATTTATTTGGAGACATACTGTCTGATGAAAGTGCCGGCTTGGTAGGCGGACTTGGCCTTGCGCCTTCAGGAAATATTGGTGATCACAACGGATTATTCGAACCTGTGCATGGATCAGCACCGGACATTGCAGGAAAACATATTGCAAACCCATGTTCCATGATACTGTCCGCTTCCATGATGCTTGATTATCTTGGCGAATGGGAAATATCCAATGACATTAAAAATGCTGTGGAAAAGGTCATCGCCGATTGTAGGATAAGAACTCCAGATTTGGGAGGAGATGCATCCACAATAGATATTACAAAAGCTATTGTAAAGGAGCTGATTTAGATGATCAATATCACCACTTTTTTAGATGCCAATTCAAAACGGTTGGACAAGGACGTGCTATACAACCCAACAACCGGCAACAGATACAATTCAGGAGAAATATTATCAATCGTCTCCGGAATTGGACGCGACCTTAAAGATTTAGGCATTAATAAGGGCGATAGAGTATTAATTTACCTACACAACTCCGAAGAATACTTATTTTCACTTTTTGCAATATGGAGAATAGGGGCGATAGCCATACCAACAAACAGAGTTTTTAAAGCCGCAGAACTTGAATACATTTTAAACGACTCACAAGCAAAACTGATGATTACCGATTTTGAAGCTGAAAACATTATTAACATCAACACATACATTCCAGAAAACATAACTGATTTTAAAGATGGGGAAGTTCTTGAAGCTGAAGCTACCAATTGGGATGACTTATGTCAACTCCAATACACATCAGGAACAACAGGCAAGCCTAAAGGAGCAATGCTCACCCATGGGAACTATTTTACAGCAATCCACAATGAATGTGACGTATTGACCTTAAGGCAGGATGACGTATTTTTAGGAATCTACCCGATGGCTCATGTTGGCCTTTCTTGGGCCATTTCAGCCCTAAGAGCTGCAGCTTATTATATCCTTATTGAACAATTTAACTTGGATGAATATCTGGAATTATGTGAAAAAGAAAAAGTAACCGTTTTAAGTGGAATGCCTCCAGTAATACACTCATTAACTACAATGGATGCAAGAAAACACTTGAAGACTGTTCGTGAAATAATTTCAGGTGGAGGGCCGCTTCATAAAAAAATATGGAAAGATTTCCATCAAACCTATCAGATACCAATAATTAATGCATACGGATTATCCGAATCCATTGTAATTGGGACAGGAACTGTTATCAGACCGGAAGATTACTGGGAAGCAGACAGATTTGAAAGTGTAGGGCATCCAGTTTGCTTTTCAGAAGTAAAAATTGTGGATGAACATGACCCTTCAATGACATTGCCGCAATACAAACAGGGAGAGATTGCGCTTAGAGGACCTGCAATTGCCAAAGGATATTGGGGAAATGAAGAAAAGACTAAAGCATCATTTTTAGATGACGGATGGTTTTTAACAGGGGATGTCGGATACCTTGATGAGGACAATCGTTTATTTATTACTGACAGAAAAAAAGACATGATTGTAATGAGCGGATGGAAAATATATCCAACAGAAGTGGAAGAAGTCTTAATAAAATATCCTGAAGTTAAAGAAATAGCTATTTTCAGTATAAACGACTGCCACAGGGGCGAAATTCCGGTAGCTGCTGTTGTTTGGAAAAATAATCCTGACCGTGAAGGGTTAATTGACTATGCACATGAAAACTTATCCCGGTATAAAGTTCCCCGTGAAATCTATGATCTGGATGAACTTCCAAGAGTGAATGGATGGAAACTGCTCAGAAGAGAACTTAGGGAAATGTTTAAGGAATAACATTTCTATTAAAAAAAAGAAATGACTATGATTATTTATAAATCATAGTTCCGATGCCATCAGTGGTAAATATTTCCAAAAGCAAGGAATGTTTTTTACGTCCGTCAATGATATGGCATGATTTGACACCGTTTTCAATGGCATTAACACAGGTTTCTATTTTTGGAATCATACCTCCGGATATTATGCCTTCTTCAATTAATGCAGGGACTTCATCAAGCCTAATTTTTTGAATTAAGGAATCAGGGTCTTCAGGGTCTCTTAAAACACCAGGAACATCAGTTAAGATAATCAGTTTTTCAGCACCCACCGCACTTGCAACTTCACCTGCTGCAGTATCGGCATTTAAGTTCAAACTTGTCCCATCTTTTGCAATACCAACCGGAGATATTACCGGAATATAATCATTATCCAAGAACATGTCAAGCAAATCAGTGTTTACGCAGTCAACTTCACCAACAAGCCCCAAATCAATAATTTCCTCATCGATTTTGCTTGATCCTTTTTTATGTGCAAATATTAAACTTGAATCCTTTCCAGATAAGCTGATTGCCTGACCGTCATGCTTAATGAGTTCGGAAACTATTTCTGTTGAAATCTTACCGACCAGAACCATTTCGATAATTTCCATGGTTTCTTCATCGGTTACCCTTAAACCCTTAATGAATTTTGGCTCTTTTCCCAATTTATCCATTGATCTAGAAATCTCAGGACCTCCGCCATGAACAATGAGCGGTTTCATACCTACATATTTGAGTAAAACAGTATCGCGAGCTGTAGATGACTTCGCTTCATCATCCACCATTGCATGTCCGCCATACTTAATTAAAATTTTTTCACCATGAAACTTTTTAATATAAGGTAAAGCTTCAATCAATACATCTATATCTTTCATTTAATCACTAACATAAATATTTTATTTAATCCTTTATAAAATTAAGCATATGGACAATCTGAAAAAATATCTTCTCGGACTCGGTGCAAGTAAGGTAGGTTATGCTGATGTTGACGGCCTTGCATCCGAATTTATTGATTTACCGAATGGAATTAGTCTTGTTTTGAAATTGCCTAAAAGGGCCATGCATTTAATTGAAGATGAAGATTACGAAGATTACTGGAAGTGTTTTCACGCGAAAGTTGCCGAGCTAAGTGAAATTGCACTTGAAGGGGAGAAATTCATCAAAAATCTGGGATATGATGCTTTTGCACTGACAATGACAAGAAATGAATGTGATATGAAAAAGCTATTAAGCACACTGCCCTATAAGACCATAGCCACCAAATCCGGTTTGGGTTGGATTGGTCGCTCTGCACTATTTGTAACACCAGAATACGGCTCGGCTGTTGTCTTAGGTGCAATATTAACAGATATGCCTCTTGAATTTGGAAGCCCGATTACCGACTCCCAGTGCGATGATTGTGAAAATTGTCAAAAGGCCTGCCCTGTTGAAGCGATAAATCCTCAAAAATGGAATGACAGGTTAAATAGAGAGGACATTATTGATATTGATGCCTGCTTTGAATATATTATGGACCAATACAAAGCAGGACTCGGCTGTACAAAGTGCATGAGTGAGTGCAGACTGACACAGGAATATTTAAAAAGAGAATAAGAAAATGAGTATCTATATACCCATTTTAAATTTGAATCTGTACTCCTGGTTTACGATTTCCATTCCTACAAAAGATCCATTTAGGATATCTGCAACCTTGGCCAAATCGCTTGCAGTTATCTCACTACCGTTTCCGATTGGTGAAAAAAAGGTAATCTCATCATCGGTTATGAGGTAGTTTAAAAGCTTTGTGTTCTCTTTCTGGTATTTTTCAACAATCGCCAATATTTCTTCTTCAGTTTTTTTATCAAGGTTTGCCATATTATCACCTTGAAAAATAGTTATCTTAAGAAATATATATAGCTATTGGTGATGAAAAGGTTACTTTAACAAAGGGAGTGTCATAATTTTTAAAAATTCAATTGATTAAAAGTCTTTTAATTTAGCAACCTATAACATAATTCAATCTCCAAGCAAGTAAACGCCTGTTAAAAAGCTCCAGAGAATTAGGGTGTAAACCGACAGCCTCTCGAAGACGGGCATGTAAATGCTTTCCATACTGAAAAACAATATCCAAAATGCAATTATGCCAAATACTCCCAGAACAAGAGTGATTTTTTGAAATATGGAAAAATCGCCCATAGACCTTGAAATAACAACCAATAAGATATTGCCGCCAAGAATTGCCATTACGGCACCCAACGTGTGATAGCCCGAAGTCAATGGATTTCCCCCATGAATCAATCCAACGACAATAACCCCCAAACCAGTCACTAATGTCAGTATGTAAAAAACAGCTTTATTTTTAATGATATAATCCTTGAACCTGTAAAAATTACCGAATATTAATGTCAGTCCAATTAAAATAAAGGCGGAATTCATTAACCAGAATAACGGCGAGTTGGCATTTGGGATTCCAAGCTCTGAAATTGTATGAAAAACATAAGTATTAATAATGGAAGCATTGAAAAGAGTTGCGGAAATAGCTTCAGCTACTAAATAGTATACACTACCAACAATAAAAGCATATCCGGCAACTTTAGACTTCATAAACTAAATTCCAAATTTTTTATTAAAGTATTTTTCTTTCACATCAAAATTAAGCTCTTCGACATCCGCGCCGTCAAGGGCCTTCTGTAAAATTTTATAACAGGTCTTTTTAGGTACTGTAATATTTTTAATGTGGGATTTTGCCCAAATCCTATCAAACCTTTTCTTCAGACTTCCCAAATCTAACTTTTCAGTGACATTTTTTATATTGATTATATTTGCATAATTAACAACATCATAGGAAGCATAATTCTCCGCATCCAAAACTATCGGATTTAAACCTAATATGAAGCGCTGCAAATCATAATCCAAGAAAGATTCATAATCCCCATCATATGCATAAACGTGTGCTTTTGCTGATAATGCATCAATAAATACTAGAAACTGGTTGGCAACCAATGCTCTTGAAAGAATCTCATCACAGAAATTCAATCCTGTTTCAATCTTGCCTGCGGATGAGCCTGCAACATAGGTTTCATAATCTTCAAATCTGAATGCAACAAGAGCAAACATGTATAAGTCTATCCAGTCATTTTCCTTTAAAAACTCCTTCGCTTTATCAGTCAGCTCCAAATCATCATATGATTTTTCATTATCAACAGCCACATCTAAATTTCTCGCATCCCTAGCTTCTTTTAATAGTGGCAATACCCTTTCTACCAATTCATGCTTTTTGCCTGAAACTTTAAGGCCATTTTCTCTTAAAATGTCTTTTAGCTCAGAAACTACGTATTTTTTGGAAATTGCTTCTGCAGTTATATCGACACTTGCTGTAACTGATACATCCCCCTCAAGATATCCTTCGCCGATTAAATAGTCAATACACTCTTCAGCAGATGCAAAAGTTCCGAATTGACCCTCTTTTAAGATATCTTCCAGTTCATAACCACTATTCAAAAAATTTAAAACATTGAATATTTCTAATTTCTGTTCACTCACTTAAACACCTTTTTATATTCCTTCACAATTGGTTAAATTATGATAACTCCCAATTAAGAAGTGTATAAATTTAAAAATATTGGCTATCTTAGCCATTAACATTATTAATATCTTTTTTACTTAATTAAATATTTTGCCTAAAAAAAGAAAGATTAAGGATTGCATGCCTCATCGGCAGCCCCCATAACAACACTTATCTCATCACCAATATTGATTTCGGAAATCTTTTTTGGAGATTCATATTTGGCTTTGTAATAAGCCTGAGCAAAATTCATAGTAATAAACAATACTTCTTTAAAATCTAAAATAAAGTCATCACCATCAATTTTATTTAAAATATCAACCAGTTCCACTGCAATTTCACTAGTCTCTAAAGATTTGCCAAATTCAGCACCTACATTAATCAGCATAGTTACACCTACACTAATATTTAAAATTCATTATAAATAAAATTAAACATATGAAAACTTGTCCAAAATGCAGACGTGAATTAAAAAAAGTATTCCACGGCGAACCAACAGATGAACTGGCTATCGAATCACTGGAAAATGAAGTGATAATTGGAAACTGCTGCGAAAGTGAATATAACTATTATTGTGAGAATTGTGACGAGTTTTTTTGCCTATAGACCCAGCATGTCCCTATCTGGATCAGCATTTTTAAACAGATTGATTTTGACATCACTTTTCCATGTGAATTTCAAAAGTCCTCCATGGATTACCTTCAAATCATCATCCGAAAAACCATTCAAATAGTAAATTTTGCCCCTTTTGCCGACATTCATCATGAATCTGATTAAATGCCTGTGAACCATAACAGAAAAAGGCTTATACACAACAATATCATCCGTAATGTATTCAACCAACTTTTCAATTTCAAAGACATCAGGAGTAATCACCTCAACATCACAGTTCGGGAATTTTTCACAAATCACCTCTTCATAATCCACAATATCACCCAATAATGAATATGGCAACAACAGATATAAAATATTTCAAGATTATTGTTTATCGATAAACAGTTTCTTGGGAAACATTTATATGCTATCCGATACAATGTTATTTTAGAAGATGAAAACATGACCCCAAAAAAAGATGAAATAGACAAATTTGATTCAATGCCTTTTACTGAATTAATTCATCACATATCCAAAAACAAGCTAAGATACTCCCTTAAAAATCCAAACCACATAGACATGGTTCATGAGGGTCGCTATTTGATGGAAATACATAAAAGAAAAGATCTGTCACAGGATGATCTGGCCAACATATTCGGACAAAGCAAAGGAACCATTGCCAAAGCTTTAAGGAAATTGGAAGACAAGGAGTATGTCGAACGAAAAATTGACAAGAACAATAGGCGAAAATACATATTGAAAACAACAAAAAAAGGAGAAGAATTAGCTATTTTATTAAAGAAAGACTTGGAAGAATGGGAAGAAAATGTTGGAATCGACAGACTAGACGAAAGAACAAAAAGTCAATTAAGAGAAATAGCTAGAAAAAGTGAAGAAATACTCGAAGAATGATTATTAAAGACAGGGATTGAATATGGCAAATAAAAATGTGGAGTTAATGAGAGGAGAACCTGAAATAGCTGTAAGGAAATTAGCCCTCCCAATTATGATTTCAATGATACTGACCGCATTGTACAATATTGTTGATGGAATTTGGGTAGCGGGGCTTGGACCGACAGCCATTGCAGGAATTGGATTTGTAACACCGATATTCATGGTGTTGAATGGTGCAAGCGTGGGACTTGGAAATGGTGCAACAAGCAGTATTTCAAGATTTATTGGAGCCAAAAATCACGAAATGGCAAATGAATCCGCAACACATGCCCTGATTATATTTTTCATAGCATCAATAGTTCTAACAATAATTTTCATCATAATACAAAAACCGTTGCTTGAAAGTTATGGTGCAACCGGGCAGACTTTAAATGAGGCTGTAGCATATGCAACACCCTTATTTTTGGGTTTAGTGGCACTGATGTTTTCAAATGGATGCAGCGGAATACTCCGTGGTGAAGGAGACATGAAAAGAGCGATGTATGTTGTAGTTGCAACCGTTATTTTAAATGCTTCCCTCGATCCAGTGTTCATTTACATAATGGGATTAGGCTCTGCCGGCGCTTCCCTTGCAACAATTGTAAGCGCGGTCATTGCGGCTGCAATAATGATGTACTGGATCTTGATTAAAAAGGACACCTATGTACATGTTACACTTAAAAATTTTAAATTCAACTCCAAATTAGCAAGAGACATACTTAAAGTTGGAATTCCATCCTCGCTCGATATGCTGATTATGGCGATTGCAATGTCAATTTATCTGATTTTGATTTCACAGGTTGGAGGAGACTACGGAATTGCAACATTCACAACCGGCCAAAGGCTATACCTGTTTGCCATAATGCCCCTTACGGCCATCGGGTCTGCAGTTATTGCAGTGGCAGGAAGTGCATTTGGTGCCAGAAATGGTGACTACCTTTCAAGAGCACATAAATACGGCGTCAAACTTGGTTTGCTTTTAGGAACTGCAATAACATTAATATTGGTTATATTTGCAACCCCATTGGCTACGATCTTTGCATACACCCCGGAAACTGCCAATTTGGTTCCGGGAATTGCACAATACCTCCAGATAGCCTGTCCAACATTAATATTAACAGGCATTGGAATTCCTTCAAGTTTCTTTTATCAGGGAATCGGAAAAGGAAACTACAGCCTAATGTTTACCATATTGAGAGAAATTGTATTCGTAGTTCCGCTAATGTACCTCTTCGTATTTTACTTTAACCTGGAATTGGTCGGTGTCTGGTTAGGATTATGTATAGGCAGGGCAATAGCCAGCGTGATTAACTACCTGTTTGCAAGATACGAAGTCAAAAGAACAAGGGCGAAATTTGGAAATTAAGAGTTAGACACTCTTACACTTTTTTTATTTTTATATTTTAACTTAAATATTGATTTAAGCTTGTAAAATTGTTTTAAAAAATAACATACTACTTTATTAACCTTTAATCCATATATAGAATGTGCAAATCAAATTATACAGGCTAAAATATGGATAAAGAAAATTATGAAATGAAAACAAAAATTATACAAGAAGTATTTGATGACTCAAGAGAGATAAAATGCTGTACCCCCGAAGATATCAGGAATGTTGGAAAAGACATATATCCCGGAGGAGACGTTTTTACAACAGATGATGGAGAATTCATTGATTTGGAACTCCAACTGACAAATTTTGATGAAGACGAACTTATAAAATATATCGGATTTGCAGAAGCATTATATGAAAAGCACCAAAAACCTATTGCAATTTATATAATCTGTCCAAAAGGCATTGATGTATGTGTAAAAGAGTGCACAATACACTCCCAAGCAGATTTCGTGATAAAATTATCACGCGTTGATATGGACCCCTGCAAGATAGCGCTCCAAGCAATCAAAAATAAAATAGAAAGTTCAAGGACAATAAATGGCGATGATGTTTTCGCTCTGTCAATGCTTGCAATGCTTTGCAGGCCAGAAGAAAGAGATTACTATTTAAAAGAATATTTAATGGTCATGAATAGATTGTAGACTATTTATTCCATTTTAAGATAGTTTTACCGAATTTTGAAATATAATCTTTATCAAATGCATCTTTCAAGTCATTTACAGAGGTTATTTCATAGATATTTGTGATTAGCTTTTCCAGATATTCAAACAGTTGAGGATTTTGTTTGAGAGTTTCGACAACTCCAACGAAATCTTCCCTTTCAGATCTACTATTTCCCTGAACAGTCAACCCCTTTTCCAAAACTATACGGGTATTAATCGGTATAGGGTATTCGCTTACTCCAAATAGGTTTATTGTACCTTGAGGATTAATCAAATCAATGATTTGGTCAATGGCCAGTTGTGAGGCACTTGAACCAACACATTCGAAGGCATGGTCAACCACAACATCCCCTGCAACATCATTAATCCTGTGCACCTCATCTGCAAATGAGAACAGATTCAGGTTTTCCTGATGTTTGCCAAAAACAATGACCTTAGAATCTGGAAAAATTTCTTTCAAGAGCAAAGCTGTGATAAATCCTAAATTACCATCACCCCAAACCCCCAACTTCCCTTTTGGAGTGACAGCCATTTGTTTAAATTTATCAATACCCTGATAAGCTACTGAAATCAATTCAATGAAAGCTGAAACATGAGGATTGAAATCATCGGGCAATTTTACTACCCTGTCCGAATCCAATCTAATCAAATCAGAAGTGAAACCATCAAATCCGCTTCCCCTGAATTTGGATTTGTATGAATAATTTTTCCTGCAGACATCATCTCCACATGGAGTGTTTGGAATCATGACAACCGTATCTCCGCTTTTAAATTCGCCGGAATTGTCAAAAACTATTTCCCCAATTCCTTCATGTATCAATGCCATAGGCAATTTCATATCCAATACCTCTGCAGGTCTTGAACCTTGATAGTATCTTTGGTCCGCCTGGCAGATTGAAAGGTAGGTTGGCCTCACTATAACTCCATCCAGTTCAATCTCATCTATCGATTCCTCAAAAAATTTAGGGGATTTAAGTCTATAAACAATATTAATCATGCTTGTCCTCAAGTATTGTATTTGCTAATTTCAAGTCATAGGGATAGGTGATTTTGATATTTGTCACTTCACCCTCAACCAGATATACATCTTCATCTTTAAGTGTGAATATTTTGCATGCATCCGTAAGGATATTGGATTCCTCTTCTGTTAAACTATTGATTAAGTTAAAAAGTTTCTTTATATTGAAGCTCTGTGGAGTTTGACCTTGGTAATAATAGTCCCTCACAGGGATGCTCTCAATGGTCGTGCCATTGATGCTTTCAACAATTGTGTCGGTGGCCGGGACAACAGTGTCACATGCACCATATCTTTTTGCGGCTTCAATGTTATCCTCAATGATTCTATGGGTTACAAACGGACGCACAGAATCATGAGTGATGACGATGGAATCCTCATCAATGCCGAAATTGTCTTTAATGTATGAAACACCGTTCATTAATGTATCGTTTCTAGTTTCTCCACCTTCAATAACAATGATTTTGTCATTATTTGAAATATATTCCTCAATCAAATGATTGGTATGATTTATAAAGTTTTTAGGAGTCAAGACAATTATTTTATCAATGTTCTCATTTATTACAAATTTTTCAATAGTATGAACTATGACAGGTTTTCCTCCAAGGTCCAAAAATTGTTTAGGTGTGTCTGTTCCACCCATCCTTGATCCGATTCCACCTGCAAGTATTGCTGCGAAAATCATTTTCCTACCTCTTTTCAAAAATTATCAAATAATGTGACCTTCCTTCAGGAATTTCCTCACCCATTTCCTCATTTAGATAAATCTTTTTAAAATTATGATTGACGAATATCTCCTCTAATTCTTCCGGAGAATATTTGATATTGACTGGAGGCCCCCTTTGCATTTCAATCGGTTTGAAATCCATAATGGCGAACCTGCCGTTAGTCTTAAGTATCCTTCCAAATTCAGATATTACATCATCCCTATTTTCAGATGTAAATCCATGAAATACATTCACCATTAATGCAACATCAATTGAGTCATTTTCAACACCAGGAATGGACTTTGTAATATCCGCTTCAATATTAGTCAAGTTTTCAAGATTATTCTCACTTTTATAGATTTCCAACTCTTCTATAGATTTATCGTATGAATCTACAGCATATACCCTGCCATCCGGAAGATATTTCTCCATTGCTTTAATCGCAATATGACCGTCACCACATCCGGCATCCATAAAAGTTTCATTACCCTTTAAATTTAATCCGGATAAAATTTCATCGGAATCCAGAAAGGTTGCACTTGACTTTCCATGATGTACATGACCCATAGTATCGCCCCATATTTTACTAATTATACTCTTTAAAAAATAGTATTTATAATTTATAATGGAAAAAATAAAAAATTTGAAATAATTCGATTACTCTTTTTGAAATACTATGAAATAGTGTGATTTTCCTTGTGGAATATCTTCACCAATTTCTTCATTCAAATAAGTCATTTTAAGATTATGAACAGCAAAAACCTCTTCAAGTTCACTAGGAGAACTTCTAAACGCCGTTGGTGGGCCTTTAGGTACCTCCCATGCCTTATAATCCATGATGGCAATTTTCCCATCGGCCTTAATTATTCTTGCAAGTTCATCAATAGCTTCATCCATTGTTCTTGATGCCTTAAATCCGTGGAAAACATTGACCATCAAAACAACATCGACAGATTCGTCATCCACACCAGGAATTCCCTTTGTAATATCCGCTTCAATGTTGATTAAGTTTTCAACATTATTATCTTTTTTATATGCTTCCATGTCTTCAATAGAAGCGTCATAAACATCTACCGCATAAACGGTTCCCCTGTGGTCATAATCCTCAAGAAGCTTAATAACATTATGGCCATCACCGCAGCCGGCATCCATGAAGGTTTCATCACCTTTTAATTTTAATTCCCGAATAATCTCATCAGAATTTAGGAAAAACGCACTTGAAAATCCATGAGCCCTATGTCCGTTTGGTGGCAACATCATATTTTTTCACCCAGATTATAATCTTTAAAAAATAGTATTTAATAATTATCAAGTTCAAATCATGTTAAAAACATTCAAAAATAGTTAAAATAAGTAAAAAAAGTTATAAGAGGATTATTTTTTCCAGGTTTGTTTTACTCCTCTTCCTCTTTTACTACCAGGTTTAGTGTAACTTCTTTTTGGCCTGGTTCTTTTGTTAGTTCCTTTGACTTTTGCCATAATTTTCCCTCCTTAAAATCAATCAGTATAAAATTAGAATTATATATAACAAAAAAATATTTGTTTTCAATATATTTAAAACTTTTCTTTAAGTGGTGTATTCTGCATTAATTTTAACATAATCATAAGTTAAATCACAACCCCATGCAGTGGCTTTGCCATCACCCAAATCCATGTCAATGTTTACAGTGACGTTTTTTGATTGCATGATCTTTTCAGCCCTTTCAAGATAAGGCGTATCTTCAAATGCCAATATTTCACCACTTCTCACCAAATCCACTTCATCTTCCTCATCGGCAATGGCAATGGTCACTATCTCCGGATTTAAATCACAGCCGGAGTATCCGATTGCCGATACGATTCTTCCCCAATTTGGATCACCGCCGAAGACCGCTGATTTAAATAAGCTTGATGAAATAATTGATTTTGCTGCAAGTTTTGCATCTTCATCATCTTTTGCACCAATGACATTTGCTTCAATAAATTTGGTTGCTCCTTCACCATCACGTGCCATTTTTTTAGCCAAATCAATGCATAGGTAATTTAGTGCTTCCTGGAAATTGGAATCCAGTTTTCCATCTTTTACGACTTCCACACCTGATGCTCCATTAGACATCATCAGACAAGTGTCGTTTGTACTTTCATCCCCATCGACAACAATCATGTTAAAACTAACATCTGCAGCTTTCTTTAAGGCTTTTTTAATTTCAGCTGCCGGAATAATGGCATCACTGACAATGAATGATAGCATAGTCCCCATATTTGGAGCTATCATGCCGCTGCCTTTGGTGATTCCTGCAATTTTAACAGTTTCGCCTGTTGTAAGAGTGACCTCACATGCACATTCCTTGGGAAATGTATCGGTTGTCATTATTGCACGGGCGGCAGCAAGAGAATTCTCGGGTTTATCACCCAATTTAGAAATGGACTCGTAAGCCACTTTAGAAATAATATCGATTGGCATTTCACGACCTATTACACCAGTTGATGCAATGGCTATCTCATCTTTTGGTATTTGCAAATCATTTGAAACTAATTCAACTAAAGTTTCACAATCTTTAAACCCCTGTTCGCCTGTAAAACAGTTGGCATTCCCACTATTTACAAAAACTGCTGACAGGAATCCATTTTTAATTGCCTTTCTTGTATACTTTACAGGAGCGGCAACCACTTTATTTGAAGTGAAAACCGCTGAAGCAGTACTGTTCGGACAGAGAATTATACTTACTCCATATTTGCCTTCACGTGCTCCAGATACTTTAAGATTTTCTATAACAGAAAATCCGCCGTCAAGATTTCTAATAAAATTCATAAAACCACTAAAATAAGTTAATAATTATAAACTACAGAATTATTTGTCAGGTTATATTCCGCAATATCCTCAGGATTATTATAATCTATTTTTTCATCATCATAATAAAGGGACTTGTTCTTTTTATTTAAATTTGAGGTCATCTCCACAGTAACATTTTCCACATGAGTCTCATTATTATTAGTATCATCATCAAAAACACCGAGAGCCATTGAAACACCTACACCTGCACCCGCAACAAATGCCACCAATGCCAAAATAAGAAGAAACATTGTAGTTTTACTAGTTTTAGATCTCTTTTTAGGCCTATAATGATTTCTATTCCTAGAATGATTTCTATTCCTAGAAGGATTTATTATTCTTCTTTTTTGTTTGGGAGGTTGATTATATCTTGATTTCAACACTCTCTTATCTTTTTCTTTTCGTCTTCTCATATTACTTCTCTTTATTATCAATTTAAACTACAAACGCATAAACTAAAGCTAAAATTATCCCAACAAAACCGAACATCCCAAGGCCTAAAATAGACATCAAATAAACGAAAATGAATACGAATGCAAATACTCCAATCAATTTAGGTTTTTCATTTTCAACCAAATTAATTAATGTTCTTGTAAATTCGGACGGAATATTATAAGCATATAACCCATTAGCCAGTTCAAAAACAACTAGAGACAACGGAGATGTTGATTTTAAATCATCCACCAGCTGAGCCCTCTCACCAGCTTCTCTTCTACTTCTCCCAACACCCGCTCTTATTTTAGCACCATTGTCTAAGGCAAACCAAGCGGCATCAAGTCCAGCCCTAATGGCCAAATCTTTGGATGGGAATCTTGCAATAAAATCATCTCCTCCTTCCCGGTAACCTTCAAGTTCGCCTTCACACTCTGTTTCAATGAAATTTTTAATTCCTGTCATCAGTTCAACAAGTTGATTTCTACCATGTTTACTTATGAATTTGGTGGAATCAATTAAATCAATGAACAAATAATTTTCCAAATCAACAGGGTGGGATTCCTTCAATAAAAACGGTGCATCAAACACTAATGCATATTCCCCACCAAGTTTGGTGAATGCAATTCCCGGAAAGCTTCCTACATCCTGAGTGTAATGGATTGCACGCTCAATAGATGCTGCACCAGTCATTCCAACAGCAGATATTACCTGAACTCCTTCAGACAGACCTATGCCTATGAGTTCAATTGCAACACGGATTGCATCATTTTTACTTAACATTTTTGCAACAAGTTCTGTAGCTGTTTTTTCAACAATCTCTCCGGCTTCATTTTCAATAATCTTAACAAAAATATTAATCAAATTAGACGGATGCGGAATTTCAATGTAAAAATAACGGTCACTACCCATTATAATATTACTGACTAAAGCATATTCCTCAATTTTATTTTCAGCAGGTTTTAGTTCATGAAAAGTATACTCCACAGGAATATTTTCAGCACCCACATCACGAATAAGGTTTTGTAAAATAGTATCTGATGTAATTTCTGCCTTTTTGAGCTCAAAAAGAATAGTTTGAGTATAATTAAATAACTCTACATATTCTGTTTCAAGATCAGTTGTTGGAAAATACTTTGTTCCAATAGCTATGGGATTTAATTTAGTAGTGAGTTTAATAAACGACTTAGTTAAGCTACTTGCCATCTAAGTCCCCTCCTTTTTCAAGCTCTATTTCAAACTCGCCAGGTTTTTCCAAAAGCATATCCGGCTTAACGGAAACAAATGGGAATTTCCAAGATCCGAGCCTTCCCGCAATAGTGCTTGCAATGTTTCTTGAGTTCCTTTTAATGAACACTTCGTCATGAGTGCTTACACGAATTAAAACATTATATGGAGCAGTTTCAGTCACTTCATCAGCCAACATGATATTTAATTCAAAATTACCCGGTTTAGTGAATAAATCATTACGGACAGCAACCAACGGCTTTTTTTCAAGGCCTAATCTGTCTGCAACAGTAACAGAAATGTTACCTGCATTTTTAACTGCTAATTTATAATCTTTAGGATGAACAAGCACGAAAATAACATATGGAGCTGCGATCTCAACATCATCCACCATTTCCACAATTTTATTAAACATTGGTATTTTAGAAAAGATGTTTTCAAGCTTAGACTCTGCATTAGTTTCATTATCAATACGAATAATGGCCTGTTTGGCAATATTAAGAGGAGAGATTTCAAGACCCTCTTTGCCTGTGTAAATTTCCCATTTCTTGAAATTTAACTCTTTTATAATCTCATCACAAATATGCTGTAAGATATTTTTATCTTTTTTAGGTTTTTTCGGTTTTCCAAAGGTGAGTCTTCCTTTATCAATTACGAACGGAATTCTCATTGAAGCAATATTTCTAAATTCAGCAGCATAATCTCTGAATTTATCATTAGACAATATTTTTGCTTTTTCAGCTGTAGCGATTTCTAAAATAAAATGATCTGCATCGTTGCCTGCTGGAACCTCTTCAACATTATCGCTTTCCAACAATTTTTCAAATTTTTCTTTATCGTCAATATCATGGCGAAGTGATGCATCGGCAATAATTACGAACTCGTCCTCGCTTTCTTCTAATGCCTTGACAGCAGCAAGAATATTGGAGATTTGAGGTTGCCCATTTTCATTTTTTACATAGTGAGCTACATTTGAAGCATCTACAACAACTTTCACAATATCACCTAATAAATCATCTATTAAAATATAATTTGTTCAGTATAATATATTTGTATAATTCTATATTTAAATGTTAATTTAAAAAAAGAAATTAAAGTTTATTTCTTGGATATTTTCCAAAAAGAAACTTTTCACCACCAACATTATTAAGATAAATCTCTATTTCATACTCGGAAATATTATAAACATTGTATGAATTTAGATTTTTACCCCTAAGCTTATCGGAACATAACGAACCTGCATTAACAACAACAGTATCATTTATCCGCCAAATATTGGGAACATGCTTGTGCCCGGATAAAATTAAATCCACTTCATGAGTTGTTAATGTTTTCAAGATATCTCCAGAATCAGATAAGACATTACGTTCACGCCCTGTTTCTGGAATTGAAATTACATGGTGGTGTAAGGCTACAATCGAAAAGTTTTCATTGATTACGCATTCATCCAATTGATGTTCCAACCACATATGTTGGGGCCGTCCAATATGACCCCTATTCTCATCAGGAGAACTACTATCAAGTCCAATAACAGTAAAATCTTCACCCATAGTTAATTTCCAACTTCGCTCACCAATCAATTCTTCGAAAGTCAAATATCCTAAATTACGAGAATCATGATTACCTGGAATGGCAAATAAAGGTGCTTCAAACATTTGCAAATATCTAGTTGCTTGCTGAAACTCTTTATAATAACCATTGTCAGTGATATCCCCTGTTAAAATAATCATATCTGGTTGTAAATGGTTTATTTCGCTTATTGCTTTCAAGAGTATTTCTTCGTCAAAGCTTGCTTTAGAAATATGCAGATCAGAAATATGGGCAACGACAGTCATGGTATCTACTGATTTAATTTCATGATAGCTTCTGCCAAATCGCCTTTGCATTCTTCAAGGGCCGCCTTTGCTTCATCCAGGGAAACGTTAGCACTATTAGCCACCATTTCTATATCCTCATCAGGAATTTCAATTTCGTATTCAAGTTCTACTTCACGGGCCTTACCTTCAATCTGGTAAGTTTCTTGACCCATTACATTCATAAGACTCACACTAGGATTGTCAATGATTAATTCCTTTTCATCAAAACGGATAATGACTTCACGAACACCATCAAGGTCTTCCATTTTCATTCCCATTTTTTTCATTTGTCTTTCCATTTGTTTCATTTGTTTTTTATTCATGCCAGGTATCATAATATAATCCTCAATTAAAATAACTATTTATAATTTTATTAATTTAATTATTATTAAAATTTGCTTAATTTTCAAATCCATAAATTTCAGTTTCAAATGTTTTCGCAACATCTTTCAAAACTTCAGGTATATTAATCTGTTGAGGGCATTCCTCAATGCAGGTTTCGCATTCCGTGCAATCTGAAGCTATTCCAACACCCGGAAGCTTTGAGTAATTCAAATAGGCGTTTCCAGGCGGAGTCCATTCCTCTATCTTAAGAAGTTTATGTTTATTGTACAAATCGAATATCTTAGCAATGTCAATCTCTTCAGGACATGAATCAGTGCAATATCTGCATTTGGTACAGTCTACAGTGATGTTGCTGTTGATTATTTTTGAAACCTCTTCGATGATCTTATATTCCTCATCATTTAATGGGTCTGCATTTTTTATTTCGAAAATATTATTTTCAAGTTGTTCCAAGTTGCTTGCACCAGTCAGAACAACACAGACATCCTCAAGGTTGGCTACAAATCTCATTGCCCAAGAAACAACTGATTTATCCGGATTATAACCTTTCATGATTTTTTCGGCTTCTTCAGGCACGTCAGCTAAAAATCCTCCCTTATACGGTTCCATAATCATTACAGGCTTATTATATTTTCTTGCAACTTCCAGACATTTTCTGGATTCTATCCCTTCATCATCCCAGTCAAGATAATTGATTTGAAGCAGGACAAACTCCAATTCATGGTGTTCAAACAAGATTTCCTCTAAAAACTCGGCGTTCCCATGAGTGGAAATACCGATGTGTTTGATAAGGCCTTCTTCCTTTTTCTTTTGGATGAATGAATACAAATCAACATTCTTCCAGGCGGTTTCCGTAAATCCGCTTACGTTATGCAGCATATAATAATCAAAGTAATCGACGCCACAGTTTTTAAGCTGCTCGGCAAATATCGGTTCCAATTGTGATTCTTCAGTGATTATAAACAAAGGCAGCTTGGTTGCAATCTTAAAAGACTCGCGGGGATACCTTTCAGCGACGCACTTTTTAAATGCGATTTCGCCCAGACCCTCATGATATATGTATGCAGTGTCAAAGTGGTTGAAACCCGCACTCATATACAGATCCACCATCTGATTGACTTGTTCATAATCTATGCTTGCAAAGTCATTTTCATCCAAAAGCGGAAGCCTCATCATTCCCATACCTAATTTTGTCATATCAATTTCCTCTCCTTTTTAAACATGTCCATTGCATATCTCATTGACCATGCCATGACACTCTCTTTCAAATCCAAATGATTATCCACATTACTATCTTTATCAATAATATCTAATAAATTATTGTTCAATTCATCAGAACATCCGTTAACGTCAAGATAGGATAAGATAAAATTACACAAATTTGAAATCATGACCTGCAGATTGTATAATTCCCTATTGTCATCATTCACCTGAATGTTTTCACGGACAATGCTTTCAGAGACAAATAGACTTGTTTTGTTCTCGGCATTGCCCCCCAGACATTTTTGCCTGATTAGATCAATTGACTTCTCATTGATGCGATAGCAATTTTCCAAATTGTTCCTTGTTTCCTTTTCAACAGAATATGGCAAAAACTTAAAGTTGAACAGTGAAACCGCAGCTACCCCAACAATCACCCACAATATTTTTAATGCAACAGCCTTTGGAGCATCAATATACGATAATGAAGTCGTTACAGACATTAGTGTCGTCATTGTATTCCGGATTAGCCTATCCTTAATTTTCCAAACAAAGACAAACAGACAAATGACTACGACAATAATAATCACCGCCCTTTGGGATATTGGAATAACCGGCATGGCAATCAGGATAATTGCAAAAATAAAAACCCCTAAAAATGTTGCCTGAATACGTTTTCGAGCAGTGTATGCCATATCATCAATATATGGCACCATCATTGAAACGGTTACAAAGAACAGCCATTTGGTGAATGGCAAATTGAAAAGCATTGTTAATACCTCCCATAGCAACATTATCACCGCCATTTTAAATGCAAATACGAATTTGACAGAACGGAAGTTGAACTGCCTTCTATTGAATGGTTTGAACAATTGGGTTATTATCTTTTTATCAGGAATTGCAAACTCATCGCTTAAATCCTTATTCAGTTCATTGACAATGATTTCCAGATTCAGCAAAATAGGCGTCATTCCCTTTGACTCAATTTCAACACCCTCAAAGACATCCTCGATTTTAATCTCCCTGATTTCGGACAGGACTTTTTTAATGTACATCAATTCATTATCCGATAAGTCACTTTGAGAGAGGAGATATCCGACGGATTGGAACGCTTTTACAATATTGAGAACGGATTGCTGTTTTGGACTTGGGAAGTATTTATATTCAAACCTATGGAAAAGGGATAAATAGAACCCCTTTGCTATTTTAAAACTGTCCACAGAAACATCCTTGCCATCCAATTTCAAATCAATTGACCTGTTCAGCTCTTCGACAAGATTATCCAATGTTTCCTTTGATATGTTATAGTGCTTATCCCTATTGAGGACTATATTTAAGCCAACGATAAATACTGCTCCGCAAGCCAATGCCATGAGCCTTGCAGGCAAATTTTCAAGCGTCACCGGATTTGCAGACATGATGAAATAACACAGGAGATACGGCATGTAAACATCGCTTCTAAAGAGGTGATATGATGAAAATGTAGTTCCAAAAACAACCAAAAAAGTCAAAATGCAGCTAACAATAGTTATCGGACTGTTCAGATACGATACAATTCCCATAATCAGCAACAAACCCAAAACCTTGACAAAAGATAAACCGGGCTTATATGACAGGTCCTCATTCAGATTCATGAATGCAGCTATGATAATCATTACCCCTACTGTAATATTTCTCCTTCCGAAAAAAATCATGTAAAAGAGCATTGCTCCAATCAATGCTGAAAACATGAATATTTTTCGTTTTAGACCTTTATTCATCTAACTGCACCACTTTCCCATTCAATAACCGAATACGATTAAGAAAAAATTATCATTGAAAATATATTTAAACTAAGGCCATAATAAGTATTTTCATGAATAACAGCAGATGTACATGGGTAAGCGATGATGAGATTTATATTGATTATCATGACCGGGAATGGGGAATTCCCACTCATGATGATAAGGAATTGTTTGAGATGCTCATTCTAGAATCATTTCAGGCAGGCCTATCTTGGATTACAATTTTAAAAAAACGTGAAAACTTTAAAAAGGCTTTTGATGGATTTGATGTTGAAAAAGTAGCTGACTATGATGATGATAAAATTGAAGAATTACTGTCAAATGATGGTATAATTCGACATAAAGGCAAAATCACTTCAGCCATCAACAATGCTAAAGTATTTATTGAAATTCAAAAGGAATTTGGAAGATTTGATAAATACATTTGGGGGTTCACTGATGGCGAGATTATAAAAGCAGAATATTTAACCGAATCTGATTTATCAAGAGATATTTCTAAAGATTTGAAAAAGCGCGGAATGAAATTCGTTGGCCCGACAATTATTTATTCATATTTGGAATCAATTGGGATTATTGACAATCATGAGAAAAACTGCTTTAAGTTTTAAGTAATTGAATTATTCTTCCAATAGGATTATATTTTTAGGATCCACCTTCAAATAATCCGGAATCTCAAATTCATGCTCATGAATCGCTTTGTCATATTTCCACCATAAACCATTTGCCAAGGTTATCTCCCATTCGAAAGGCATCTCTAATTTTGTTGAATCTTTAGTATCCAAGACATTAACATCCCCTTCTTCAGCAGGGGAAAAACTATGCGCCCTTATTCCAATATGAGTGATGTTTGGTGAAATCTTTTCTGCCACTTCGAATGTGACTCCCCATTCCAAAGCCTTGATATGATAATCATCCATCACTTCGATTTCGGAAATGTTTTTACATCCTGTAAGTCTTGCAACCTGAACTTTTCTCGGATTTTCAAATATATCATATGTGTCTCCTTTCGCTATAATCTTACCCTTATCCAATACAATAAGTTCATCACAAAACTGGAACGCCTCATCACGGTCATGAGTGACCATAATGGAAAACCCATCAAAATCCTTCAACAGATTAATAAGTTCAATACGCAATTGTTCCTTTAAGAAAGTGTCCATTGCACTGAAAGGCTCATCCAACAATATGACATCCGGACTGTAAGCCAATATGCGGGCCAAAGCCACCCTCTGCTGCTGGCCTCCGGACAATTGCCTAGGATATCTTTTCTCCAATCCTTCCAAATGAAAACGCTTAATCATTTCAGATACAATTCCTTTGTCATCATCTTTAGACAAACCACAAGCAATATTCTCTTCAACAGTCATGTTGGGGAATAAAGCATAATTTTGAAATAAGTAACCCACATGTCTTTTTTGGGGTTTTAAATTAATTTTTTTACTGGAATCATAATAAACAGTTTCTTCATCAGTGTTTAAACTCACAACACCACTATCCGGATCTACTATACCTGCAATGGATTTCAATGTCATGCTTTTACCACAACCGGAAGGACCAAGAATACCCAAACGCCCTTTTTTCAATTCAAAATTAACATTTAAGTCAAATTCTTTAAGTTTCTTTTGGATATCCACTTTTAACAATTTATCCATAATATTTCTCCGTCAACATATAAATTATTTCCATTGTTTTTCCTTACGTATTGAAACAAAATCCATAATGAAAATAGCTATGAAGGATATAATAACAATAACTATCACATAATTAAAAGCATCACCCATATTGCCCGCGGCAACTTCCGAATAAACCGCCATAGGGAGAGTTCTGGTTTGTCCAGCAATATTTCCTGCAAGCATGGCTGTTGCTCCAAATTCGCCTAATCCTCTGGCATAAGCAAGAATTCCGCCACCAATAATTCCCGGCAATGCATTTGCAAATAAAATTTTCCAAAAGATTTTCCATTCGGACATGCCCAGTGTACGGCCGGCATCTAATAAATTAGAATCCACCTGTTCAAATGCACCCCTAGCAGAACGATACATTAAGGGAAAAGACATGACAACTGCAGCAATAACAGTCGCAGGCCATGAAAAAGCTATTTTTACAGCAAAAAAGTCTATAAAAAACCTGCCTATGGGTCCCCTAACACCAAAAATATACAATAAAAAGAACCCCACTACAGTAGGAGGCAATACAATCGGTAATGTAAAGATACCATCAAGCACACTTTTAACTGTATCATTCTTAATCTTAACCAGACCCCAAGCAACAATCAAACCTGCAAAAAAGGTTATAAAAATTGATAAACTTGCAGTTTTCATTGAAATGAATACCGGAGACCAATCTACTGCCATGTCAATATCACCCGTATAACTCTTGATAATTTTATATTTTTATAAGATATACATAATTTTTCATATCGTTTTTTAAAAAAAAAGTGTTATGGGAGCTTTAATCTCCCATGTTTTTATTTTACCATTATTGATTTGATAATAGCACATATCACATTCATTCAAACCTAATTTTCGACAGATTCCTTTGTAATGAATGCAATAACACATTATAGTCCCATAATTTAGAATTATTCATGTATGGTAAATCCATATTGAACAAATACATCCTTAGCTTCTTTAGTTTGTAAGAAGTTTAAGAATTCTTTTGCAGCTTCCGGATGTTCCGGATTTTTAAGCATTGCCACCGGATAAATAACAGGAGTTTTTAAAGCGTCATCAGGAGCTTCACAAACTACTTTAACATCCCCATTAGATTTGGCATCTGTAGAATATACGATACCACAGTCAGCAGACCCTTGAGCCACTTGATTTAATACAGCAGTTACATCAGTACCTAAAGACAATTTGGATTCAGTATCATTCCAAATACCAAGATTAGTCAATGCTTCCTTAGCGTATTGTCCTGCAGGTACGGATTCAGGATCACCAATGGCAATAGTGCCGTTTACATTTTTCAAATCATCAAATGAAGATATATTAACTTTTGAGTCTTTTGGTACAATTAGAACAACTTTGTTTTCTAAAAATTGAACATTAGTATTATTATCAACCAAACTTTCATTAGCCAATTTATTCATTTGTTTATTTGCAGCAGACATGAATACATCCGCTTTTAGACCGTTTTCAATTTGAGATTGTAAATCCCCACTTGAAGCATAAGTAGGAGTAACTTTCACACCAGGATATTTCTGTTCAAACATTGGTATTAAATCTTTGTCAAAAGCATTTTTTAAACTAGCGGCAGCAGCCAAATTAACTTCCTGTCCAGTTAAATTAGCATTACCAGCAGAATTGTTTCCACCTAAAAAGTCTAAGAAACCAGCAGAAACAGAACCTACACTAATGATTGCCACTAAAGCTACAATAGCAATAAGCAATATTTTCTTAGAATCCATAATTTTTTCCTCCATTTTGAATAGTTATTCATACACTACCTCAGACACAAACAATAATCCAAGATTATAATACACCTAAATCATTTCCCCATCTTAAATTATGTTTAATCATCTTGATTGGCAATTATAATTTAATTAATTAATGATATATAAATTTTTT
>NZ_JAZRHE010000164.1:0-4389 GCF_045644645.1 Methanobrevibacter sp.
TGGGAGTATGCATATCAATTTAATTTATCTAATTTTAGTTTAAAATTAAATGATGATGAAAATTTGATTTTTGAGGATGTTCTGAGAAAATTAGTTGATTATAATATTCTACATATTAATGAGGATAATGAATCATGTGAATTTTTTGATTCGACTTTTTTAATTGAATGGAAAATTTGGTTTTTAAGTTATGATAACAAAAGAATTAAGAGTAATCTTAAAGAATTTCATGATTATAATCAACACTCTTTATCAGACGAATTCATAAATCATGCTGGATTTTTATACAAATATTATCAGAACGAATTAAAATGATGAATTAAGGGTTACAAAAAAATTTATTATCAGGATCAGTATCACGAAAATATCTATGTGGAAAATTTCAAGATCTAATATAGATTTTGCTTTTGACAATAATATCATTTATTACATGCTGCATTTGTTCTATCTTAGGAGGAATACCTGATATTAGTCTAACAATAGCTATTGAATATTTTAAGGAGGGTATTGGGAGGCTTTTTATTGTTTTTATCAATGCCCCCATTGTTTTCATTGGCATGGTAATGAAAAACATTATTCCAGGAATAATCTGTGGTGTATTTGCATTCATGATAAATATGATTGCATACCAAAGGCCATATGCACCATATTACCCTTGGATGAGCCATTCATAATATCTCCCGGAGAGATATATAAGTATTCAACTGGATTGATAACACCTATCTTAATTTTAATAATTGTTTTTAGTGTGGGAGTTATATTGTCTTGGTTTTATCTTTCAAAAAGCGATGTTCCGTTATAATTTTTGAATTAACATTAACACATGCTACTTCAATTGGAAATTGATTCCCAAAGCCATCATCAATTATAAAACTTTTGAAAATCGTTTATTATTACTTATTTTATATAAATAGGATAATAAAAAAGATAATAAACCCCTATTGGAATCTAACACTAATTTAATGATTTCTAAATCGTTTTTTGATTTTGTACATTTGACTTTTTCTGTCGTGAATTCTTGTTGAAATGTTTACAGAAATTCCAAAAAATCCAAGGCTTTAGGACACAATTTTTTCTCAAAAAACTGAACAGTTTAATAATGAAATCGAATAGAAATGTTTATATATACATAATTATAAACTATACATTGGCCATTACCAACTGAAAGCAATATTACGAAGTAAAAGCAATTTTCACAGTCGTACAACTTTTTTTGGGAAGGCCTGAAAATCAAATTTAGAGAGGTAAAATATCAAGAAAGCCGTTAGAAAAAACAGATTATAAAAAAAGGATTATATTATGAATAACGAGCTAATATTATTTTTTAATATAATCCTAAGGTCAGTCGAGAAAAATAGAAATAGTTAAACAGAGCCCTGAAACTTTGTTAAAAATTAATATTTTCCAAAACTTAACCCAATATCTAGTTTATTTTAAGAAATATATAAAGATTATTCAAAATATTAGGTAAATGATGGAAATATTAATTTGCTCCAATACTGTTTTTATTTTTCCAAAGACCTCAACAAGAATGAGCTTTAGACTGTTGATAATATAACCCTAAATAATTGGGAAAAAATAGGAGAAAAATCATGTTAAAAAAAGAGATAGATGGAGTAACATATGTTTATGTGCCAAAGGAGATGTGGGATAGAATATGGGAAATTTTAGACAGAATTGATGAGATAGTGAATAAATATGACCAACACAGCTGAACTGCCCACAAAAGACACAATAACACTTATCATCAACAAAAAGAATGTTGATAAGGTTACATATGTATTCAAAAATCAGTACGGAAATAAGATTGGAGAGCATGTAAACAGACCTCCTGCCACATTATCCCCACAGAGCAATGTCGCAAGGCAGTGCAAACAGATCATGAATCGGAAAGCCAAAACAGACTCGAAGATGCTCAACAACCAGTTCGAAGAAGTGAAACAATTGCTACAGCTCAACTATGAAAATGAACTTTCCTCCATTGAACAGAAAATAGCTGACAAAAAGCAAGCTGAAAAAGAAAAGGATATCATTAAATCAAAGGAAGCTATCACCAAACTGCAGTCAGTGGATTATCCATTGATTTATATTGGAAGTATTGTTGAATGGTTTACAGCAGGTGAGCGAAACAACATACTGTATGCATTTACCGTATATGCAGGACAGGTTATCTTAAAAAATCCTGTGTCAGTGATATGTCTGGGCGAAGCCAGCAGCGGCAAATCCCATATCCAGGAAACCGCATTAAGACTGATTCCAGAAAAATTCATTGTCAATGAAAAGAAAATCACAGAAGCTGCACTGTTCAACCGTGCAAAAAAGGACAGGTATTTCTATGACGGCAAGATTGTCAATTATGGTGATATGGGCGGCGCCAATGACCATGAGTTCATGGAAGAATCCAAAAACCTCATGAAGGAACTTCAGTCAGACGGCTTTCTAAACAAACCATTAAACATTCCAGATGGCGAAGGTGGATGGGAAGTAAAAGATCTGAAACTGGAGGGTCGGCCTTGCCTAACATACACTACCGTACCTAACCACAATTTCGATGAACAGGAAATGAGCAGAAGCATATTCATCACACCAAGAATGGACAACAAGGAAATATTCAACCGCAGAAACAGACTACTGGAATTCAAACATGGTAGGAGCTACAACACTTTAAAAAAATATGAAAATGAAGCTGAACTAGTGCCTTATATGTTATTGCATCTAAAAGAAGTCTTTGAAGATATTGCAATAATAAATCCATATGTCTACTTCGTCATTGACTTTTTAAAGAACTCCGCCTTCTATAAAAGAGATTTCGACAAGTTCAATGGCATTTTAAAAACGATAACTGCCTTGAATTACTATAACCATGAAGTCCATGACGTTGACGGCAAAAAGGTAATTCTAACCAATATTGCAGACGTGCAGCAGTTCATGAGCCTGCTGAATCCATACAAGGAAAGCATATCTGCAAATCTAGCACCCAAGGCCGTTGATGTATTAAACGACATCAGAAACAATATCGATGACTGGAAGATGCAAAAGGAGAGGGTGATGCCTGGCATGGGAATTACAACCAGCGAATACTTCCAACTTCAAAATCTTGAATTAAGCTTAGATTCCGTTAGGAAATACATGTATGAACTGAAAAATCAAGGATTTCTGCAAATAACTGAACGTTTCAGTAACTTCAATATATATGACTTGGCAAAAAGTGAAATTGCACATATCAGCTACAATCTAAAGCACATAGACGATTCTGTATATGAGGATATCCGATATGAAATCGGTGAATGGGTTGTAGAGCTTATGAATGAAGATAAGTTTGTCGAAGGCTTAAGCGTTATGAACTTTGATAGTGAGGTGGAAAAACCAGTTTGGGCAAAAACCATAAAGACTAAAAAGACTTTTAGAAAAGTCTTTGAAAAGCCCTTATTGGAAAAGGATTGAGAATTGTTTTTCAGTTAATTGAAGCATTATCCGATGTTTTTCTATAGGGTTTGTTAATGTGGAAAACTAAAAAAGACCATGAATTTCCAGACAAGTGAGGGGGACTTTTAAAGTTCCTCCCACATACTTTCTAAAGTGCAGTCTTTTTAAAAATATGTTTGATTTAAAAGGCATGAGAACTGTTATTTTCATTGTTAAAGATTTTTGAAGAGTTTTTTAAAAAGACCATTGAAAAAGTCTTTGGGGTCTTTTTGGTCTTTTTTAAATTAGTGAAGTGATTTAATGAAGTCAATAAGACAACAGATAATCGAAGCCAAAAAGGAAAAAACACAAAGGGAAGAGGAATTGTGGTTTGTTGATTACTGCAACAACTGCAAAACTGGATTGGCCTTTAAAAATGATGTCCCATGTCATCATCCATATTACTGCTGGCATGAAGGAGAATCAGCTATTGTTCAATCAGACATTGTCAGAATTGATGAGTTTCGAAGATTACATGGACACATCACAGCACAGATGTATGTTGAATATAAGAAATTGAGAAAAAAACAGCGCCAATTGGTTTGGAAAGGTAGGAGAAAATTGTTGAAAAGTTAATACTGTCGTCAATGTTACCAGTTAGTTTTTTCAGTAATTGTTTTATTTGGACAACAACAATTTTTTTCCAAAAATATTAATGCCCATATTTTCGTGAACCCAGTCACATTTCTTCCATATAAGAGAAATTTTGTTGAATGTCTGCTGAAACTCTTATTGCACGACCTACTTTATTTTTGATCTGTATTGATTTTCTGTCCAAACAAAAGTATTTCCCAATAATTAACCCAATATTAATTGATAATTCTAACACAAACAAGGAAATTAAAACTGAATTAATCAAAAAAACACCATCATATTGACAACCTAAAGAGGGTTAATCATGTAAACTAAAAAAAATATAATTCC
>NZ_JAZRHE010000165.1:0-3610 GCF_045644645.1 Methanobrevibacter sp.
TCGTAGCATGTGCCTTTAAGATTTCTTATGTGGCCGAAATGGCTGTTGCCATTAACGTGAATGCCATCCATATTAAACGCCTTGGGATTACCGTAGTTGTAATCAAAAATAATATCTTCAACAGTGAAATAAGACACCTTATCAAGAATTACTGCAAATGAGGCAGGATCTTTAAGTGTTAATGATTTTATAATCAGATTTTTAACATTATAGAATAAAAATCCAAAACCGGCATAACCTGTTTTCTCGTATTCTTTTGTGAAAATGGGATTTTCCAGCTGATTTAAATTATTAAAGTTCCAGATTCCGCCGCAAACTTCTATGTTTCTGCACTCAAAATCCGGGTCATATTCATTAACATGGTCCCAAATCTTACGAACTCTTTCTGCGCGATTTGTAACAGTTTTGTTTTTGAGCATGTAACAGTTTGAGCCGTCAGCAAGCTTGATTTCTGCAAATCTTGGCAGAACAAGTCGGAAATTTGATGGTAGCTCCAGAGGTTTTGAAATAAGATATGATTTTTCAGGAACGGGAAGGCAAACCTCGCAAACACCGCTGTCTATCAATTCCTGAATTGCATTTGTATCGTCATGAACACCGTCACCATATAATTTATACATATTTTTTCCCTCCGTTTGGATATTTTTTATAATGATTCTTTCTCTATCATATCATTTAAATATTGTATGGACCACAAATTAAATTTACACCATTCATCAGGGTTCACAAATGCATCCGTTTCACCTTCAGATATCCTTGCGGCCTTTCCTGATGTATCATTATGCTGCATATGATTTCCCAAAAAAATATCAACCTTTTCTTCGCTGAGCCGTAACATAGATTTTTTAAAATCTTCCCTTAGCGAATAAGGAAGATTATACTTTTTGAGGAATTCACTGCTTAGTGTATTAATCCCCATTCCACCGTGGAGCCCTGCCCGATATATTCTGTCACCGTCTGTAACATTAAAGAAGTATGACATTGTGCCGGGTGTATGTCCCGGTGTTGCAACAGTTTCAATCTTTGTATTCCCAAGCTCAATTATATCTCCATCTTCAATCAGAATATCCGGATCAAAGGTTTCAGAAAATTCCATCCCAAGCTCTTTTGCATAGGAAAGGTCAAGCTTTCCGTTTGCATAATCTTCGTCGGGTCTCCCCAAAAATGTCTTTGCTCCTGTTAATTCAACCAATGCTCTCGTTGCTCCGAAATGGTCTATATGACCATGTGTGTGAACTATGTACTTCAAATCAAGGGGATTAAATCCCAACAGATGTATATTATGAAGTACCAAATACAAAGATTGCTGATATCCTGAGTCAAGCATTATAAGCCCGTCACCTGTATCAATAATATGAGTAGATGCTGCTTCCGTTCCTACAAAATACAAGTTTCCCCATATTCTGAATGGTTTTACATATCCATTCCACCACTTATTCACAAACATCGTCCCCCTCTTTTACAGCATAGTCATTCGCCTTATGATAAAATAAACATTCTGTAGAATTAACAACTCAAACATTCATACATCCAATATGTTAATAACATTTTCGGTTGTAATGCGATTCCAAACGTCGTCGTTTCCTCCAAGATATTTATATTTATCATATAAAACATCAAATACAAATCCTAAATTTTCCACTTGAGTTTTGACATTAAGATTTAAACCATTTTTACTTTTTTCAGCAAAATCACTGTGGATGCAATAATCATTAGAAATCAGTATTTTATCCCCATAACCATCACTGCAAAGTTTTATAATAATTTTTGCTATATCTGACAGTTCATACCCACAACAATGACATTGATCAATCGAAACATAACATCCCAGATTGAGTATTGATTTCAGATAATCATAATCGGGGCGAATTGCCGAATGTCCGATTATTATTTTTTCAACATTTACATCCAGGTCTACAAAAAAATCTATTTGCTCAAATACGCTATTACCTTTATGTTCGCAATGAACATAAAGCGGAAGACCGGTTTCTCTTTGCGCGATACTTACGGCCTTAAGTCTTTTCATAATGTCATTTGTAATCCCCGGATAACCTACAGCACATTTTAAAATACCGGGTTTAATATCTGTCCCTTCTATACCATTCTTACACTCTGATATTAATAACTCAGCAATATAGTATTCATCATTTAATACAAACTCAAAACTCGGAAACCAATAAAACCCGGAAGAAGCAACAATGTGTACACCGGATTTATCCGACACCTTCTTAAGCAATGAAATATCTCTTCCCAAATCAATCGGTGTTCCATCAACAATCAAGCCTATATTATATTTTTTCTTTGCATCGGCAAGAACATTACTTGCATATTCAACAAGAAAATTGCGATCAAGCCATTTTGTGCCAAATGCCTTTATAAAATCGTTTGATGCACAGCTGATATGTTCATGTATTAATGCTTTTCCTAAATTATCCTTTTTAATTTTTCCATTCACCGTTTGAAGCATATCAACTTCCCCTATAAAAAAGATTTAAAAATCTTCAACCCCCTGACCCCCACTCTTGGGGGCATAAAGGTAATCTTTTTTTTGAATAAGCTAATTTGCGCACGTTGCGCGCAAATTCCTATATTATAAAACAAAAATTATTGTAGCAATCACACACAGAACTACACTAATTACTTGTAATTTAGACAAACGTGCTTTATAAACCAACACATCAAAAACTGCCGAAAACACAATCGTTCCTCCTGTTATAATGGGAAATTGTATTGTAGCCGGCAAATTTGATGCACCCACCAATTGCAGAACATATCCCAATCCCGATATAATAGCTGATCCACCTATAACAATCAGTGTTTTTGATATATTTTTTTTAAGGTGTATGTTCTCTTTAGTCAAAAATGGTATTAACAATGCAAAAAATAAGAATCTTGCAGCATTTTTTAAAATAACAAAGCTTTCAGGGTCAACTATATTATGTATTTGTTCTATTTGATGCATTTTGGAAACAATGCTGCAACCACCATTTAATATAAACACCAAAACACATAATAAATAGTATTTAAACGATTGTTTTGCGTTAATTTTGCCACTTTGTGTTATAACGGCCAATATAATAACTATTATTGCAATAAACTTTGATAATGTTATTGTTTCGTTAAGAAAAATCACCCCATAAATGTAAGGGACGACCATTCCTCCCAACATGAGAAACACTGTATATATTGTCATATTTCCCATAGACATGATTTTAAATCCAATCATTGTATAAAATCCTGCAAATAATGTCATAAGAAATGCCATTATTGCCGAATAAACAGTAATATCACATTTGAAACCGTTAAAAGCTAAAAACAGTAACGCTCCTAAAAGACCATTTATACAATTAAAAACTACTCCTGCTTTTATTCCATTACCCTTTTCGATTTGGTAAACCTTGGTTATCGCAAAATTACTTGCATAACTGAATGCTGCTAATAACATTAATAAACTGTAAAACATACTCTCAACTCCCGGTTTCATTATATAATCTTTATGAGAATTTTTTAAGCAAATTACAATATTACGATTATATATTTTAAGTATATTGATTTTATTGCTTGTTTTCAATAACTGTTTTGACTTGTTTTTTAAATATATTGACTTTTA
>NZ_JAZRHE010000166.1:0-3003 GCF_045644645.1 Methanobrevibacter sp.
ATTGGTTTGTCTGTAGTAATTTTCGACTTTGTTTGATGTTTTTTCGATATTTTTATCATCTAGGTGTTGTACGTATCTTTGGAAGTGATTTATGATGTGTTTTCTTATGAAATCTTTTAATACGATTGGTATGGCCATGTAATTTCTTAAGTATTGTTTAAATTGTTCTATTGCTTCTTTTGTTGAGTTTTGTCTGAAACAGTTTTTTAATTCTTGTGCATTTTCGTATATATGTTCTCTTTCTTTTCCATTAATCTTGTTTCTTCTGCAGTAGACTTTTAATTTGTAATTGATTGTTTGGAATAAATGAAATGTGCATAATTGGTGATTTACTCCTATTTCATCTGCTACATTGCGATACATTGGGAATAGGTCGGTTGTTAAGCAAATGAATGGTTTATCTTTCGTTGAATCTAAAATAAATTTTTTTGTATTTTTTGGTATTCTGTGGCGTACAATTCTTTCAGAGACTGGAACATTAAGTATTGCGTCAAATAAAGTCAATCTGTAATGCCTGATTCCATTTAGTCTTAAAAATTGCTCATCATATAAATAGTAGCCAGAATATTCGAATTCTTCATTGATGATTGTTTCTTCGTGATTTTTGTTGGACCAATTCTTGATTGTTTGATGAGATATTTGGATTCCAAGGAATATTTCAAAGTATTTACTTATTTTACGGAGTGATTGATATCCAATTTTCATTATTCTTGGTATTTTATCCATTATTTCTTGTAAGAATTGTTTATTTTTTCCTATTAATGGATTGTTGTATATTCCGAATTTTTTTCCACATTTTTTGCATTGATATTGCTGTTCTTTGAATTCTGTAGTTTTTCCATTGATATTTTGTTTGTTTTTTGTTATTGTGCCTTTTTTGATAATTTTATGAGATCCACAAACTGAGCATATTGGATTAACATATGAAAATGTATTATTTTCATCTAAAAATAGTTTATGATTAGTATTTTCAAAATCAGGGTTTTTATTTAATCTTTCTGAAACAATTTTTTCACGATCAATTTTTTCTTCAGAAAAATCAAAAAGTTTAAGTTGTATGAAGTCTATATTACTATTGAGGGCAGATAAAATTTGTTTGGTCATAAATTATTATTTGTCCTCACTTATTTAAGTAATTTACTAATTTTAAACCAATATTTTTTAAATTAAAGCAAAATTAGAATGAATTTTCATCGAAGTGAAATTTCAACTGTAAAAAAGATTAATTTGAAAGAAGCCTATAAAATTTTACAGACTCAAAGAATTTAAAAATTATTGTACAGTTTGATAAAACTGTTTTTCCACTGTACTGTAATTCAAATCATTTCATTGGCATCATGTTAAAAATAAATTATAGAAAATCAGTGAAAATCAACGATAAAAAAAGTCAAATTTAATGTCTTATTGCAGAGAAAAAATCTAATTAATATTATTGTTCAAATAATTTCCTTCCATATCCACCAATATGACATCCAAATCCAAATCAAAACGTTGCATGCATCTTTCCTTAATAGCTGAAGCAATGCTGTTACACACTTCTGTGGATAAACCTATTTCATCCAAGATGGACATCATATCCTCAGTTGTCTTTGAATCATATAACCTGCAGAGATGTTCATAATCCGCTCCGCAAATTGCTGCATGGGTAATCATTATCTCACGCCTACCGTCGGCAACGGCATGTTTGGTGTTGAATATTCCTCCTGCAACCTTAATCAATTTGCCCAAATGTCCAAAGAAAATGAATTTAGTAATACCACGTTTTTCAGCCTCTTCAAACATGAACCCCACATAATTTCCTGTTTGAACAATCTGTTCCTTTGTGACGTTCAATTGCTTCAATGCCAATTTTTCTCCAATGTTTCCCGGAACAAAAATCAGTTCATCAATGTTTGAAGCCAAAGCCACATCCAATTGTGTGACAATGGAATTCTTATATGCCTCACTGGACATTGACCTTGCAATTCCAGTTGTTCCGAGAACAGAAATTCCATCAACAATGCCCAATTTGGGATTCATCGTCTTTTTGGCAATCCTTTTACCTTCAGGGATGGAAATGGTTACCTTGGCCATTTTACCTTCCGGGATTCTATCCTCCAGATTTTTAAGAATCATCTTTCGGGGGCCCGGGTTTATTGCATATTCGCCAACAGGTATTTGAAGGCCCGGCTTTGTGATTTTGCCAACACCTTCACCGCCAGTTATGATGACCTTCGAGTCATCTTCACCTGCATCCAAAAGTTCCACAGTCGATACTATGGCCAAATCAACAGTAACATCAGGATCGTTATAAGGGTTTTTATGAGCTACTGCATAAGCCTTAAAAGGAGATACTCGTTTACACTCATCAATAATGATGTCCAATGCCTTTTTGGGAGTGTCAACCTTAACGCATGCAATATCCTGGGAATCCAAAATAGCATCCAGTGCTGCAAGGGAACATGCAGTTGCCACCGTGCCCGTTGTAACTCCAGTATAATTTTCATCAGTCATTTTAAAAAAAGGTAAAAAAAGAATGAATCTTATAAAGATTCGAGTTTGTCTATAAGTTCGTCTTCAGTAGGTGCACCAACAAAGGTTACTTCACCATCAATAACAATAGTAGGTACAGCCATTATCTGATAATCAATAGCCCTTTGTCTGTTTTCTCCACTTTCATCGATTTTAACAACTTCTACATCGATTGCATCGCCCAATTTATCTTTTGCTACTTGAGCAGCTTCAATTGCTGATGGACAATGAGGACAAGAATTGGTTGAAAATACTTCTACTTTAATTGCCATTATATTGTCTCCATTTATAGTTTCATTTAAAACTAGTTTATGTTAACTAATATATAACTCTTACCTCACATATTATATTGACTCTTTCAAAAACTTTGTTGATTTGAAATGTTTTGATGAAAATTAGTTTTGAATTTTAATTCTGTTTAAAAATAGTTAAATTTAATAAATAGGTGGAGTAAAAGTTTTTATCATGCCAAATCAAAAAAAATTTACTCCA
>NZ_JAZRHE010000167.1:0-2865 GCF_045644645.1 Methanobrevibacter sp.
CCTTATATAAAATAAGTAATAAAATTAATGTGGATGGAATATGAAAAAAAATGATTTTTATGAACTGTAAGTTTTTTAATGGAATATTCTAACTCTTGTAGAAAAATTAATGATAATGTAAAAATAAATACATAATTATATATATTATATAAAAATTATATTACTATTTCGCATAATAGAAAACTAACATGATATAAATAATGAAAAATAGATTTGTTAAATCATGCCTGTTACAAATAAGACCAGATTTGCAATACTTGCAGAACCGAGGTAAGTTCCGGAAATTACGATTATTGCTATAATGATTCCTTTCCAACCAATCTTTTTAAATTCCTCCCAATCGTTACCGATTGCAATACCGACATATGCTAAAAATGCAGTGCAGATTGTAGTTAACTCAATTTGAGAGACATAAGTTATTATAATGTCTGAAGTTGGAACTCCAGGAATGGCTAAAAAAATACCAAGTAAACTTATATAAATGATTGATGGGATATCCCATGGAATTATCCTCTCAAGGCACATTCCGATAAGGGTAATAATTGAAATGATTAGCATTCCGATGAACACATCAAGCAAAGGGGTATGGTAACCTATGAAATTTCCAACTGTGACGATGATTGAGAAAAGTACGAGGAAAGTGACCCATCTTTCAATCTTACCAGAACTTAAATCCTCAGAAGTAGCATATTTATCATCTTTTACTCCTTCAATAGCATATTCGTCATCAATGGTTCTCCCCTCACCTTTACCTATGATTGGAGATAACCATTTATACAATTTTTCTGCAAGAGGCAGGGAAATGAATATGCACATGTAAATGCCTAAACAAAATGAAAGAATGTTACTGCATCCTGCAAAGGCCTCCAATTGGGTAGCCATGGCAGGGTACATATGCACCAATGGAACCAATGCTGCAGCATTCATGCTTGCGCTTCCTATGCCTGAAGCCATTGCAAAGGCATATGGATGGTAAGGTATGAGCGAAATGCATATGCTTGAAAAAAAGCTGATAAAAGGAGTGCCGATAATGGATCCTATAACAAAAATGGCTAAAACTCCCCTTGTCTCAGGGGATTTGAAACCATACTTGTCGATAATGACTCCCAAGTTAGGTTCGCGGCAAATGGAACTTGCCATACCGATTACTTCTCTTCTAAATCCTAAAAGCAAAGCAACGGGCAATGCTATAAGAGTGCCCAAATCCCCCAAAAGTTGTAAAATCAAGGCGGGGCCGACATTAAAAATAATATCAATGGATTGTCCGCTCGAAATAGCTAATTTAGCAATTAAAACTCCTATAAATAAAACCATTGCTCCTTCAGCTACCTTTGATTGCTTTTTACCTATAAATTTTATAGGTTTTGCTAAAAAAAGAGCCAAACCCATGATTAGGGCATATATTAAAGGCAATAATAAAACACTTATGGTATCAGTGATTCTAATCTCTTTAACTCCAATGGCCATTGAAATGGCAACCAGAACAAAACAAACTATATGCAGGTTGTATTCCTTCCATGGGGGTCGTTTCTTAATAGCCCTGTCAGTTTTTCCCCTAAACGTTTCTTGCGGTTTATTATTTGATATAAGATCTCCTCCTGAGAAGAAATTTGGCATTGTCTTTTTAAATTTTTTCTCTAAATGAACGTGGAGTTGTTGGCCTTGGAATATCCTTATGGAATTCAGCAGCCAAATCCATAATTTCCACTGAGATATCGCCCATTCTTTCGAATGATTTCACTACACGGGATATGTAAATATAATAATTGGACATTTCAATATCCTCAAAAGAAGTTTCAACCATTTGGTTGGCAATGAGATTCATGGCTTTTTGTTGAGTTTCATGAATTTTTTCTTCTGTATCCATCAAATTTCCACGTGAGTCAATATTCCCATTAATAAAAGCATCAGTTGCATATGAAATAGATTTTTGTGCATATTTATGCATTTTTTTTAATATATCTAAAAGTTCATCGTCTACGGCAGTCTTCTCATTAATGACAAATTTGACAATATGGCCTGAATAATCTCCAATGCGTTCATAATTGTATGCCGCTTCGCTGAACAATAAAATCTTGGAAAGTTTGGAATGGGGATCAACATCAACGACAGTTTCAACAGATGCGCGAACTTTTTCATACATATTATTTGTGGTAAAATCCAGTTTTAAAGCTTGTTCTGCCAAGTCCTTATCATTAGTTAAAATGGCATCGAAAGACATTTGGATCTGTTCTTTAACATGCTCGCTCATGCTGCTTAGCATGTTTTCAATTAAAAAAAATGCGGAATGCTGTTTGATATTGAAGATAGGGTCTGAAGAGCCATAAATTTCATCATATTTATTCAAATCGATGACATAAGCCCTTTTGACAATGTCTTCTTCAATTAATGGTTTAAGCAATTGAGTAACATATCTTCGACTAATCTTTAATTTTTCGGCAATTGCATCTTGAGTTGACGGTTTATCATAAAAAATAATATTCAAAATGTCTTCCAAAGTTTTATCGCTCCGCGCCATTGAAAATCCTCTCCATCAATCAAATTTAAAAAATTAACTTCAAAGAAATTTTATTGTGAATGCAAATATTTTCACATTTGCCTATAATAAAAACAATGATTTTGGACTATTTAAACTTTGCTAAAATGTGAATTTTTATTCACAAAAAGTGAATAATATTAGGTGAAAAACATATTTCAAAAATCCGGATTTCAGATAATGGGAATAAAAAATAATGAAAAAATATTTAAACGAAATAAAAAGACATGGGAGTTTTAATATGTTTGCATTGAAAGAATTATCCCATTTCAAAAACATTATCAAAAAAAAGATTTCATTATTTCCAGTAATATTCTCATTATATTATT
>NZ_JAZRHE010000168.1:0-55058 GCF_045644645.1 Methanobrevibacter sp.
GTAATTATCTGATTTAAAAAAAAGTTTTCGGATGGTTAGGGAAATAATTATTAATAATTACCTACCTAACAACTTGTTTTTACAAGCTTTTAGAGAAATGAATTTTAAAATTTGGCTGTTTTATCTATCTCTCAGGCTACTTTGTAGCCAATTATTTATTATATGGTTTCAAGTATATAAAGTTATTTATAATTTAATAAAATTCAAGTATACTTTATTAAAAAGTTATATATTATTTGATTTACAAAAGTTAAAATGAAGATATGTATAATGAAAAACAAGAAAATTATTATCAAAAAATGTTGGCTAACTCAATTTCTTCTAGAAATCCTTCAAATGAAGCAAAACAAAGGGCTAGAGAGAAATCCCCCTTATATTTTGAGGATTTAAAAAGAAGGTTGCTGGCGGATTTTGAAGGAAAAAACTTAAGTGACATTGAAAATTCCGAGGTAGTTTCAACAGATTTGGGTGAAACATTAAAGATTACCAATAAGGAAAAGATCAATTTTAAAATTGAGGATAATAATTTCAAAGACCAGATAAATCATAATTTAAAGTTACTTCCAAAAATAGGCATTAAAAAAGAGGAAACTCTTAAGAATAATGGTTATTCAACAATCGAGTCCCTTAAAACCCATAATAATTACGGGGATATGGCATCCAAGTTTTTGGATAGGATTGATGAGATGGCATTCTGTGAAATAATGGATTTGCTTGACAGGAACAAATACTCAAAAAAATGTAGGGATAATCTGTTAAAGTGCATTAGTCTCACGGATTGTGAAAACTTTAAATTCATGGATATTGAGACTAAAGGTCTTTCCAATGTTCCAATAATATTGATTGGAGTTGCCGAGATAAAAGGCAATAAGATAATATCCTCACAATACTTTTTAAGAAATTATGCTGAAGAGGATGCAATTTTAGATGCTTATCTTTCTCATTTGGATGAAGATTCTATTCATGTAACATTCAACGGGAAAAGTTTTGATGTACCATTTATTAAGAATAGGTGCACATATAATAGAATTAGTGCAAACTTGGACTTGCCCCACTTGGATTTAATGTATTTTGCAAAAAATTTATGGAGTGATGATTTGCCGAATTGCAAACTTCAGACAATTGAAAAAGAATTTTTCGGCCTAGAAAGGCAGGATGATGTTCCAGGACAGTATATTCCGGGATATTATGATGCTTATTTATCACAGAATAATATCGGCCCTATTGTACCTATAATTGAACACAATAGGCAGGATATCGTTTCGCTCGCAGCTTTTTTAGAGAAAATGTATAGGGATGTAAATTAAATGGGACTTTTTGACAGATTTAAGAAAAACGATAAAAAAGAACATAAACCTATTCCAAAAGATGTTGAAATAGAAGAAGATCAGTTATTATTGAAAAAAATAGCCACAACAGATAAGGACAGAAATAAAAGAGCAGCAGCAGCCGATAAAATCACAAATCAATATGTGGCGCTGGATTTATCTAAAAATGTAAAAGACAGAGCCATAAGATTAATAGCAATTAATAAGGTTAAAGATGAAAATCTGCTGTGGGATGCCGCAGAAAACTCAAAATTCTTTGATGTTAGAAGCTTTGCATATGAGAGATTGGGCGAAAACAACAAATCAATCGCAGAAATTGTGATAAACACTAAGAAAAATTCCAATATTGATGAAATTTTTGGAAAAATTGCCGATGAAGAAACCCTCGAATGGATTGCGATTGAAGCTGATGATAGAAGATACAGAAACGAGGCTGTCGAAAAGATTGAATCTCCGGAGATACTGCAAGACCTGGTTTTTAAGTCAAATGATAATTCTATTAAAAAAGCGGCTGTTGAAAAGGATAGCTTCACAGATGAGGACATCCTTAAAAAGGTAGCTATTTGTGAAAAGGATGAGGGAGTCAAAATTGCAGCCATCAACAAAATCAACGATGAAGAGAAATTGGCCAAGATAGCTCAGAGTGAAGATAATGCAAAGATAAGATCATTGATTTTTGAAAAAATAGATGATGTTGATTTATTAAAGGAAATTGTTTTAAAATCTGATAAATCTGATGTTCGCCTTGATTTAGTTACAAAATTGGATGATGAGGATTTGCTTAGTCAGATAGCTTTGAATGATAATGATAAAATTGTTAGAAGCGAAGCCGTTAAAAAGATTGGTGATGAAGGGACTTTATTAAAAATAATCGATAATGATAATGATAGATTTGTACGCCAGATTGCAGTCAAAAATCTTAAAAACCCTCAAGATTTAATTAACATCGCCTTAAATGACAGTGACCAGTTTGTAAGGTCTCACGCTATCAATAATCCAAATTTAACTGATGAGAATGATTTTTTAAATATTGCCATTAATTCGACTCATGAGGATATTGCTAGTGAGGCAATGAAGCATATCACCGATGAAAAGTCATTCATTCGAATTTTAAATGAAGCCAAATTGGAAAGCATCAGAAAAAGTACTTTAGATAATATTGATGATCTGGAAACATTAATCAGGATTGTTTTGGCAAATGAAGATGAGGAATTTTCACTTAAGGCCTTGAATAAAATTAAAGTTGAAAAATGTTTGATTAAGATTTATGAGCAGGGCATTTCTGAAAATATCTCCGTGAGGGCAGTTTCAAAAGTGAGAAATCAGGAATTCTTAACCGATGTGGTTAAAAATGACACTCAATGGAGAGTTCGTGAGGCTGCTGTCAAACATATAATGAGTAAAAAAGTTTTAAAGGAAGTCTCCATCAATGATGATAATGAATATGTAAGGAATGTAGCGAAAAAGAGGATGAAATTATAAGTAAAATTCAGGCTCTTTTCTTTCGCTGTTGGCCTTTTCAAACGCAGGCTTTTTAGTTTCAAAGGCATCTCCGCTGAATGAACGCGCATCTTCCGGACAGATGTTGATGCATGCTGTACATCTGCTGCACAAATTTAGATTAGTGCTTATCGGGTCATCATCAGGAATGGCTTTTTCAGGACAAATCGAAACGCAGTCATAACAGAATGAACAGATTCCTTCATCACAACTTATTTCAAATGGCAACTGTTTGTATGGGGTGTACTCTTCATTTCCAGGAATTTGTGAAGTGAGGCTCTCATTGGATTCTATCTTTTCCAGGCATTTTAGGGCGAATTCATTTATTTTTTCAATATCGCTGCTATCCGGCCTGCCGACCGCAACTCCGTCAAATATGGAATGGTGGCTTACAGTTGTTGCTGCGGCAATCACATCAAAGTTATTCTCTTTTAAAAGGGTTACTAGCTCAAGCAGTGCATCAGTCACATGCGCATTCCCATAGTTTGCAATGGCTATTGCCTTGGTATTCTCACCTTTCATTTTTGATAATCTTTCACGGCCGCTTTTTGGAATTCTTCCAGCAAAAACAGGCATTCCAACAATTGCAATATCCTCTCTTTCGAACTCCTTTTCAGAATTGAAGTTCAGTAAATCGTAGGTTTCGCCATCACCATCGAAATTGCTTGCAAGCTGTTCCACTACTTTTCTTGTTGTTTGTGAAGGGCTGAAAAAAATTTTTATGATTTTTGACATTGTATCACCGATTAAATATTATATTAATTAAATAACTTAAAAATTTCGAATATTAATTTTAAATTTTTTGTATTTTATTGCATTTTTGTTTAATTTAATTTTTATTTATTTTTCAATTTTAAACTATTTTGATGGGGTATGTTGATTATTGTTGGTTTTGTTCATTTTTTTGAAAAGCTTTAAATATATAAAATGTCAAAATTAGTATGTAGGAAGTAACCTTCCGACGTATTTAACCGAGGTGTAAAAAGTGAGTGAAATTAAAACGGCTATGGTTGGAACCCCATGCCAGATACTAGCTGCAACAAAAATCAATAAATACGAAAAACAGACAGGCGGATCACCTATTGACGTGAAAATAGGTTTATTCTGCATGGAAAACTTTTCATATTCCTATTTGGAAAAATATCTAAAACAGCAGGGCATTGAATTGTATGAAGTCAAGGAATTCAGAATAGAAAAAGGCAAATTCATTGCAAACCTGATTGATGGGACTGTGTTTAAAATTCCAATTGCAGAAACAGAACCTTTTACACGTAAAAACTGTCATGTTTGTACAGATTATACATCAGACGCAGCGGATATTTCCGTTGGTTCGGTAGGTTCACCTAGCGGGTATTCAACCGTTATTGTCAGGTCTAAAAAAGGAAGGCAAATCATTGAGGATGCTATTGAAAAGGGATATATTGCAGTTGATGAAATCTCAACTCAAGGCCTAAACCTTTTGGAAAAAATAGCCAATCAGAAAATCACAAGAAACACAAAAAGATTCAAAAAAAGGGAAGCTGTGGCAAGGCCGGTCTTATCTAAAAGGGCAGTAACGGAAGAGGAATTCATTGCCGAATGCAGTTTGTGTCAATTTGAAAACTTGCAAAATGATGTGATAAGTGTCGGTTCATGTGTACTGTGCGGAGCCTGTGAATATGTATGTCCTATTGATTCAATTCAGATAAACCACAGAAAACCTGTGGCCAAAAAGGAATGTGAAGAGGACTGTCATGCATGTTACTTTGCATGTCCTAGAACATTCATCAGTGAAGAAATATATCCGAGCGATATTGATGAAAAACCCCTTGGAAACTATCTTGATATTTATTCCGTAAAGGCGGATTCCATCATAGGTCAGGATGGTGGTGTTGTTTCAGCTATTTTAGTATATCTGCTTGAAAATAATATTGTAGACCAGGTATCTGTTGTTGGAGAAGATAAAGATGCACCTTGGAGACCGCAATCAAAACTCACTTCTTCAGTTCAGGATGTAATTACTGCAGCCGGAACAAAATACAGTACCACACCAATCGGATTTAAAGCCTTAAACAACTAGATATGTATTTATTACATGTCTTCTTCTTTTTTTATGCAAAATTATTTATCTTAATTTTTAGAAACTATTTATATTATTAAGTTTAAAAAATAATTTGGTGATACGATGGAATTAATGAGAGAGCTTTCTTTGGCGCCAGGGGTATCTGGTAGTGAAGAAGAAATAGCTAAAATTATTACACGCGAATTAAAAGATGTGGCGGACACTATTGAAACTGACAGTATGGGAAACTTAATTGCAACCAAAAAAGGTGAGAAAAAAGCACCTAAAGTAATGCTTGCAGCCCATATGGATGAGATAGGTTTAATGGTAAGATACATAGACGATAACGGTTTTATTAAGTTTTCCAACATTGGCGGAATCAATGACCAGATGTTAATGAATCAGACTGTAACAGTTCACTCATCATTTGGTGAGGATGTTGTAGGTGTAATTGGTTCAAAACCTCCTCACGTTACTAAACCTGAAGAGAAAAACAAGGTTGTCAAAGCTGACGACATGTTTATTGACATTGGAGCAAAAGACAAGGAAGAAGCAGAAAAAATGGTTCGTATTGGGGATAAAATGACCTTTAATGCTTTATTCGCTGAATATCCAAACAATTTGATTATGGGTAAAGCCTTGGACAATCGTGTAGGCTGTTATGTAATGATGGAAGTTTTAAAAAGAGTTGAAACCAGAGCTACAGTTTATGGTGTAGGTACTGTACAGGAAGAAGTGGGTTTAAAAGGAGCTAAAACTTCATCATTCAAATTAAATCCTGATTTGGCTATTGCTCTTGATGTCACTTTATCCGGTGACCATCCTGGAATCAAACCGGAAGAAGCGCCTGTAGTTATGGGTAAAGGTCCTGCCATTATTTTGGCGGATGCGAGCGGTAGAGGTATCTTGACTCAGCAATCCGTAAAAGACATGCTCATTAAAGCGGGTGATGAAAATGACATTGATTATCAATTGGAAGTGAGTGATGGCGGAACAACTGACGGAACTGCAATCCACTTGACCCGTGAGGGAATTCCAACCGGTGTTCTGTCTGTTCCCACTCGTTACATCCACACTCCTGTAAGTGTATGCAGTATGGACGACATTGAATCAACTATTCAATTGATCACTGAAGCTATAAACAACCTATAGCTTTCATATCTTTTCTTTTTTTTACATTTAGGATGTTAAATATAATCTCGGTGTTTTCAATATGCGCAATAATATTACAATAATGATTGTCAGTACCATTCCGGACATGTTTGCTGAACACTATTACTTCATTAAACATGTGGTTCCGGATTTAAAGGAAATCTGTAGAAGTCATGATGTCAATTTGGAGTATAATGATTTAATCTTTTCCATGTCCAAAAATGAATTGGCCCAATGCAGGTCTATCCGCAAATATTTTGAATCAATAGATATGGATAGGACATTTTTCATCTGTTTTAGAGGTCAGAAGTTAGGTTGCGCTCCAACCTATAGGGATGTTGATAAATTGACTTTGGATAAGTATCCCGAACTTGTCGATTATATCGGGGATATCTCATTCACAGAACTGATGATAATGCATGCCCTACAGCCATTTGAGAAACATGGGGAATGCGGCTATGAATGTTTGCCTCCTGTTAAACATTCCATGTTTTATTTTAGGGATGACAAATTTTTAGATAAGCTGAATAGTTCTCAAAAGGACCTTTACATTTCCAATGGTGCTGATGAAGATGAGTTTGTCAGAGACCTAAAGCTTGCCATGGCCAAAGACCTGATTGTCAGCAATAAGGAGGCATTTGACCAAAAATATGATAATGCCCATATCAACATTAGAAAATATGGCGGGATCTGGGATGAAAACCTAAATTTGAAGGATATAATCTGTCAGTATACAAGGGAATATGCCGATTTAAAGAATTTATCATATGACGATTTAATGGAACTGGTATCCGAATTAAATCTCGATAATCCCCAAGGTTCTTTCATTGATTTTAAATGTGAAAATAAGGATTTAAAGGATATCATTATTGAAGACTTTTTATATGAGCTAAAATTAGAATTGTCAGATTCAAAATAGATGATGGATTATTTGAATCTGTCGTCTGATTTTTGTGATTTTGCTTTTTGGTGTTTAGTTTCAAACCATCCAATCTTTAGTTCATCAATTGTATCCTCATACAGTTGCGGCACATATGGTTTGATGTCTAAAAGTGGTGTTCCATCCAGAACATCAATATTCTCAACAAACACCTTATTTCCTTCAACTTTTTTAACTTTAACAACACTCATTCCAATGCGGTTTGGTCTTTTGGGGGACCTTGTTGCGAAAACTCCATGGGTGTTATTGTCCATAAACGGTTTTACATCAAGCATGTAACCTTCAACTTTGTGAAGCAAATATAATATGTGTATATGCGAGAAGCCTTCAAGATCTTTTAGCCCATCAGCATATTCCTCTTTGATTTCTATTGTTCCAGGTATTCCTTTAGCTCCGGTCGGTTGAATTGGCATTCCTTCAATTTCCGTAAATTCGGTATGAATGGTGCCTATTGATTCCATTTCGATTTTCATAATTATATTTTGTTGTGTCATGATTAATAAATTTTTTTGAATTGAAATAATGCAATATCGATAAAATCTAATGAAATGTAATATATTTATTATTAATATAATTATTTAATCATATATTTTAATTTTTATTATTATCCTATTTTTTAATGCATGTTTCATAATTTAATCCAGTTTATATAAAATTTAGTTAAAAATAAAAAATCGAAATGTTTATATATTCAGTTCGATATACTTTTGATTATAACTCATAAGGTGATTCAAAATGAAACTTAGTGCAAGAAATCAATTAAATGGTAAAATTACTGGTGTTGAACTTGGTGCTGTAATGGCAAATGTCAAAATCGAGATTAGTGAACCTAATGTTATTACTGCAGTCATTACTAAAGAGTCTGCTGAAAAGTTAGGTCTGGCTGAAGGCGATGATGTAACTGCTATCATCAAATCCACTGAAATAATCATAGGAAAATAGGTTGGAAGTAGTAGGATTAAAATCCTGCTATTCCTAACAATAGCAATATTACAAATACTACCAAAGCTGCTTTTAAAAGTGTTTTTAAATTTTTTAATACCGCATAAATAATTACAAATAATATGAGTATTCGGATAATGTTCATTATCATGGTCTATCCTCCGGCGAGAATGGTTTTTGTACCCTCTTCGGAAATTTCTTCTTTTTTGAATTCCACTTCATATTTTACAGTTTCGATAACTTCCTTCAATGCGTCAAGAGTTTCTTTTCTATGCGCGCCCAAAACTGCAACTAAAAATAATAAGTCTCCGGTGTAGAATTCGCCAATGTAGTGAACAACGGATATTTCATGAACATTATATTTTATTTTTGCATTTTCAACAATCTTTTCAATCTCTGATTGGGTTTTTTCTTTATCAGGAGTAGTTAAAATAAGTTTTTTCAGGTTCATGTTTTCTTCTTTTCCACGAACTATTCCTTCAAAAGTAAAAATAGCTCCGGAATAATCAATTTTATTGCTCTTTTTTAATTCAGCTACTAAATCGGCTGTTATTACTTTGTCCTCTTTTGATTCGATAATACGTACGACCATGTTATCTCTCCATTTTTATAATTTATTTTAATGCTATAAATAACTATTGTTATATATCACTGATTTCCTTTAAGGATAAATTTTTTAATCTTTCAACGCCATTCACTTCTGCAAGAACATCCGCTGTTGCCTTTGGAACCAACTCTTGCCAGTTTTCGCCTTCAAGCATTCTGCGCCTGACTTCAGTCCCGGATAAATGCAGCCGGTCATATAATGGGGGCTGCCTAACCTCAAATCCCTCTTCATGAAACAGCTGTTTGACTAAAGGATTTCCGGAGTAGACGATTGAAAATGGCGGTGTCATCATTTTTACATGGGATGGCCAAATTGCATTGAAATTAATGTCTTCCATAGGGATTATATAATACCTTTTTGGATCAATATCTCTTTCGGCCAGTGCCTGATTCATCATCACTATCCTTTCACCGGCAGTGAACGGGTCTTTCAGTTCATGACTTAACTGGGCACTGCCGATTCCGATGATTATCTCATCTACCTCTTCCAAAATCTTGTTAATAACTTGGATATGTCCATTATGGACAGGTTGCATTCTACCAATTAAAATTCCACGAATTTTATCCATGATATCACTTAATATAAGGTTTTAATTCTACCGAGTAATTTTTATTATTAATCTTTATTTTTTGTCATAAAAATACTTTTTTGATTAAACTAAACTTATATTAAAGAGAATTTACTAAAATTATTATAATAAATTATGGAGTTTTCATATAATGGAAAATAAAAATTTAATTATAATCGCAGTGGTGATTGTGGCAATCGTTGTTATTCTTGGCGCAATTTTTGCTACTGGCATGTTAAATAAAACGGAAAAAGGACCTACAACTTCATTTAGCAACGCATTTATGGAAGGTGCTTTTACAGGTGATGTTAAGTTAGCAAACAACTCCTCTGATTTCATGCAATCCTATGAGGATAGTCAACATGCAATTACATATAATGTTTCAACTGTGGATAATTCCACCGCTTTAATGGATATTTATTATGTGCAGGGAGTTTCAAACCCTGAGCATCGTACATTCAATGGAAATGATTGGAATATCTATTTCACTCAGGCAATCCAGGGCAATGATACAAATAAAAAGCTGAGCATAATCATCTGTCAATGCCAACATGAAAAACAGGGTTATTTGGTTTACATGATTATTGATTCTAAAACTGATTTAAATGTATCATTGAATGCATTTGGAGAGCCATATAAGAGTTATGTGGAGCCTTTGCTTGAAAGCCTGACTTTAAAAGAAAGCAGCAACGTTCCAGCAATTAATGATCAGTTCGGACTATCCGAATCAGATTTTGCAAAACAAATGGATCTTGTCCACCAATACAAGGCGGGCAATGCTTCTGCACTCCAAGGGGAAGGTAAATGAAAATAACGGTTTTCCATGCAGATGAGTGTGACAGAAAAAAATGCACATCCATTAAAATGGAAAAACTGGGCAAATGCAAATTGGTTTACAATATCAATAAGATACCCGGCGGAGCTATTGTATTGAACCCATATGCAGATAAGGCCGTTTCATTTGAAGATTATAGGCATGTTCAGAGAAGGGGAATTGTAGGGCTTGACTGCTCTTGGAATGAGGTTTCAAAGTCCAAAAAGTTCTTTTCCCTTTCAAAATACCACAGGTCACTTCCATTTTTGATAGCGACAAATCCCGTCAATTATGGAAAACCCTGCATATTGTCAACCGTTGAAGCTATTTCCGCCACATTATATATCACTCGCTTTAAGGATGAAGCCCGTAAAATAATGGACGGTTTTAAATGGGGGCATACCTTTTTAGAACTGAATCATGATTTACTTGAAGCTTACAGTGAAGCGGATACCAGTGCGGAAGTAGTTAAAGTTCAAAATGAATTCCTTGAGTCAGATTGATATTAATTTAATTTTTATTACATAATTTTTTAATTTAGGGTGTTTTTAACTAAACCTTTAAATACTATTAATGTTATATAATTTATTAATAGTTATGAAAAGTGAAATTTCTCATTTTATTTCATAACATGTTATTTTAATTAATTTACAGTTTTCATGATTATAGGAGGAGTTATTAATGGCAAGATTTGAAGAAGCAGAAAACAGAATGTTCAATGTAAAAATCTGCTTAAAATGTAATGCTCGTAACCCTGCTGCTGCAACAACTTGCAGAAAATGTGGTTACAAAGGTTTAAGATTTAAAGCTAAAGAACCAAGGGGATAGATTTATTATCTCTACTTTTTTTTATTATTTTTTTATTTCATATTTCTTTTAAAAAACAATTAATTTAATATATTATTTTTTATAAATCTTATTTTAGGTATTCTTATGAAGGACGTTGAAAATTATATTAGAGATATTTTGAAAACAAGAAAATTACATTTCACTTTAATTGACCCTGACGAACAAACCCCTGAAGAGGCTTTGGAAATAGCTACTGCAGCTATTGAAGGCGGAACTGATGGAATCATGATTGGGGGATCAACTGTAAATGGTGATGATGTAGATAACACCTGTAAAATCTTGTCTGAAAACATTGCCGTACCGATTATTATCTTCCCCGGCAATACAAGTAGTGTAAGTAAATATGCTGATGCGATTTTTTACATGAGTTATGTCAACTCCAGAAATCCTCATTGGATTAATGGCGCTCAAGCAATAGCAGCACCTGCCGTAAAAGCATCCGGAATGGAAATCTTACCTATGCATTATATGGTCATTGCACCGGGAGGAACTGTAGGATGGGTTGGAGATGCCAATCTGGTGCCTAGAAACAAACCTAAGATACCTGCTGTTTATGCGATGTCTGCCGAGCTGTTCGGAATTAAGTTTTTCTATCTTGAGGCAGGTTCCGGAGTCGAAGAGCCGATCCCTCCGGAAATGGTTGCATACTCTAAAAAAGCAGCTCCAAAAAACATACTTGTTGTTGGCGGAGGAATTCGCGACGGCAAAGCGGCATATATGGCTGCAAAAGCTGGTGGAGACATTATTGTAACCGGCACTGTAGTTGAAGAAGTTGATGATGTTCAGGCTAAGATTCAAGAATTGACCGGAGCTATCAGAAAAGCTTCACTGGAGTAGTTTTCAACTGCTCTCACCATATTTTTTTTTAATATCAATTAACATAGGAAATATTATGTTAAATTCACTGTATGAAAAGGCCATCGCTAAAAGAGGATTTATCCAAGATATTGAATCAGATAATAATCTGGAATCTCAACTGGAAGCCAATTGGTTTTCCAGAGAATTTAAAGAAAGTTCTGATGATTTTTCTATTGCAGCAGGAGACGGAAGCTTTAACAAAAAGAAATTTTTAAAAAGCAATTTCTGCGCTGTCGGTGCCGAATCCATCATTTACGATGGTGAAATAAAAAAGATCGATGATTCGGACATAATTGAAGTAAGCCACATCTCATTTTTGGATGAGCTTTTAAGCAATTACATGTCCATATTAGAACTCAGATGCGCACTCAGGGCCATTAATGAATATGATGTTGATTACTATTTATTTGACGGATCCATTTTGGGAGATTTGGAAAATGCCTATCCGAGGGGTGCGGAACTTCCAGCCAAAATCAGGGACAATCTTGATGATGCACTTCTAAATGAATTTAAAAGAAGGCTTGAAATAACTCCGTATGGATTTGTATTTCCACAAATAAAAGATAAGGTATTGGTTGATGTAAGTGTAAATGAAGACTTTAAGGATAAGGAAGATTTTGATTTACATCTGGCGTCTATAGAAAAGATTATTCTATTGAAGGAACTTTTAGAAAATAAAAAGAAAATAATCTCAATATCAAAAACGTCTTCAGACAATGACTTGTTCAAATGGAATATTCCCGACATTTCAATTTTAGATCAGTTAACCGATAAAAAGCAGGGCATATCAAAAATTGATTATCGGCGCGTATATAAAAATGCGGCCTTTCCATATTTCAATGATTTTTTCAAACAATTGCAATTCACGGTCTTTTATGTGAGGTTGCAGGATAATAAAAATGTTTTAAAAGTGGAATTGCCTTATAAGGCATCTATTGGTGATGTAATTAAGGTTTTAGAAAAGATTAATATGCTATCAGTTCAGGGCTATCCGTATCTGCTCAATAAAGCACACAATGATGTCGTCATCACTGATAGAAATATTAAGGAATTGTTAAAAATTGCCAAGGTTTATGAAACAACAAACAGGGAAATGTTATAGTGAGGTTTTAAGATGGTAGTTGGAATTTGTGTAGGTGAAACATCCCTTTCGGAAGTTACTTTTATCTCTGATAAAATGCCAAAAGTGGGCGAATATGTTACAATAGAATACGATGGAAAGAAAGTTTTAGGAATGATTGAAAATTTAATAAGGGGTAATGATGCCTTAAATGTAGACATCAATGATTTTAAAGCTATTCAAAAGATTTCCAGACTTGGCGTTGATGACAACTATATTCGCGGCAAGGTAAAAATCCTGGGTGATGTTAATGATAACTTAAAGTTGCCTAGGACTCCCGTTCTTCCGGGAACTGAAATTCAATTGGCTGACAAGGATACTTTAAATGAGATATTTGATGTTAAAAACCCCATCAAATTAGGTTGTCTTGTTAATCAAGGTGATGTTGACGTTAATGTTGAAGCAAACCCCATCCTATCAAGACATTTGGCAATACTGGCCATGACCGGTGCAGGCAAATCCAATACCGTTTCCGTTTTGATAGACCAGTTACTGGGTTATAGCGTTCCAATTTTTGTATTTGACATGCATGGGGAATATGTTGGTGCAAACTTCCCTAATGGGGATGTTAATGTCATCAAACCTAAAATCAATCCGAAATATATGGAATTCTATGAAATTAAAAAGCTAATGAACATTCCAAACAATGCAGTTATCCAGGAAAGACACTTTAGAGAAGCATTTATTCATGCAAATGAAAAGCTCAGTGAAGGGACTGAAAAGATCATTGACTTTTTAGATTTAATGTATGATTATTTGGAGGATAAATCTGGATTGAATGATGAAGACGGCAAAATCGACAAGTCTGTTGTGGATGTTATGAATAAAATTAATGATGCTAAACTCAAATACTCCAAGCTATTTTATCAAAATGCTCCAAATATCATATCTAACATCAAGCACTCCCATGTCAATGTCTTGGATTTAAGTCAGGTTGATGAATATGTGGCTACAGTTCTTGTAAGTCATATTCTAAGAAATTCACTTCAAAGAAGTAAAGATGCAGCCCACAGCGGAAATAAAGAGGAATTGATGGAAAATTCAGTATTTTTCATTTTAGAGGAAGCTCATATTTTGGCTCCCAAAAAGCGTGATTCGGATTCAAAACGTTGGATTCAAAGAATTGCAAGGGAAGGCCGTAAATTTGGATTGGGCTTATGCCTGGTAAGCCAATCTCCAAAAACAGTTGACCATGATGCATTGTCTCAAATGAATAATATGATCATATTAAGACTCGTTGAACCTGAAGACCAGAGGCATGTGCAATCGGCCAGTGAAAGCCTGTCTCAGGATTTGGTTAACCAATTGCCCTCTTTGAATGTAGGTGAAGCTATTGTATTGGGTCTGATGAGTAAGGTACCTACTCTTGTTAAGATTGATGAGTTTAAGGGACGTCTTCATGGGGAGGATATGGATATAGTTTCCCATTTTGCAGATATCAAGCAAAAGGAAGAGAAGGAAATAGAACGTCAGGAACAGGAAAGCATGGAGATGGGTTATAACTATTAATCCATTATTTCTTTTAATATTTCTCATCTTTAAAAATATTTATATATCCTTTTTTAACAATATATTAACGATTAATTTTGGAGAAAACAAATGTCTAAAAAAATCTGTGAAAACTGTGGGAAAGCTGTGGACGATTATGTTAAATTCTGTCCGGATTGCGGATTAAATAAATTCAGACAAGCAAATCCAGTTTCAAACAAATCTTCTTCAATTCCAACTAAAAAAGTGTCTCAAAATAGTGATTGGGTACATAAATTATTCTATTGGAATTATGATGGGAGTTACATATTCTCAAAAACTAAATTAATATCTTTCTTAACATTTGCTGTATTTGTTTTAAGCATGTTCACCGGCCCTCCCGTGGCGGTGCTTATTATAGGTTTGATCTTCACCGCGTTTTTTTATCTGATTGGGTTCTGTATTCATAAGATATTGGGTAATGACAAGCCATCGGATAATGTATTGAATCATAATGATTATGGTTTGGTTGAAGATTTGAAGAATGCGCTATTGTGTTGGCAGAATAAGAAAACAGGCGAGTTCGTATATTCAAAAACAAAAATAATAACTCTTTTAATATTCCTGTTTTTTACATCTTTGACTTCATTCGCCCCCACATCCTCTCTTTTAGTATGTGTGGCTATCGGTATTATGTTTGCAATACCTGCATCCGTAATCGGTTATGCAATCCATAAATTGACGAATAATAATCCAACACCCAAAAAGGTAACTGCAAAGCCTAAGCCTCAGGTTGCTCCAAAAGTTGAGGAGAAAAAAGTTGAGGAGAAAAGGGTCGACGTTGAAGTTGCTCCAAAAGTCGCTGGGGAAAAATCTGAATTTGCTGTGTACCAGTCCCAGCTCAATGAATTGAAAGAGGAATACGATACTAAAGAGAACCACTTGAGAGATTTAATCGCAAAGCGCTTCGAACCTCCGCAATTGACCTATAACAGATTTATCACTGCGGTTGATAATTGCACCAAGCTATTCAACGAAAAGGCAGATTCTATTCAATCAATTATTGACCTGGCATCTGATGATTCAAAAAGAGTGGATGATGAAATAAAATCACGAATGGAAGTTCTAAAATCATTAATAGATAAAATAGATGATTTAACTGATGAGTTAGTATTAAATATGAGCAAATCTGATGATGGGAATGTTAAAGATTTGCTTGGTGATATGGAGGATTTGATCGATTCTGTAAAAAATTATGATTAAGCGCGTATTGTGAATATTAGTATTCATAACTATTTCATTTTCCTTTTTTAATTTAAAATCAATATTATTTTTTCTTAATAATTTATTTTTTTACTTTTCAAATGCTCTCTTGGCAAACTATTAAATATGCTAAGAAATATAATACTATTCAATTAAATACTTAGTTAAGTGTTTAAATTGGTTATATACAATTGATAAAAAAAGGTAATATAATGAAATTTGCACATTTAGCAGACACTCATTTAGGTTATCGTCAATTTGGATTAATTGAACGTGAAAAAGACTTTTATGAAGTGTTTGAGAAGGTTATAGATAAAATAATTGAAGAAAAAGTGGACTTTGTGATTCATAGTGGGGATCTATTTGAAACCGCCAGACCATCTCCTATTGCACTTTTGACCTTTCAAAAAGGATTGCTTAAGCTCAAAGGTTCAGGAATTCCTATGTATGCGATAGCAGGTAACCATGATATTGTAATGCGTAATGATTCCATTCCTCCTCAAGTAATTTTCAAGAAATTAGGTTTAAAAGTAATCAGTCCAATCAATACTAATTATATGCACGGAGATATTTTCATTGCCGGTTTGCCATTCTATCCATCATCACAAGTCAAGAATTTAAAATCTAAATTAGCGGAATTATCCAAAAAGGCGGCCAATCATGAAAAATCAATTCTTGTATTGCATCAGGGTATTGATAAATACTTTGGATATAATTTTGAATTGGAAATTGGAGATTTGCCAGATAATTTTAATTATTATGCATTAGGCCATATTCACAATTATGTCAATGATAATTTCGGGAAAGGAAAATTAGTTTATCCCGGTTCAGGTGAAATATGGAAAATCAATGAATTAAAGGATTACCATGAAAACGGCAAGGGTTTTGTGATTGTTGACATGGACAATGAAAAACCACTTGTTAAAAGGGTTAAAATCGATATTCCTCGTGAATTTATTAAAAGGTCCCTTGACTATAATGACTTGGAAAGCGGTGTTTTGGGCATTAAGGAAACTATTAAGGACTTCGATAAAAAGCCTATTCTTGATTTGGACATTTATAACATAGAATCAGATACTAATAGGGTTTATGAAATGATTAATGAGGAACTGGGGGATTTATCTTTAATGATTAGACCAACATTCCACATAATTGGTGAAGATGATATTGACATTCTTGTAGATGAAAATGATTCTTTGGGACCTAAAGAAATTCTTAAGGAGCAATTAAAAATTTATGATGATGAGACCATCAGTAATTTAGCAGTTGATTTGTATGATTTATTGTCTAAAGACAAAGTTGAGGAATCACAGGATTTAATTGATCAATTTTTCGAGGAGAATTATCGGAATGCCATAGAAGAAGTTGAAATTGAAATTGAAGATTTTGGAGATGAAGAAACTCCATTAGAAAAACCTAAAAAGGTTCAAAATAAGTCCAAGGAGGTTCTAGAATGATTTTCACAAAATTAAAATTAATTAATTTTAAATCCCATGAAAACACTACCATCAAGTTTGAGAAGGGCATCAGTGTTATTGTGGGTGAAAATGGTGCTGGAAAATCCACTTTATTAGAGGCTATTAGCTTTGCTTTATTCAAACAACACACCGCAAAAAAAATTGATGATTTAGTGCGCAATACTGCTGATTCAATGACTGTTGAATTAGAATTTATTTCCAACAATAGACAATATAAGATTGTCCGCGTTAAAAAGTCAATGTTAAAATCATCACTTTACAAAAAGACTTCCAAAGAAGGGGGATATGTACATATCTGCACTGGAGATAAAGAAGTTGCAAATGAAATTCGCCAGATTTTAGATATTGATTCTGATCTATTCCTTAATGCAATTTATATTCGTCAGGGAGAAATAGCTGAATTGGTTGATAAGACTCCTGCTGAGAAAAAACAGTTAATTGCTAAATTGTTAGGTATAGATTCATTGGAAAAAGCTTGGAAAAACTTATTACCTGTGATTAATGATTATGAAAATCAACTTGCAGAGCTTAATGGAAAACTGTACAATTCCTCTGAATTGACTGAAGAATACTCCCGGAAAAAAGATGAATTGAATGCTCTTAAAAATAGGGGGCATGAACTTGAGGAACAACTTGATGATGTGGCCAAATCTCTTGAGGAAATTTCTGAAAGTAAAAGGGACATGGAAAGGGAGAAGGAAATTTATGAAACTCAAGTTGCCAATTATGAAAATGAACAAAAGAATTTGGTAAAATTAGAAAGCGACAAAAAACTTGTTCAAGATAATCTGGATAAGATTGCCGCTGCTGAAGACCAGATTACCCGATTGGGAAAGTATGTTTCAAAGTTGGATGTTTACCTTGACTTTGAAAAATCTGTTAATAGTATTAAAATGCTAAAAGAGGATGAAGCTGAAATCAACAATAAACTGGAATCCATTAGTCAACAAAAAGAAATAGTTTCAGAAAAAAAAGAGGATTATAATAAGTTCCTGGCTTCTGATGAGGAAATAAACAAATTGAATAATCAAAAAGTAAATCTTGAAAAGGAATTAGCCACAATAGCTAAATTGGAACAAGATAAAAAAGACCTGTTGAAAGATATTGAAGAAGAAAGAAATGATATTGAAGACTTTTTCTCAAGGTCTAAAGATAAATTGGAAGATAATGGATTGTCACAAGACATTTTGGCTAATGTTGATGATTTCAATAATCTTGAGGAAGTCACTGACGATTTCATCAAGGAGATTAATTCAAAAATCAGTGACCTGTCCGATGATATCGTAGCAAAAAATGAGGAATTGGTTGTTTTTAATCAGAATATCAAGTCTAGTGAAAAACCATTGGAAGAATTGAATGAAGCGAAAAATAAATGTCCAGTTTGCCAATCCGATATCAGTCCGGACCAGAAAAAAGAGCTAATCAAACAATATGAGGATACAATCGAAGAAAATAAAAAATTAATTTCAGAAAATGAGGAAAATATTCGTTTGTTAACTAAAAATAAGGATAGCTTTGAAGAAAAGCAATCCCAGATTCAGGACCTGTCAAAAAATATCATTGAATACAAACATAAATTCGGTCATTTGCAGAATCAACTGGTTAGATTGAATAAGATTGATGAGGGCCTGGAACCTAAAGAGTATGTTAGCAATAGACTGGGTGAATTGATATTATTGATTGCCCGTGAAAAAGAAGGTAAGGAAGGTTATAAGGAATCTTATGATGCCTATAATCAGGCTAAAGGTGCTTTAGAAATTTTAGGCAGTGAAACTGAAGCTCAATATAAGTTAAAACAAGTTAAAAATGAAATTGACAATCATGTTAAAAACATTAAATTAGCTATGGAACAAGATCCTCATTTAAGTGGAGATATAAGTTCCAGTGAGCTTCAAGACCGCATCAATGATTTGAAACAGAAAAACGAAGAGTATAATCAGCTTAAAGGTTTTGTTCAAAACAAATCTTCATTAATGTCTCAGCTCAATTCCATCAAGGAAGATATAGGCATGTCAACAAACCAGATTGACATCACTAAAAATAAGATGGAAGCCTCATTATATGATAAGGAAAAATATGAGCAGATTATTTATCGTTTTGAAATGTACGAAAGACGTCAGGCCACCTTCAACAATGAACTTGCAGAAATTAAAGGCCAAGCTCGCGAATCCATTTCAAACCTTAAGGATCTGACGGAAAGGATTTCAACTTCCAATAAATTCCAACAGGAATATAATGACATTTCAGATTATATTGAACTTTTAAATCATTTCAGGAGTTTATACAGTAAAAATGGTATTCAAAAGGATTTAAGGAATATTTCAAGGCCTTTAATTCAGAAATACACTAAGCAATTCTTCAATGAATTCAATTTCAACTACTCCGATTTAACTTTGGATGAGGAGTATGATGTTACCGTTTACGGTCCTGAAGGCGAATCTTCAATGAGTATGGTTAGTGGTGGTGAAAAGATAGCTATTGCTCTTGCTTTAAGACTGGGTATCACTCAAGCCATGTCCAAAGGAGAATTGGATACTATTTTATTGGACGAGCCTACAATTCATTTGGATAGCTCAAGAAGACATGAACTGATTAACTTATTAAAGGACATGTCCCTGCTGCCTCAAATGATTATAGTAACTCATGAAAGTCAGCTTGAAAATGCGGCTGATAACATAATTAAAGTTGAAAAAGAAAATGGTATTTCAAAAGTAATGATTTAATATCATTATTTTCCTATTTTTTTACATTAGTTCCCTGGCGCTTTTAATGGAATCGACTATGCAGTTTGCATTCCATCCGACAATTGTTGTTGCATTTTCTTCCAATACCTCTGGAACTTCTTCAAGCCCGTATGGTCTGACTAATATTGTTGGTATGTCATATCTTTCGCTTGCAGCCAATAAATCGTTGAATAGTTCTTTATTATCATTATAAATGCCGGCCAATAATATTATCCCATCAATTTTTTCGTAAAATGCATCTCCAGCATGGGCATAGGAACCGGATATGGACTCTTTCCATAAGAAATCAACCTTTGAGAATAACTTTTCACAGAACTGCCCGTATTCATTTTTCATGTCAATGCCCTTGGTAATAATCAGATTATAAATTTTATCATCTTTTTCATCTTCAAACATTTTAACACCTTGCTTTTATTTTAATTGATGTATTATATAAAATAATTTGTTTTTCAAAATCTTTATTAATTTTGAAGTAATATTTAATTATAGGAATATTGGAATAAGGAATTTTTATGAAAGCTGCTGTTATTGGTTTAGGTGTTGAAGGAAAAAAGGCAGTAAACTCTCTTTTGAATCACGGATGGGAAGTTTATGCTACTGATTTGAATATTAATGTTGACTTGACTGGTTTGGATTTACCAAATCTATCAATGAATGTATTGGATGATAATCAAACGGTTTCTATTGTTGGTGATAAGTTGACTGTTGATTTGGGATTCACTAATTCATATGCAATTGAACAATGTGATGCAATAGCCATAAGTCCCAGTATGTATGGCGGAGCATTTGCAGAAAGATTGCTTATGAGCGGTGACCTGTTAAGTGATGTTTTAATTAAACATAAGGAAATGTTCACTATCGGAATCACGGGCACTAACGGTAAAACCACTACCGTGCACATGTTAAAGGATATTTTACAAAGCGCCGGCAAAAAAGTTTTAGTCGGTGGAAACGGCGGCGGAGGATTTTCCGGATATTATGATTTGATGCTTGAAGCTAATGAAGGCGATTATGATATATTGCTTGTTGAAGTATGTGATATGACCTTGGACTTTTGCAAGCACTGCTTTGACTTCGATTATATCGGTCTAACCAATATAGGCAATGATCATATGAATGTCCATAAGACCATTGCCAATTATAAGGACACATTAGTCCGATTTTTTGAAGGTAAAACAATATTTACCTCCTTTAACCAAGACTTCAACACGGATTTTAAAGAATCTGCAGCCAGACATATTTCCTATTTTGCTTATCAGGATGAACTGCAAGTCTTCGGTAAGTTTAATTTACTTAATGCAGGTTTGGCCACCGCCATTTCAAAAGAATTGAAAGTTCCAAAGGATGTTATTAAAGACACTCTTTCACATTTCAAAGCAGTTCAGGGCCGTTTGGATGTCTATAAGATAAATGATGCGTCCGTTTATGTTGGAAAAACAGATAACTCAGATGCGCTTGCCTCAATTTTATCTGAAAAGGATTTCTATGCAATATTCATAGGCACTCCCCGCCATAATGAGGAGCACAGATTAGATATTTTGGATGTTGCCGTCAAATACAATCCTGAAGTCATTGTCTTATTCCCTGGTCTTGATGATACATTGGATATTGCAATATACAGATTGAATTCCTTGGGTTATAGGGGAAATATTATTACTGTAAGCACTCTAGATGAAATCATAGAGCTTGTTGCCGAATATTCTCATGAGGATGCAATACTTATTGGCGGCAATGGTCAAGAAACAATTATTGATATTCAAGAGAGGATTAAACTAATTTCAGAAAAATTATAACAAAAAGTAATATTTAAATAGTAGGTAGTAAAGACTTTTCAATATATATGACTAGATGGTGTATTAAAGATGAGTAAAAGTTGGAGAAGTAGATCAATAAAAATATTTTTAGCATTATTCTTTGCATGCATTCTTTTATTCGCTTTCGCATTTGTAAGCAGTACTCCATATAATGGGCATTCAGTTTCTGAAATGTATAATATAACTGTTGGAGAATCAGTCTTTGATGGGGATTCAATTTTAGGCACAGGCAATCCGATTGAACTTCCATTCTTATCCAATATGGGATTTATAAGTCATCAACTCTTCGCTTTTGATATTCAGGGAATGGTAATGACTTTGTCAACAGGTGTTGTCCCATTTGATTTTACTACTGTAGCAAGTGAAGGAATAGATTCATATGGAAATGCTAAAGGCATAGATGGGCCGGGCTATACAACTTATGATGGGGATAAGTTAGCCGTTAAGGGGCCTGATAATTATGTTTGGGCTTATAGTGTACCATCTAAAGTATTGACCAAAACCAAGGATGGCGTTGATGTTGTCGAGGATGGTAAAGTTATAGAGTCTGTCCCTGTTAATGAAATTAAACATTTAAACTATTCATCTGATTATTACGATAACAACACTATTGTAAACTGGTATAATTATGATGCTGTTGAAGGATCTAATTTCACCTTGGAAAAGGGAATGGCAGGTTTTTCTGATGAAAGGAATTCCATTAGTGCCCCTGATGTTCCAAGGATATTTGGACAGGATGTTGTAGATTATGCTGCAGAATATCCTACAGGTTCACCTATCCTATTGTATTCAGGTAATTACACCGAACAGAACGGTGATGTTTTCGGAACCAGTTTGGGCTCACACGCCGAATATGGTGATGAGACCAGGGAAGTTAATGCAAGGCAATTTGTTGAAGCATGGAATGGAACTATCATACCTCCTAATTCCACAAGCAGCGGTAAAGATTATATCTACTTTGCAATGGCTGCTGATCCGTCAGCTCCTGGGGGAAGTGCATCCCATGGTGTATGTCCGTCTGCAAGGGCATTGAGGGATGCGGTTCTTGCTGAAGGATTTGGAATGCCTGTTGGTATGACTGGTGATGAAAATGCAGTATTATTTGGTTATAACCCTGCTAGCGGTATTACAGTAACCAATAGCCACGATTATCCAGTTAAAATTAACATGTGGACTGAAGGTTCAGGTACTGGAATGGGCGTTTATTGTCAACTTACAAGATATATTCCTAATAACTAGAATATATCCTTTCTTTTATTTTTATGTCGATTTCAACTATAATTACTGCAGCCGGAAAAAATTCTAGAATGAGAAAACACCAGATTTCTAGAAATATTGATTTGAAAAATAAGCTTATTTTGCCGTTTATGGATAAGACGGTTTTGGAGACAACAATCGACAATGCATTATCTGCCAATATTGATGAATGTATTGTTGTACTTGGTCATTATGCTAGTGAAATAAAAGAAGCTATTTGCGATAATTATGATGGTTGTGTCAAATTCATTCAAAACAATCCGGTTGATGTAGGTTTATCAACATCACTTTTCAATGGTTTGGCAAATTCCAAATTTGATTATGCTTTATGCATTACAGGTGACCAGCCTAGCGTGTCAACAGAGACATTTAATAAAATGATAGAGGTAAGTCAGAGTTCTGAAGATCCCGAAAAGACAATAGCTATTTTAAGAAGAAGAAAAATCGGATTGCTGGATACTGCAGAAGGATTGGGCATGCCTTTTGTAGCACATAGAAAAAATCTGATGGGTTATCTGGAAAATGAAGATGACAATTTAAATCCTATTCTTAGAAAAATATTCGATGATGGGTACACATTTTATGGAATAAAAGAAAAAAATAAAAAAGAATTATTGAATATCAATCATTATGAAGATTATTTAAATCTCTTAGATTGATTGTAAACCAGAAATTACCTCTTCAATTTTAGCTGAACTGATTCCAACAGCCATCTCATTATCTTTAATGTCAGCCGCTTTTCTGGAACCATCACAACCTAATGTAAAGTTAATTCCATCTGAAAGATATGGATTTGCAAAAGCATCACCGCATAATGATTGAATGCCGGCAAATGAAGGAGTAATTTTCTCACCTGTTTTGTAAACGATACTCTGTGCAAGAATCATTCCGCCAACAGGTTCGGTAATGATTTCAATGATGTCCGCTTCAAAATCAGCCTCATCTAAAGGAGCGTAAACGATGCCCCAGTGTTCCTCTTCAATAATTGAAAGTTTTCCTGTAAGTTTTTTAGCGGTTTCCAAATCCTGGAATCTCCCAAGTGAAAAGTATTTTTCCCCATTTGCTAATTTTGGAGGCATGTCTCTAAGCCCAATAGCCCCTGCTCCACCTAAACACATTTGCTGTTCAAGTGTTGAGTAGAATTTGCTGCCTAAAGATGCTTTTCTTACCATCTCACAGTGTCTGATTTTTTCATCAATTAAATCATAGCCTTCAGGGAGGTCATCCTCGGTTTTCAATAATTTCATTGCTACAGGTTTAGCGTCCAGATTTATTCTTCCTTCGATAACCTCACAGTATTTTTGATTTTTTTCCAGATTTGTCATAGATAACACCTAATTATATATTCGTTTTATGGAATTTTAAACTCTTTCGGTTTGTTTTTATTGTTTTTACAGAATGTCTTGAAATCACATGCGGTGCATGTTCTTTCATCGGCTTCCGCTTTCCAGGCATCCTGAATTTTACATCCCTTCATTTCATTTATTAATGATTCTTCTATATTATAAACAACTTCATCGAACTTTTCAAGGGATTCGTCAATTTCCTCTTCATTGATATTAATGATTCTTATTGAACGTTCCAGCTTGAATTCTTCACTTAATTCGGGAGCTTTGTCATCTTCCTGCCAATTTTCAATTAGCTTAAAGTCATTTTCATATTTTTTCAGTGTTTTTTCATCAATCAGATTGTTTTCCATCTCTTCCTGGATTAAAAGCAAATCCTCTTTTGATGGAACAAGTTCATTTAGATAAAAAATAATTCCTGCAAAGATTGATTTCGCATCTTCCTGCTGTGATCTAAGCCAGGAATATGTCAGGATCTGCTGTTTATGGCTTTCCCATTTGTTTTCAGCTTTAGGGTTTTTCACTTCAATTGGAGGTCTTTTCATTCCCTTGTAATCAATAATTATTTCATAGTCGTCCCCATCTTCAGAGTCTTTAATCCTTTGCTTGAACGATTCATTTTTCTTAAGAATTTCAATAATCTTATTGTTATAATTATCCAAATTACTTTGTTCAAGAGTTTTATTGATTTTCATGGATGTCAGTACGTCTACAACCCCATTAATGCCATAGTAATTGGACCTGCTTCTGTTTTCATCATATTGGGGCATATCACGAATTCCTTTAATTAACAGTTCAGATGAATCGATTAGTGGGAATAAATGTTTTCCCCATATGTTTATTGCCTTTTCGGCTCTTGCGCTGGCTAATTTCTTATGGTCATGCTCATTCAGATTTTCAACTTCATGGTTGGTTGTACTGAAAAATAGGTCTTCATCGTGGGGATAAAGCCCTCTTGCCTGAAGTCTCAAGTCAATTAAATCTTCAATTGGCCGTATGTCATTTTTCCAGTCCCAGGGAAATTCGGTTTTATTTTGGCTCCATTGGATAAACGCTTCTTCCATAACTCCATGAATAAATTCACCGAACCACCTCTGAACAGGTTTTGAAGGGGGTAGTGTTCCCTTGTTCTGATATCGGTATTGCAGATTGCAGGTTAAAAATGATAATAGGTCTCCGGTCAGACTGTATTCCGGAATCATATACGCTTTTGATCTTGAAGGTAGTTTCATATTTTATCTCCTAAATTAGATATATTTCTCTAAATCCAACATACTTCTCGTCTCTGCTCCATCCAACGGCAATATTCGGTATATCGAAGTGGTCATTTTTCTTGGTATACCCTTCGATGGCCGAATTGAGACCGACTAACAGCAATACACTTTCAGCCCTTGAAAAGGCAACAAAATAAAGTCTTGTCAAGTCATCAAATGAGCGGTCCTTTTCACTTCTGTCGCTTTGGCCAAGCGCACTGTATTGTCTAATGCTGTCTTCTATGGTTATTTTATCCGGCAGCGCTTTTGGGAATCTTAAACGTTGTGTTCGTATATCATTTGTTTTAAATCTTGAACCGACATCCACAATAACAAGTGGAAACTCCAATCCCTTTGACTGGTGTATCGATAAAACGTTTATTCTATCGTCAGGCAAGGTTTCAAGAAGTGATTCATCAATGCTTACTCCGCCTGTTGAAAGGGGTATGAAAATGTTCCATATTGCCTCAAGAACTGATTCCCTTTCCTGTAAAGGTGTTTTAAATGAGATGCTTGAGTGATAATCATTGAAGAATCCGGTTTGAGTGATTGATTTGGTAATGGCTTCAAGGTATACGATTCCCTCCACATCGTCCTGCAGCTCTTCAATCCAGGTTGTCAGCTTGTATGCAAGTTCCATTAGACTTGCACTTTTAGGCCAGCTCTGCTCAATGCCGTTAATGACTTCGGGGTATGGTCTTCTGAGTTGCCAGCGTGTTACAAAATCATTCAGGGATACTGGTTCATGGGGCTCCGGATTTAATTTGATATAGTCTTTTGCACTATATCTCCAGCGATTCATATTTCTTTTTGCCAGATTGGGAATTGTCTTATCCGAATTTTGAATGCTCGCTTCAGGGTCGATACATTCAAGCATCAAACCGCAGAATATGGCGACAACATCGATATCGGGCAAATCAATGCCTCGGGGATTAAACATCTCAAGGGGTTTTCTAAGTCTTTTCAGGTCTTTTCTTAGGTGATGGAGAAATGAACGGTTTCCATATTGAGTTTCTTTTGGCGAATAGGATAAAATTGCTATATCCGATGCAGACCCATAATCTTTATCTAAAGTGATTTTTATTTTTTCTTCACTTTTGCCCGCTTGAACGGCTTCATTCTTGATTTTTTGCAAGTCGGCAATACTGATTGCGCCATTGACTTTTCTATAATAATCCTCGTTTAGCACCTTTAAAACTTTTAAATCGCATTCGCCCTTGTTTACCAATTTATCGATTAATCTTGACAGGTCTTTGGCTAGCATTTCAGGGTTATTTCTGAACATTCCCAATATTGGCATTTTGTCTCTTTCAAAGTCCGGAGCAATGATTTTAGGTTTATTTTCAACTCTGGCGTTTTGATATTCTCTGTCAAGCTCTGCAAACTGGTTACAGTGGTTGATGATGTTTTCAGTTGAGCGGTAATTGGTTCTTAGGTTGATTTCCTCAACTTCAATGCCCAACCTTTCCTTAACACGATTTTTGTAATCTGTAAACAAATCAACGGTTGCTCCTCTAAATCTATAAAGGGACTGGTCATCATCGCCAACCACAGTTATACTGCCGTTATTGTCGAGCGCCGAATTGGCGATTGTGAAATAGATGTCTTCTTGAAGCAAATTTGTGTCCTGGTATTCGTCGATTAAAACAATTTTGATTTCATCCAAAAATAAGTCCAGGTCATGATTTTTTAGTTTTTCAAGAAATGCGGATTCAAGCATCGCAAAATCAATTGTATTTCTATTCTCAAGTGTTCTTTCATATTCCTTGATGGAATCAAGTGCCAATCTATGTCCGCTGCCAGATTCTGTTTTTGAATAAAGCTCATCAAAGTCAATTTGGTCATAATAAATCCTATTTTTTACTTTCATTAGGATTTCACTCATTTTTGATGGCTCTTCAAGTTTGTCCATGCCGCTTAATTCTTTTAAGTATTCCACAAGGTCTTTATTTAGGTATTTTTCATCTTCAATAAGGATTTTAATCATTGCTGTGTTAGCGACAAATTCTTCAATCACTGTGGCCTGGTTCTCTCCGGGCTTTTTATTTTCTCTTAGAAGTTCTTCAGCAATGCTGTCTGTGGTCCCGATGTTGATTTGGTTAAAGTCAATTCTTTCAACTTTTGCAATTTTTTTTGCATCTTCAAAACCGCTTCCGGCCTCATCGATTAGCCGGTTTTTGATTTTGTCCCCCCAGCCTAGAATTCTTGAGTATAACTCGTCTGCAGCCTTTTTGGTAAATGTTGTGGCCAGTATTTCTGAGGGTTCGATATCATCAACGAAGATGTACTTTAGTATTTTTAAAACCATTACGGTTGTTTTTCCCGAACCTGGTCCTGCAACGATAAAAAGGGATTTGTCAGCTTCAGATAAAATGGCTTTCTTCTGGTCCTTATTTGAAGAAATGTCTCTTTTAAGCGTGTTTACTATCATATCCTCAAATTCATCATATGAAATCATTTTTTCCCTCTTATTCTATATTTATTAATTTATATCATTATCATATTATAAAGTAATTGAGAGAGCATTTGAAAACTATTAAATTAAAATATATTAGGTCATGTAATTTTTATATTACAATATATTTTTATGCTGTTGTGATATAATTAGTATTGTGGCAGGGTATTTATCCTTCCATAATATGCATAAGTTGGGGATTTTCCCTAACTTTCTTCTTTTAAGAACAATTAATTTTAAATATCAATTGGATTTAACATATATTTATTAAATTAATTTAGCTGAGATTATGTCTGGTTCTGAAAAAATTGATATGTTTAAAAATGATGTTCGCTTTAGGGATAATATAGCTCATGTAGAGACTATTCCAGCTAAAGAAGCTAATTTTAAAAAAGTGGATAATTTGAATGAAAGAATCATTGATTATCTGGAAAACCAGAATATTAGATTATATAATCACCAGGCCGATACATATGAGGCTATTAAAGAGGGCGAGCATGTAATCATCACAACTCCAACGGCATCCGGAAAGACCTTAGCGTTTAATTTGCCGATAATGGAGACCATGATTGAAGATAAGGATGCAACGGCCCTTTACATTTATCCTGCAAAGGCTCTTTCAAACGACCAGCTGCACGTTTTGGAATCTCTTGAAAAGGATTTGGACATTAAAATCAACCCAAGAACTTATGACGGGGACACTCCAAGAGAAGATAAAAAGCGGATTCGTGAAAGATCCCGCATTGTCCTGACAAACCCATACCAACTGCATCTTATCTTGTCATGGCATCATCAATGGAGCAGATTTTATCGCAATTTAAGATATATTGTAATAGATGAGGCTCATTATTATAAAGGCGTATTCGGTTCGAATGTTGCATTTCTGATTAAAAGATTAAAAAGAATAGCTAACTTTTACGGCTCTTATCCGCAGTTCATATTGTCATCTGCAACCCTTGCAAACCCTTTGGAATTGGCTAATAGATTGACTGGTGATGAATTTAAATTGGTGGACAATGACACTTCCCCCAGTGGTGAAAAAGATTTTATCCTATATAATCCTTTTAAGAACTACCGGAGAAATAAGGTCAATATGCAGGATGCCCCTTCGGTCCACATGCAAACAGAAAACATTTTTATGTATATGATGTTGAAAGAGATTCAAACATTATGCTTCACTGTTTCAAGAAAAACTACAGAATTAATAGCAATGTGGGCTAAAAAAGATATGACTCAAGTTAAAGGTAAACTGGCCCATAGGATTGCAGCTTACAGGGCAGGCTACAGGCCTGAAGAAAGGCGTGAAATAGAAGCGGGACTAAAAAGCGGGAAGTATTTGGGCGTTACCTGTACGAATGCACTGGAACTGGGGATTGATATAGGGTCTCTCGATGCAGTCATCATTTCAGGCTATCCCGGAACCATGATATCAACATGGCAGCAAGCCGGAAGGGCAGGCAGAAGTTCACAAAAGTCTTTGGCCATTCTAATCGCATTCGAAAACCAGCTGGACCAATATTTTATGAACAATCCCAAATTCTTTTTTGATAAGCCCCATGAAAATGCCGTCATTGATTTGACCAATCCAATCTTAAAGGAAGCTCACCTCCTGTGCGCTGCTAAAGAACTTCCTTTAAAATATGATGAAATTGAAAAGTATTTCGGCGTTGATGATGATTTTCTTGATGAGTTGGTTTCAAATAAGGATTTGCATATCAATTCCCGAGGAGATTATATGTATCCTTATGATGACAATCCTGCACTGGACCATTCATTAGACCAAATTTCAGGTCAGGAATTTAAGATAATGAATAATGGGCGACTTTTAGAGACTATGGAACGTGCGCAAGTTTACAGGGAAGCGCATGAAGGTGCAATTTTAATCAACAAGGGGGATACCTATGTTGTTGATAGTGTAAGCCTGTCAAGAGGCTTTGTCAATGTCACCCAAAAGGACGTCGACTACCACACGATGGTTTTGAATCAAACAGAAATCAACATTAGGAAAAAATTATCAAAAACGAAATACGGAAAGCTTACGATTCACTTTGGCGAGCTGACTGTAAGTGAAGACTACTTCAAATACAAAAAGATGCAGTTCTCAAAAGCCATTGGAACCTACCCGCTGGATCTGCCCCCTTTGAAATTCAATACAAAAGGGCTGTGGTTCACAATTCCAAAATATGTTAAGGACAAGTTGGACGACATGTTTCCGAATGAGGAGGAAGTGTTTGCAGGAGGCCTTCACGGGGCGGAACATGCACTGATTGGTCTTTTCCCGCTTCATACGATGTGTGACAGATTTGACATAGGGGGGCTTTCAACAAACTACCATGAGGACACTCAGGAAGCAACCATTTTCATATATGACGGTTATGAGGGTGGAATCGGAATCACAGAAAAGGCAGTTGAGGTTTTTGTTGATCTGTTGAAGTCCACACTTGACCTAATCGATAACTGTGATTGCCAAAGCGGATGTCCCGCCTGCATTTACTCACCGAAATGCGGAAATGATAACAAGCCACTTCACAAAAATGCGACCAGATACATCCTGGAGTACATGTGCAGGCTAATATCAAATGAGGAGTTGGCCGTGCATGAAGAGATTAATGAAGAAGTAACTCATAAAAAGCAAGTTACCGGGGAAGATATGCAGTTCAGCGATGCATTGGAGCTGTATGACAAAAAGGATTATTCCCAGGCAAAGGACATATTGAACAGCATCATCAGCACAAACAAAAACCATGTTGATGCTTTGGTTTTGATGGCGCAGATACTGTACGAACAGGACCAGATTGACATCTCAAAGATGTTTCTGAAAAGGGCATTGGCCATTGACGCAGCCAATGAGAAAGCCAATGAGCTGGATGTGCTTTTGAACAACAGAAAATCTGTAACTTCTGATGTTGATGTTGAAATAAGTAATCTGGATGATGAGGAAGTATTGTATGAGGAGGCCTATGACCTGTATGAGCAGGGGGATTTGGAAAATTCCTTTGAGATTTTAGAAAAGGTAGTTGAGTTTGACAGCAAAAATGCAGATGCCCTGGCCTTAATGGGATTGATATATTATCAATCAGGAATATTTCCGAAATCTGTAGAACTATTTAAAAAAGCTTATAAAATAGATAAGAACAGTGAAATGGTTCGTGAGTTGAAGATGAGGATATCTTAATTAGACCAATACCTTAAGGGATTCCCACATTAAGTAAATCGCTCCAATAATTATTAATACGGCAAAGATTTTTGGAATGTATTTTGTTTTTGAGATTAACTTTTCCAAGTCGATTTTTGATATTGCAAGGCTTAATCCAAATAAAGTCAAGGCAAAACCAAGGCCATAGAGGAAAATGTTAAAAGCAGCATATGCGGCATCATTTGAGCTTACAAGCAGAGCTATCAGCGAAATCAGATAAGCGCTATAGCATGGAGCCCATGATATGGATGTCAACACTCCCAAAGTGAATGATCCAGCCATGCCTTCATTATTTTTAGGTGAAACCGCGCCAAAACTGATTGATTTGTCAAACCACATTGAAATTCCAATTGCCAACAGGATAATGGCCGATAGGATTCTGATGTAGAAGAGATATCTGTACACGAGGGATGTGAAAAATCCGGTCAAAAATATTATAAGAATGAAAATGCTGAATAGACCTAAGGTAAATGACAGTATTTCGCTTTTGCTCTTTGATTTCAGGCTGAATGCTACAAAAATGGGGATGATTGGCAGAATGCAGGGTGACAATATGGAAATCACGCCTGTCAAAAAGGAAACTATTGGAGTTATTTCCATTTAAATCTCCTTAATTGCATTTAAGAACTCATCGCTTTCAAGATATCCTTCAATTTTACCTGCTTCAGTGCCGTTAGGCTTTAGAAACTGGATTGTCGGGGTTCCAAAAATGTCATATTTGCCTGCAATCTCAGGATTCTTGTTGATGTCAACTAAAACAACAATGTACTTTTCGTTCAGCTCCTTTTGAACTGTTGAATTTGACAGGACATCATCCTTCAAAATTTCACAATAGACACAGCTGTCCTGGTCAAATAGCAATGCCACACTTTTGTTTTGGATTTGGGCTTCACTTAATGCCCCATCAACATCGGTTGTAATGTTCAAACCTCGGATTGTTGTATTTTCAAAATCGATTGCACTGACAGCCATTGTTGATGCTAGAATGAGCATAACCAAACTGATTATAACATATCTTTTCATATAAATTCATTTAATTTAATCCATTTAAAAATTTTTGCCATATCCTGAGATTTTAAGGGTTTCCGGCATATGGGCTGAAACCCTCTTCAAAATGTTCGCAGACATTTTCAAGTTCCTCTGGAATGTCTATTTTTTGAGTGCAGTGCTCAACACAGTTTTCACAGTAAGTGCATTCACTGGCGGGAACTTTCTCATCACATAGCTTGTCATAGTAAAGTCTATAAATATTTGATTCGGGCTGGTTCTTGCTGGTGTTGTATAGGTTGAAGTATTCCGGAATCGGAATCATTTCAGGACAAGCATCAATGCAGTATCCGCATTCACTGCATGGCACGGCAAGACTTTCGCTAAGTTTCAAGGCCATCTTTCCTAAAAATTCGCTTTCGGCATCACTCAACGGCTCGAAGTTTTCATAAGTGTCAATATTGTCATCCAAATCACTCATCTTGCTCATGCCGCTTAAAACCATTTTAACGCTATCCAGCGATGCACAGAATCTTATTGCAAAACTGGCTATTGATTTTTCGGGATTGAATTTTTTAAAGTCATCTTTTATTTCATCGGGCAGGTTGACGATCACTCCGCCTTTCAGGGGTTCCATCACATAGACATCAAGACCATATTCCACACATAGCTCATAGCATTTTCGGGCTTCAATGGCCGGGTCTTCCCAGTCAAGATAGTTGAGCTCCAGCTGGACAATATCAAGGATATCCCCATATTTGTCAAGAACCTCTTTTAGAAGTTTTGAATCGTCATGAAAACTGAATCCGATTTTATGGGCGACTCCATCATCCTTCATTTTTTTAATGTATCCGAATGCATCATGTTCTTCAGCCAGTCTCAGCCATGGAACATTGATGTTGTGAACAAAAAACACGTCGAAGTAGTCTATTCCCAGTCTTTCAAGCATTTCATTTACAAATTTATCATTGTCCTCCTTGCTGGTCAATGCCCATGTCGGCATTTTATCGCAGATTTGATATGATTCGCGGGGGTATCTTTCAACCACCCCCTTTCTGATTGCTGCTTCACTAACTCCTCCATGATATGCATATGAAGTGTCAAAGTAGTTAAATCCTTTTTCCATATATTTGTCAACCATCTGGTTAAATAGCTCCTGGTCAACTGATGTGGGATTGTTTTCATCGGTTAGGGGCAGTCTCATACAGCCAAAACCGAATTTAGATTTGAAAGTCATTTTTTGCATCTCCTATGGTGATATTTTTGAATTGGCAACATATTTAAATGTTGTCAATTGCAACATAATTTCATTTTTTTAAATTTCCAAAGTATTACAGGGTATTACTTGAAATATTAAATAGCTTTATTAATTAATAAAACTAAATTTAAAATATTAATATTTATTATGGGAGATTTAAAATGCATGAATTATCAATGGCTCAGGGTATTATTAATGCGGTAATAGATACTGCTGAAAGTAATAATGCAACTGAGGTAAATGAGGTTACTATAGAACTGGGCAGATTGGCTATGGTTAATCCGGAACAACTGAAATTTATTTTAGGAGTTTTGGTTGAAAATACTATTGTTGAAGATGCAGAAATTAAATTCGAAGAGATTCCTGTAGAAGTCGAATGCTCTGAATGCGGATTCCACGGTGATGCAATCATTGATGATAAGGATCATTATGCACCTATGGTCAAATGTCCTGAATGTGATAGTCTTGCAGTTGAAATCCTTAATGGTAGAGATATTGTTGTTAAAAATATTGTTATTGAAAAACCTGATGATAATTAGATTAATAGAGGTGAAAATATGCATCAAATAGCAGATGTGGAAGTAGCAAAAAATATTATGGATGCCAATAAAAGGCTGGCAGATAAAAACCTAAAACATTTAGAGGATGAGGAAATATTCTGTGTTGATTTTGTTGGAGCTATCGGTTCTGGAAAAACAACATTGATTGAAGAGATCATTGACAATACCGATTACAATATTGGTGTTCTTGCAGGTGATGTGATTTCTGAATTTGATGCCGGACGTATTGAAAAACACAATGTTCCTGTGGTCGGCCTTAACACAGGTAAAGAATGTCATTTGGATGCACATTTGGTTGGTCATGGACTTCATGACTTGCCGTTGGAAGACCTGGACATGGTAATCATTGAAAATGTAGGTAATTTAATCTGTCCTGTTGACTTTGAACTCGGTTCCCACATGAGAATTGTTGTGGTAAGTGTCACTGAAGGAGATGACACTGTTGAAAAACACCCATTAATATTCCAAACATCCGATGCAGTCGTAATCAATAAAATTGATCTGGCGGAAGCTGTTGGCGCTGATGCAGATAAAATGGTTGCGGATGCTAAAAAATTAAACCCTAATGTCAAAATCATCAAATCCAGCCTTAAGGATGGTAGCGGATTGGATGAAATTATTAAAGCTATTGAAGAAAAAAAGAATAATTAATTGCTCTTATAGGTGATTTCATGAAGGTATGGGTTGATATTTCGAATGCTCCCCATGTAAGGTTTTTCAAAGATGTAATCAAATATCTTGAAGCTGAAGGTGAGGATGTAATCGTTACAGCAAGGCAATTTGGAGATATTCATAAATTATTGGAAATGTATGAAATCGATTTTATATCTGTTGGAAAACATGGTGTAACATTATATGATAAATTAAGGGAAAGCACTCAAAGAGTTTATAATCTCGTAGATATAATACATGATGAAAAGGTGGATGTTGCCCTTAGCAAGCATTCTATTGAACTTCCGAGAATTTCTTTTGGTTTAGGGATTCCAAGTTTATATGTCCTTGATAATGAACATGCACTTGCTGCAAACAAATTGACCCTTCCATTATGTGACAGAATCATCACTCCAAACATTATTGACTTTTGGAAGCTAATGAAATTCGGAGCAGATCCAAACACAATAATTCCATATGATGGAACTTCAGAATTAATGCATTTTAAAAGCTTCGAATATAATGATAATATTTTCAATGATTTGAATCTTAATTTAAAACATCCTAAAACTATTTTGATGAGGCCAGAACCTTCTCTTGCTTCCTATTTGGATGCTGATTGTAGAAAATCTGTTTTATCTCCGATTGTTGATGAGCTAAAAAATGTGGCCAATATCTTAATTTTGCCAAGATTCAAGGAACAGTCCGAGATATTCGAAGGCATTGATAATGTTTCAATTCTAAAACCGCCGGTTGACACATCAAGCATTATCAAAAAATGTGATTTGGTGATTGGTGCTGGAGGAACAATGAACAGGGAATCTGCAATTTTGCAAACTCCTGTTATCTCATGTTATCCCGGTGAAACTTTATCTGTTGATCAGTATTACATCAATAAAGGCTTGATGTATAGGTCTGTTGATACTGAGGATGTAATCAACAAAGCATTGGAGTTTATTGTCAATCCTCATGAAAAAGTTGATGTAAGAACAGATGACTTGTTCCAGATAATTATTGACAATCTTTATGATTTGGCAAAAAAGGGTAAATAGTTATATATTAAGATTTTCAAATATTATAGTAGTATTTGATATTAAGTTTTTTTGGGCTGGTAGCTCAGATGGTAGATCGTCGCCTTGGCATGGCGGAGGCCCCGGGTTCAAATCCCGGTCAGTCCATTTATTTTTTTAAAATAAAAAGATTGTGATTAGAATATGTTATTGATTGCTCAAAATCATTTACAATTAATTGTTGAAGTAGGATTGATGTTGTTTGTATCATTGGTCTTCTGTCTTAACTTGATTCCACTATCACTAAGTGTAGTAACTTTTTTATCATTATTTATTATGGGTGGTTTTACATTTATTTTCGGTGCGGATATAGTTTTACTTATCATATCTTCAAGTCAGGCGGAATTCACTCACCCATTCGGACCGATAGCGCTACTTGGAACAGTAACAGCCTTTGCAGCGCTTAAAGTGATGAAGGAATCGGGTGTAGACATACGGCCTCTTAAAAGATTTGTGATCCTATTTACAGCAGGCATTACAATATTTGGGGGATTAATGCATAGGTCTTTCTTGTTGTTATGGATATTGGGATTATTTATAGGTTATATTATCATATCAAAATCCTTCAGAGAAAGAACCATACTGACCGGTAGAAGAATCATGATGTTTTTAGGGGTTGCTTTTGTTGGTTTCATATCCCTGGAGGTATTGGCCAGAGTAACTGGAATGACAGTTTTCTCTCCATTGTTAAGATTAGGTAGGATTGAACAATACTCTTTAACAAGTATTAAAACGGTATTGAACAACATTCAGTTAATAGGACATAGTGGAGAAGCTTCCTATTGGGGTACTGAAGGAACGGCTTTTGCTGAAGGATATATCACACTGCCAATGCAATTCGTTTTGTTCTTCGGTTTGCCTTTCCCAATGTTTTTCGGTATATTGGTAAACCAGAAAGATACAATTGACTATATGCTTCCGGGAATATTCGGATATGGTTTTGACTTTGGAATACTGGGACTGGTCGGATTAATGGTCTTCGTACTTGGAACAATTCTGATTGGTTTTAAGGTATTGACCATGTATAGAGAGAAAAGAGAGAAAAACAATAAAAAATACTTGGGAAGAGAAGTATTGTTAACCGGTGCACTTGCGGCTTTCAGTGCGCAGGCTTTAATTGGTTTATTTGTATTTAACAGAACAATCAATGGTATGGCATTATTAACATTCCTATTTTTAGGCGCATTGATTTTAGCTAATGTGGTTACACTCAAATCAAGATCATAGGGGGCAGTTATTATGAAGGCTTTAGTATTGTTAGGATGTCCGGAAACTCCATCTCAGACTCCAATGGCTGTTTATGTTTCTAATAAATTAACAAAAATGGGTTATGATGTTACAATAGCGGCAAACCCTGCGGCCAAAAAATTAGTGAGTATTTCAGATCCTGAAGGATATTACAAACTTAATCTGGTGGATTTGGAGAGAACTTTGGGGGAAATTAATGAAAAGGATTATGATTTATTAGTTGGTTTTGTACATAAGGATGCAGCAGCTTCATTTTTCGTAACCTTTGACCAAATTCTTAATACCAAATCCCTAGCGTTAGTATTTTCAAGAGATGCGGATGAAGTTGAAGAATTTGTTAATATGATTCAGGAAAGCGGAAGTAATGCTAAAATAACTGCTGTAAGAGCATTCCACAATCCATCTCCAATCAAAGTTAAATTCGACAAAGCAATAAAGGAGTTTGAGTAAATGTCATTTTGTTTAGATACTTACCTTCAACAGTCTGACAACTATGAAATCCATGCTTCAAAAGCAGGTTTTAAAGACTGTGCGATGATTATTAGATTTAAAGCTGATGATTTAGTATACATTAAGCCTGGAGATGAGGTTTTGGGTGTTAGAGTAATTGGAATTCCACCGATTCCAATTGGATTTGACCATGAGAAGGGGACTGTTTTTCTCCCATACACCAAGCCTTGCCATGGAACCTCAGTTGTGGAGCTGCCTATTGACGAAGAAGAAGTTGAAAAAATAAGAAAATTAGATACAGGTAATAAAAAATGAAATCAACTGTTGTGGGAAGTTTTCCAGTTGATGTAAAGGCACCCTCATCTGGTAAAGATAAATTATTAAATGCATTGGGGGCTTATGATGAATATAAGCAACCTATTAAAGAAAGTGTTATAGCTCAACTTGATGCCGGTGTGGATATTGTATCCGACGGTCAGGTAAGGGGCGACATGGTTTCTATTTTTACCAAATACATTCCTGGAATGAAATTGGAAGATGGGAATACTGTTGTTGTTTCTAAAATCAGAAATCCAACTCAGGAAATTTCAGTAAATGATTTAAAATATGCGAAAAAGGTCATGAAGGATTATTATGGTGGCAATATTCCTGAAGGAAAAGGGGTAAAGGGAATCATTACAGGTCCGACAACAATCATTCATTCTTCAAGAATACAATCTTTCTATAAAAACAAAGAGGATGCAATCATTGATCTGGCTCATTCTCTTAAGTTTGAAGTGAATGCAATTGCCAAAAAGGTTAAACCTGTTTACATTCAAATCGATGAGCCATTCCTGTCAACTGGAATGGTTGATATGAAAGTGGCCAGTGAAGCTATTGACATTCTACACGACAATCTGGAAATTCCTTTGGCAATGCATGTCTGCGGGACTCTTGATAATGCGTTTAAGGAAATTGCCAGATTTAATGTCGATATTTTAGACATGGAATTTGCAGGAAATAATGTGAATGTTGGCGTTCTGGAAGAAAATGCTAATTTGATTCGCAACAAGAAAATCGGCTTTGGCTGTGTGGATTCATCCGTTAATGAAGTCGATGATGTGGATGATGTGGATGACCTGGTCATGAAGGCAATCGACATTGTCGGAAAGGACAATCTAATTTTGGATCCGGATTGCGGTCTTAGAAGAGCTCCAAAGGATGTTGCTTTCGAAAAATTAAAGTTGATGAATCAAATCAAAGATAAATACAGTTAATCGATGATGCCATGAATAAAAAATTAAAGATTATACTGATAGTGGCCATTGTGTTGATTTTGGCTTATATATCATTCTACTTAACAGATTATTATCCTGCCGAAACAACAGCAAATGATTATATGAAGGGTACTGAAAATGTTTCTGTTGTTAAAGAGGGTTCCAAACTGTTTTTGGACGGACCGGGAAATGACACTGCACTGATTTTCTATCCAGGAGCCAAAGTCGAGTATGTTTCATACTTGCCTCTCTTATCGGAGGTGGCAAATCGTGGCGTGGATTGTTATTTGGTTGAAATGCCGTTTAACATCGCCTTTTTCGATGGAAATGCTGCAGATGCCATTATGGACAATACTAATTATACCTGTTATGTGCTTGCAGGCCATTCCCTGGGGGGTGTTACAGCCGCATCCTATATGAACGGCACAGGCAAAGCTGATGGGTTGATTTTACTTTCCGCATATCCGCCTTCAAAAATAACCAAACCCGTCTTATCAATCTATGGTTCTAAAGATGAGGTATTGGATGTGGAAAAATACAATGAATCAAAACCTTTAATGACTAATCTGACTGAGTTTGTTATTGTCGGCGGAAACCATGAGCAATTTGCATACTACGGCACCCAATCAGGTGATGGAATAGCTTCAATCTCACCTGAAGACCAACAGATGCAGGCTGCCGATAAAATTATGGAATTCATTCATGGCCTGTCATAACTTTTTTAAAATATGATTCAGATAAATAGTTATAAAGTATTTAGTTAAGTGTTTTAGAATGAATGTTTTAAACTTGGTATGCCATAGAATGCCTGAAAGGAGCTTTTTTATTGGGGGACATCAATTTCCAGTATGTGCAAGATGTACGGGTTTTTACATAACATTAATCCTGTATTTTATCTATGCATATTTCTTTTTTGTAGATTATACTCCCTTTTTGATTGCTTTAGCAGTTATCTTTTTGATTCCAGCTATTCTTGATGGGCTAACACAATTGTTAACAGACAGCCAAAGCAATAACGCATTAAGATTTTTAACAGGATTGCTTGGCGGTTTGGGACTTGGAATACTTATAAAAGCTTTAAAATACTTTATGTTTTTAAAACTTGGAGGGATTTAAATGAGAGATCTAAAAGAACAATGGAATGAATTCAGTTTGGGACTGAAGATAATTTCAGTAATTCTGCTTTGCTGTATTGGCCTTGTCATTGTTGGCGGAATAATCGGTGCCTTGACTCCCGATGCGAACACATCCCAGCAAATTTTGGCCAATCTCACTGACAATATGAAAAGCGGAAGCAATTCATCAGGCGGTGATGTCATCGTATCCGATGGTGAACTGGAAGTAAGGATTATATGTCCGGTCGGATGGTCCGCTTCCATGGGCGGTAAAGATAACAGCACACACTATGAGGGAACCGGAGATGCGGTCATAGAGTTTGACCCGGCCGATTATGATGTTCTTGCAGCGGCAGTTCAAAAGACAACCGGCGGAAATGACAAATTAAAAGTTCAGATTGTTAAAGATGGCAAGGTTGTTGATGAGGAAAGCACTACGGATGCCTATGGTGTTGTCAGTGTAAGTACAACAGTCAAATAGTTTGATTAAATATCAAACTATCCTATTTTTTTTAAAAAAAGTTTTTAGGAAATGTTCAATTTCCTAATTCATCGATATTCATGTTTAAAGTTTTTATCATATAGCTTGGATGCATTAAAGTCACCGGGGTCAAGGACATCTCCCACCACAATCATTGCAGTCTTTGTTATGTTGGCGTCCTTAACTTTCTGTGCAATATCCGCAAGGGTTCCTTTAATTATTTGCTGGTCTGGCCAGGTAGCCTTTTTCACAACTGCTATTGGGGTGGTCTCCTCATAACCCACAAGCAGTTCCTCAACTACCTTATCAATCATCCCAATGCCTAAAAAGATACACATTGTGGCATGATGTTTGGAAAAACTTGCAATGCTTTCACCAGAAGGTTTTGGGGTTCTGCCTTCAGGGCGTGTGATGATTACGCTTTGTGAAATCTCAGGAAGTGTTAATTCAGCTTCAAGAACACTTGCTGTTCCAAACAAGGAGCTGACTCCCGGAATTATTTCATATTCGATGTCATGTTTTTTGAGTTCACGAATTTGCTCTGCAATCGCACCATAAATTGAAGGGTCGCCTGTGTGCACACGTGCCACCAGTTTACCTTCATCAACTGCTTGTGTGATAATTGCATCTGTTTCTTCTAAATTTAAATATGCGCTATTGTGGATTTCACAATCGTCTTTTGCAGGATTCAAAACGTCTTTATTGACGAGAGAACCTGCATAGATAATTACGTCCGCTTTTTCAATTACATTTCTTCCTTTAACGGTGATTAAATCGGGATCTCCCGGGCCGGCACCAATGAAAACAACTTTTCCTTTCATAGTATAACTTTTTATTTCAAGTATTATTTAATAATTATGTATTATAATTGACCTTTGATTTAAATAAAGTTTATTAATTTCTAAAATAATTAAGAAATATGGATGAAAAAGGATTTATTTCAATGGAATATTTATTTTCAATCTTTATTGTTCTGATTATTGCTTCAGGATTGTTATTTTTCACTCAGGCAACAATAGAGTCAAATAATAATATTGAAAATAATGTGGAAAACAGGCTTATTTTAGATAATCTGGCCGGTTTGATAAATCAGGTAAATTCTCATGGTGAAGGATATTCCGCATATGTTCACCTTGACTCTAAGGCAGGCTATTATGAAATAACTGTTGAGAGGGATAAGTTAACGATGAAAAATTCAAACAGGATAGGCGAAACTCAAGTACTGCCTTTAAAAATTCCTTCTAAGTATAAATTGTATAGTGGAAGGACTTATATGATTTCAAAAACCGAAGATGGCAGGATAGTGATAACATGAAGGAGAATAATGGTCAGGTCAGCGGAGAATATTTATTGTTGAGTGGAGTTCTGATAATGGTTTTAATTTTATCGCTTGTATTCATTGCCGGCGAGGATGAGCTGAACCGTGCAATGGGTGCTTCAAGAAATGGGGTCATTGAAGGAATCTCCTCTTCAGCATCTGCAATTTACCCGATTGATACATATTATGATTATTCGGACTCAAAATATAATCTGATGAATCCCTATTCGGTGGAACTGGTAAATGTTACATATGCTGAACTTGGATGGGATAGCAATTACAATAAAAAGAAAATCCAGTTCAGGGTATATGCAAAAGCATCGGAAAAATTCAATAAAAAGGAATTGGATTCAATTGGAGATAGGATTAACTTTAATTTAAGGAAATCCATTGCAGTAACTTTCAACACAACATCTTCAACAAACGGATTATACAACCCTGTCTTTTCACCGCATTATGTCTTCACAACAGCTAATGTTAAATGGGTTTGAAGTCAAATGTATTATCAGGGGATATTATGGACAGGTATGAAAAAGGAAAGGAATGTTTAGAAAATATTCAAAAGTCATCTGTTGAAGAGATTTTCAAAGATTTGGAAGACATAGCACCTGATTTGTCCAGGTTCGTTGTTGAGTTTCCATATTCTGAAATATATACACGTGAAGAAGTGGATTTAAAAACCAGGGAGTTGTGCACTGTTGCAGCACTAACTGCAATCGGAACAATACCTCAACTTAAAGACCACATTAATGCAGCTTTAAATGTTGGAAACACTCCTGTGGAAATTGTTGAAATCATAATGCAGATGAGTGCATATGCCGGTTTTCCAAAATCCATTAACGGCATAATAGCCGCCAAGGAAGTATTCTACAAAAAGGATTTATTGCCGGTTAAATGAGTGATTGCAATGTATAGCGATGAAGAAAAAAGGCAATTGATGGATGATCTGGTGGAGATGGAAACTTTCAAAGCCGATGTCGGTGATGAGGGTAAGATCTTACAGGAGGATTTGAAAAGGTTTTTTGAGAATGGTCTTGGAGATAGGGAGGATTTGATTTTTAGAATCGAGCTGTACTTCTACGCTTTTAAATTATTCTGTAGAAAAACAGTAACCATAAATCAAAATCAATTCACAATATTTTTAAACGATTCTCTTCTTGACTGGAATCTAATTAAATTGGTAATGGATGATTTAACAGATTTTGAATTGGAGATAGAGGCTGTCAAAGAAGATAAGGATGTTTTGATAAACTTGAATTTCACATATCACTTCTAAATCCTGAAGACCTTACGGGCATTGGCAGTGGTTATCTCGTCAACGGTTTTCAAATCCATATCTTTAATTTCAGCTATCATTTTAGCTGCATTCACGACATTTGCAGGTTCATTTCTCTCTTCTTTGGTTATTGCCAGATAGGGGCTGTCTGTTTCGGTCAAAACATAATTCAAATCTATTTTTTCTATCAGGTCCTGATGATGTTTGGAATAGCAAAGCATTGTAGAAAAGCTCATAAAACAATTATCCCTGTTCATTATTCTTTTTGCTGTTTTCAGGCTTCCTCCATAACAGTGGAAAACAAAATATGGAATGTCGTCATAGTCTTCAATAATATTGACGGCCTTTTTCTCGCAGTCTCTTACATGCATTACAATGGGAACCTTATGTTCGTTTGCAAGATTTAAAAAGCTGGTAAAAATTTCCTGCTGTCTTTCGCGTAATGCCTTGTCAGTTACATAGAAATAGTCCATTCCAACTTCGCCGACAGCCACGATGTTATCCAGATTATCAATTAAATGATTTTGAGCATCTTTCAGTTCTTCGTCAGTTGAATTTTGTGAGCTGACTGGGTGAAAACCGAATGTCGGATAAATAAAGCCTTCATGCTCTTTTGAAAGGTCCAATACATTTTGATTACTCTTTTTGTTAAAGCCTGATGCAATAATCAAATCAAGTTTGTCCTGCGCCCTTTTTATAACTTCATCACGGTCGCTGTCAAAGTCTTCAAAATCAATATGGCAATGGGTATCAATCATATTCAGACTCCAAACCTTCTATCCCTTGCCTGGTATGACCGGATGGCTCTGATGAAATCAACCTTTCTCAGTTCCGGCCATAATGTTTCACAGAAATACAGCTCGGAGTATGATGACTGCCAGAGCAAGAATCCGCTCAGACGCTCCTCACCGCTTGTTCTTATAATTAGATTGGGATCGGCCAATCCTCCAGTGTAAAGGTTTTTGCTTACTAAATCTTCATCAACGTCATCAATGGTGATTTTACCGTCCTGAACATCTTTAATAATCTTTTTAAATGAATCAATAATTTCCAGACGGCCATCATATCCAATAGCTATGTTAAGTAATCTTTTATCGTATTTGGCAGTTGCTTCCACAGCTTCGTCGATGGCTTCCCTCACCTCTTCAGGAAGCAAATCGAGTCTGCCGACAACGTTCACCTTAACTTCGTTTTTCCTGATTTTTTCGTGACCGACCAGTTTTTTAAAGTTGATGACAAACAGCTTCATTAATCCGTCAACTTCATGTTGTGGACGGTTGAAATTTTCAGTTGAGAATGCGTATGCTGTGATGATTTCAATTCCAAGCTCCACGCTCCAGTCAAGGACATTTTCCAAGGTGTCCACTCCCATTTCATGTCCTTTAAGTACATCTATGTTTCCTTTAAGTTTTGAGTATCTTCTGTTACCATCCATGATGATGGCAACGTGTTTTGGCATTTTGTCTGGTTTTAAACCTCGGGTAATGTACCATTCATATAATCTATAAAGTATATTTTCTGCCATTTAAATCCCTTTATTGTCTATTCATCTTCAGCTAAATCATTAGCTAGAATCAAACTTCTAACATAGCCTTCGATACTTTGGTCTCGACTTGTGTCGATATAGGTTCTGTCTATTCCAAATGTTACGGCACCATAACTTGGCCATGAATTAAGCAGGACAAGTGACCTAAAAATAATATTTCCAACTCTTCCGTTTGGAGCAATGATAACATTTGACTTTTCATTAATCGCTTTTTCAATTAGTATATAGTAATTTTTGACTTCCGCATCACAGTTTTCTTGGATGAGTTTGGTTAATTTTCTACTTTCTTTGATTGAATTGGACACTTCCTTGCCTCTTCCAAAATCGTCTTCCCTGCCTTCAGCGAGAACTGCGATTTTAGGAGTTTTTCCTACTTTTTTAAGAAAGTCAACACAATTCATTGCCATCTTGAATTTCTCTTCAACTGTGGTGCCTTCATCAATTCCAACAGGTGTTAGCAGAAATTCAAATTCCTTATCATTAACATAAGTTGCCCTTGAAAGATTAGGGTATCTTTCCTTCAGTTCCTTCATGATATTGGATGCAGGAAGGGATCCGCGGACTACTCCGTCTATATTTTTATCCAATACTGCTTTGACCAAGTCGGCATCATTGTATATTAATTTTATGTCTGTATCTGGGTGTTTTTCTTTGAAAATGTGGCATGCCTGTATAATGTTTTCATTTTCTCCAACACCAATAGCTATTCTTTTCATTAGTTTTATTATTTGTAGTTCATTATAAAATAAGTTTTTCTAATTGTGATGTTTTTTATTAAAAAAAGGGTTATGGAAAATAAATTCCACATGCTAATTGTTGAAGTTGTCAATTGCCGAATCAACTAATCCAATTACTGATTTCGCCAAATCGGGATATGAATCGTTTATGGGCACAGGAATGTTATCACAGTAAATCACTTCCAATCCGGCAGCCAATGCATCTTTTGTTGCAACATCCACTGCAGCCGCCTTAAGTTCTGTTAACATAACGTCAGCATTATCCATATATTTTTCCATATCCTCGCGAAGCAATGGCCTATTGGACAGATGTGCTGTGGTTCCAATAATCTCGCAGTTGAAATTTCTTTCCAGATAATCCACAAGCTTGTCCTTAACTCCTTCAGGTGCGGTTGTTGCAAACAGAACCTTTTTGTTGGAAATGTCCTCTAACGGTTTAGGCCTGAATACTGTTGAGATGACAGTTGCATCGGGATTGACTTCGCTTACAAACTCTTCAACAGCTGCAATCTTATCATTGTCCGCCATGGGTTCCTCACACATTGTCAGAATAACCAGGTCTCCAAGGCCGATTCTGTATGGTCCAAAGTAGGTTGTCAGGTTTTCAATAGGTTGGTTGGCCCCGACCAGTACAATCTTCTTATCGGTTTTGATTGGGGGTATGGCAGCTCCGCTTCCTTCAAAAATTGCAAATTTGGCATCAACTTCGTTGGCCAGTTTGGCACCTCTCTTCATATTGGTTAAAAATACTTCACCGGCCATTCCTCCTCCGCAACGTCTGCATCCGATTGTCAATATTCTGCTCATTAGCGCATCTTCCCAATGGTCACTGGCCGCATGAACTCCCTTTTCGGATTGTTCCAGCAGGAATTCGGCATTTATTTCCAATTTTTCGCCGTGAACGATTTCGGGTTCTTCAGGTCCGCCTCTTCCCATGGCTATTACGCACGGTTCATATCCGTTTTTGTCAATCAGTCTTGATACAAATCCTGAAACGGCGGTTTTCCCAATTCTCTTGCCGGTTCCAAGAATTGTTATTGACGGCTTTTCCATCACTTCATATTGTGAAGTCGGTTCAAATTTAAAGTCAGGTCCTTCATAGCTTATTCCTTCATTTAAAACCTTACATGCTATTTTAAATCTTTTGGAATAGTCAAGAATGGGTTCATCACTCAAATCCATTACAGTATCAATATCATATTTTCTAATCGCATCGACAATGGTGTCATATGGGATGTCCTTATCCTTTGCAAATTCCACCGGAACTCCCAGTTTCTCTGAGTATGTGTCCGGTGAATCATCTCTAAGTTTCTCAGTTCCCCCTATAAAAACAGCAGCGGATATGTCAATATGCTCCAAGTTATTTAATGTATCTATTGCCTGTTTTGTGACCGGCAAGTAGTGTTCGCCGTCAACCAGACAAAGCATTTTGTTAAGACCTTTCATGATATTACTATGAAAGCTATTATTATTTAAAAATATTTAAAAAAAGTAAAGGGATTTAAGCTACTTTAAGTTCCTTTTCAGAACGAGCAACTAAATCGGATAAGGAATTGCGAACGTTTTCAGGAATTGAATTTCCTTCCTTATCAGCAATTACCTGTGATATGATTTTACAAAGGACAAAAATAGCATGTTTGTGTTCTGCTTTTGTCTTGTGTATGTGGTGAGGGCTTATTTTTAGGGTGATGTATTCGCTACAGTCGTTAGTTATTTGATCATCTTCTGCTAAGTATTTTAAAACATATACTAAAAATTGATGTAATTGTATCATTTCATCCTTATACATAACTATCTAACCTTTTATTTAACCTATTCTGTTAGTTAAACAACAAATTATATGAAAATATAATTTATTACTCTCTTTCATCGATGTTATTATATTATTACCTAATCATATTTAAATATTGCATCAAAATTGTATTGCAATTTTAAATTGTTTAAATAATCCCTCATTTTTTTAAAGTTTCTTTGATTTTTTCATCAGGAGGATTTGTTAATATCGAATTTACTAGTTTCAACAATCTTCGGCAATTTTCCGATTGTCCCGATACTGTCCTCAGAAATTATCAGGGCTCCATTGAAAAATTCTTTAAAGTTTTCTGAGGTTTCAAGAGCATTTGAAACCTTATCCTCTGAAGTTTGCCCAGTCACGTCATTGGCTATTCTTGTTGCAAGCCCGTCTGCTATTGAGGGGCTTCTGGCGATTACCGTTACGCTATCCGATGTGCCGAAGCTGATTGAATGGCCGATTTTACCTGAGGATGTGCAGATTCCCAAAGGATTTTTTTGGGGTTTTATTTCAAAGGCTATTTCATTTCTCAAAACCCTGTTGTTTGAATATATTCCGCAAAGTGTTGTTTCATCGTTTATCAGTGCAATGTCTCCGCCGTTTTCAACGATTGATGTTTTGGAATCATTTTCAATCAAATAATTCAGTGACAGTTCGGATATTGCACCTGCAACACAGGCCATAGGACCGACATCTGCAATGCTTGATGAATCGTTCATTGTTTTGACTATCGGAGGTAGTGATTCATCGTTTAACTTAAGAGGCTCGATTGTGAGTAAAAAATCCTGGTTTCGGCTGATGTAACTTTTTAAATCAGATCTGATTGAGTAAATGTAATGCTTCAGGTCGTGTTCGGCCAAATCAGTTTTTAGCCGGATATGTGTTTCGCCTAAGTTGATTTCTTCATAGTGCATGGTTGTTATATTATCAGGTGTTCTATTAAATTTTTTTGATTATCAAAAAGATTATTTGGATTTTAAGGTAATTTAATTAAAAATAAGTTTAAAGATAAGAATGGGAAAATTCCCATCCTTTAACATATAGATAAGTGCCATGATAAACATGGTCGAACATCAATGATGTCTAATCATAGATTATGAATTTCATATTATTTAAACTATTTCATTTATAAATAATTATTAAGACAAAATTTACACATTAAATCAATATTGGGGAATGTATACAATTTTATTAATTTAAATACTATCTAAATTAAATAATATTTGAGATATATCATATATTCTAAATGTTGGTAAAACTTTCATATAGATATTAGTGATATTATGGGAAGAAATTTTTTCATAGGTGATAAACATGTTTGAAGATATTTGTGTAGCGATTGCCTATTTTGTTATTGCTGTGCACTATCTTCATATTGCTATTGATTAATAGCTTATAGTTGTGAGAGGAACAGAGTTTTGTATTTTAAATGGATGAAATTAACAAGGTTAATGGACTAGTTTTCTTCAACATTCATAGTTCCAATTACAACTATTGTGAAATCTATTTTTGATATACTATACGTTATTTTTTTCTTAAGTTGATATAACGGCTTTCTATTGGTGTTGAAAAGCAAACCATTAAAAAGATTTATATATAATATTTAATTATTTATATTTAGAAAAATCAAATTAACACGCGTGATAATTGTGAAATCATTTGAATTCTTATCAATTCCTAGGGAAGAAAAGCCAAGAAAATGCGGCATAACCATGGTTCTGGACAAGGGTCTGGGACTTGAGACTGCAGAAAGCCTGATGAACATTTCAGGGGAATATGTGGACTATCTGAAATTCGGATGGGGAACATCCATTGTCCATGAACAGGACATCATCAGGGCCAAGGTGGAAATGTACAGGGCTCATGAAGTCACTCCCTATACAGGAGGAACATTGTTTGAACTAGCTTACAAAAACGACAAGTTGGAGGAGTTTTTCAGCGAAGCTCATGACTTGGGCTTTCCGGCTGTTGAGGTGTCTGACGGATCTTTAAACATTCCACATGAGGACAAGCTTGAATGCATCCGAAAGGCAAGGGAGGATGGCTTTGAAGTGCTGTCTGAAGTGGGAAAAAAGGACCCTAACCTGGACAAGGAACTTTCACTGGACGAGAGAATTGAAAAGATGAGGGACGAGCTAAGCGCAGGTTCATCCCTGATAATTGTCGAAGCCCGCGAAGGCGGAAAGAACATCGGAATATTCGACAAGTCCGGAAATGCAAAGGAGGATGAAATAGACTACATCCTGAACAGTTTCGATGGCGATAGGATTCTCTGGGAAGCTCCAAACAAGGACCAGCAGGTATTCTTCATATTGAAATTGGGAAACACAGTCAATTTGGGAAATGTATCAAGCGATGACATCACTTCCCTTGAAACCCTAAGAAGGGGATTGAGGGGAGACACTTTAGGCAAGATTTAGTGGGGTTATAAATTGAAAAAGAGAAGCGTTGACCAGATCAATGAAAGAATTGACAATGGCGAGGCCAATATTTACACAGCAGAAGAATTCAAAAAGCTCATAAAAAAAGAAGATGCCCCAAGCTTTGAGGAAGTGGACGTGGTGACATGCGGAACATGTGGGGTGATGAGCGGAACTGCGGCCATACTTAACTTTATCGTATCCGGGCCCGGCGAATTTATAAGGGCCAGGGAGGTTTATTTAAACGGGGTTCCGGCCTATGCAGGGCCCTGTCCGAATGAGTGGCTAGGTTCGGTTGATGCAATACTTCATGGAACGGCCCACTCGATTTATGATGACAATTACGGCGGCGGATTTCTGCTGAAGGAACTTCTTGAAGGCCATGAAATTGATGTAAGGATAGAAAGCGCTGATGGAAAGACCATAGAAAACAAAATTACAATGGAAGACATTACACGCGGGCAAATCGTCGGCTCCCGCATGGCATTCAAAAACTACACAGCTTTCACAAATCCCAATAATGAAGCGGTTTCATCAATATTTGCAGCCGTTCCCCTTGAAGGCAACCTGTCCGGATTGACATTTTCAGGGTGCGGAGACCTGAATCCGCTGCAGAATGACATACCGCACAACGTAATCAAAGAGGGCAAGAAGGTTCTTATAAACGGTGCCGAAGGCTATATCCTGGGTGACGGCACAAGGTCAAGCGCCGAAAAGCCGAATCTGATGCTGACGGCCGATTTGTGCAAGATGGACCCCTATTATATTGGAGGATTTAAGACAGGTCAGGGCGGAGAGGTCTATGACACCGTTGCCATACCGATACCAGTATTGGATGAGGAAATTTATAATAATCTGTTGATTAAAGATGAGGATATTGACCTGCCTGTGGCGGACATCAAGGGACGTCACCTGCCCCTTGACAACACCAATTATCATGAAATGTGGGACGGTCATGATTTAAGACCTCAATTTGATGATTCCAGCTGCGATAGATGTGACAGGTGCCGGGTTGAGGAGACATGCCCTACAAACGCATTCAAGAACCTGAGATTGAACCTTGTATACTGTTTCGGATGCGGAATGTGTGCACATCACTGCCGCCATGATGCATTCAGGATGAATACCGGGGATGTTGATTTGGAGATTGACGGCGATAATGTAAACATTCCAATCATATGCAGACAGTCAGACAGGCTCAGGGCCAATAAATTATCCTTGAAATTAAAGAAGATGATTGAAAACAAAGAATTCAAGTTATAGTGAGATGCTTATATGACAACCCAAAAGATTACAGATTCACCGATAGACTTTGCCGAAGACATCATAAGTGATGTCAAAAACTCAAAGGAAGGTGGTGTCCTGAAATGCGTCCAATGCGGAATGTGCACCTCAACATGTCCCGCTGCCCGCCACTCTGATTACAATCCCCGCGATATTATAGAGAGGGTTTTGGAAGGGGACGTGTCAATTCTGGAGGATGACAATCTGTGGAACTGCTTTTACTGCTACACATGCCACAGCGTATGTCCGGTCGGAAACAGCGTATGTGAGGTTAACCAGATTCTGAAGCAGTTTGCAATCAAGAACGGAATTGCATACGACAAGCTTTATGAGTATATGGGATTTGCAGACAGCTATTTTACGGCGGCCATCGGGGCAATACCCGAGATATTCTTTGATGATATTGCCCGGGATGTCGAAGGATGGTGGGAATTCAGACAGAACCTTGGTGAAATCAGGGACGAACTGGAGCTTGACCCACCGTTGATGCCGCCTGAAGAGGTCATTGATGAAGTAAGCAGGATATTGACAATAACCGGTTTCAAGGAAAAGATAGAAAAGATAAGAGCATCCCAGGAGGAGGACAATGAAGCAGATTCCAGATAAGGACATACTTCTGTTTAGAAGTTGTCTGGTCAGTGTCGAGTATCCAGGAGTCGAGGCATCAACCAAGTTTGTCTTTGACAGGTTAGGAATTGATTATGCAATTTCCGAAAAGCAGACATGTTGCACCGGCCTTGGATACTATTCAGACGTATTTAACCAGATTGACACAACCGCAATCGGAGCACGTAACTTTAAGGTAGCACGCGATTTGAACAGGCCGAACCTTGTCATGATGTGTGCGACATGTTATGCAATCAACAAGAAATCAGTTAAACTGCTCAATGGGAAGGATGATTTAAGGGAGCATATCAACCAGCTATTTGAAGACAACGGATTGGGACATCTGAAATATGAAAAGGATGACCTGGATTCGACAGAGAACATTCTGCATGTTGTAGACATATTGTATAACAAAATCGATGAGATTCCGAAACATATCAAATATGATCTAAGCGGCTATACGATAGCCACCCATCACGGATGCCACTACTGCAAGGTGCACTATGAGGACACTGTCGGTGGCGTAAGGGATCCCAATGTCCTGGATGAGTTGGTTGAGGCATGCGGATGCAGAACAATAGGATGGTATGACCACAAAAGGGCGACCTGCGGAACCGGCTTCAGGCAAAGGTATTCGAATCCAGATTTGTCATTCACGGCCACTGCAGACAAGATGAATGCGATAGCCGATGAGGATGTGGAGATTCTGGTGCATCTATGCCCGAACTGCCATATTCAGTTTGACAGATACCAGTCATTGATTGGCGAAAGGGAAGGCAGGAAATTCAAGGCCATCCATTTGAATATAGCACAGTTCATTGCACTTGCAATGGGAGGAGACTTGGATAATGTGATAGGTGCAAAGGCACACACAACTCCAATAGATTCAATTATAAGGGAATTGAAGGAGGTTAAAAAATGAGGGATGATTTAAAAGTTGGCGTTTTTTTATGTGAATGCGGAGGAAATATCGCAGATACAATCGATTTGGACAAGGTTCGAAGTGAACTGGATGTGGAATTTATCGGACAATTTGAAAACTTATGTTCACTGAACGGCCGTAAGATTATACGTGATGCAATATTTGACCATGACCTTGACAGGGTGGTGGTTGCGGCCTGCTCACCTATCAGTCATGAAAAGACATTCCAGGACTATGTAAAGCCGCTAAACCCCTATCTGATGGACATGGCCAATATCAGGGAACAGTGCTCATGGGTGCATTCCGATAAGGACAAGGCAACCCACAAGGCCATCACCCTGATCAATGCATCAATCGAAAAGGTAAAGCAGTCCGATTCGGTGGACCCCATCTACTGCCAGACACCAAAGGAGGTGGCCGTGATTGGTGGCGGAATAGCCGGAATGAATGCCGCATTGTCCCTTGCAAAGCAGGGAACCAAGGTCACAATCATAGAGCAGTCCCCATCAATCGGAGGGCACATGGCAAAGATAGGTAAGGTCTTCTCGCCGGTCAAGATTGCCGAGGAGTGCGGAATGTGCCTTTTGAATCCGATATTGAATGAGCTGGTCTGGAATGAGAACATTGACGTCATGACCAATTCCCGCGTGATTGAAGCCGAAAGAAGGGCAGGGACATATAACCTGATTGTTGAGCAGTCCCCAAGGTATGTTGACACAGAAAAGTGTATCGCATGCGGCAAATGCGCTGAAGCATGTGAGGTGGAAGTTCCAAATGACTGGAATGATAATCTATCAATGAGAAAGGCAATCTACAGGCCATTCGGACAGTCCTATCCTGAAAGCTATGTGATTGACATGGATAACTGTAATAAATGCAGCAACTGTGTCAAGGCATGCACTATGAAAGCCATCAAGCTTAGGGGCAAAGCCGAAAAGTCACTCCTTCAGGTCGGCTCGATTATTGTAGCAACAGGCCATAAGCTGTTTGACATGGAAAAGAGGCCTGAGTACGGCTACACCAGATATGATGATGTGATAACCCAGTCTGAACTTGGACGTATCACGGGGGTGAACGGTCCGACAAAGGGAAAACTTGTTAAGGCCAACGGTGAAGTTCCAAAAAGGGTTGTGATGATACAATGTGTCGGCTCAAGGGACGAAAAGCCGGACGGACACAGGTACTGCTCAAAGATATGCTGCACTGTGGCGCTTAAAAACGCAAACATCATCAAGCACAAGTACCCTGACACTGATGTTCTGATATGCTACACTGATATAAGGACACCGGGAATGTTTGAAAAGTACTACAAGCACACACAGGAAAATGAGGTTCGCTTCCTTCGCGGACGTCCGGGTGAAGTAGTTAAAAAAGGAGATAATTTCATCGTAAGGACTGAAGACACTCTCAAGGGCGAATTTGTGGAAATCGAGGCGGACATGGTGGTGTTGTCAACTGCAATGGAGCCATCCGACGGCACTGTGGAGATAGCCGAGATATTGAACATCGGAACAACCGAAGACGGATTCATCAAGGAGTCACATCCTAAAATCAAGCCTGTGGCCACCGATGTTCAGGGAATATATGTATGCGGAACCGCACAGGATCCAAAGGACATCACAGATTCAATCATGCAGGCGACAGCGGCGGCATCAAAGGTTTCAGAATACAATTATGGCGGAGTGGAAATAGAACCGTTCATAGCTGAAATCGATAAGGAAAGGTGTACAGTCTGTGGAGACTGCATAAGCAGATGCAAATACAAATCCATGAGCATACAGGATGATGAGATTTACATTGACCCTATGAGTTGCACAGGCTGTGGAAAATGTCTTGTTGGATGTAAGCAGAGGGCCATTACCGTAAACGGAAACATCGATGAGAAGATATTGGCCACAATAAAAGGGGTATTGTCTAAAAAACGTGAAGGGGAACGCATGATACTGGTATTTTTAGACAATATAGGATACACCGCCGCAGACAATATTGGAGTCAATAGGCTGAGCTATCCCGAATCGATACATATCATCAAGGTCATTTCGGTAAACCGTGTAAGGCCAAAGCATATACATTATGCCCTTGAAAACGGTGCCGATGGGGTTTTCATCGGGGAGTTTCCTGGAGATTTGATGTATGATGAAGTGGAACACAAGATACAGGGGGTCAAAAACAGTATCAGGGAGTTGGGAGAAGACCCTGAAAGATTGACTTTCTCCAAAGTATATATTCCATACTTCTCAGGTCTTGCCCGCAAATTCAATGAGTTCGATGCCAAGATTTCCCAATTGGATGAAGCTGAACTATAGCTCCATTTATGATGGGAATGACTGGAAAGATGATTAAAGAAGTAGTGTCAGATGCTACTAAAATGCCTGCAAGAACCTAAATACAAGAGGACAGTAAAAATGGAATCTTTGACATGGTTAAGAACTTTGAACAAATATTATATATTGATGATGTAAAAAGGAAATCTTTTGGAACCTCTTCTGTTAAAGTACTGCTATATACAGGTTATGAACGCTGTTTGCCTTTTATAAGGGAACACCACCTTACCACAAGAGCAGACGAACAGAGATTTATAACACATTACAGGAAAGTGCTGTCTGAGGAATTGGCTAAAAGACAAAAAGAATTGGATCAGCATTATGCAAATGTTGAATCTGATGTTAAAATGCTGTTGGATGCTGAAGAGGAATATCAAATTGTTAGATTTGAACATATTGATGCATTATGAGTCAAGAGGATGTAGATTTGAAAGTCAATGAGATTTGCAACACCACTTTCTTGGGGATTTTGTTGTTGGTAAAGTTAAAATTAAGCAAAATAGGTCTGGAAATGCATTCACAGAAATATGAGCATTAAAAATACCTGTTGGCATGAGATTTAAATTAAGGACTTGCTATGAGGCATCTGCAGAGAAGTGCATTTATCTATACTAATTATATTTGACCATCACATTTATTTTTTTAATAAAATATATTCATACTTTACTTATTTTCATACAAATTATTCATTATTCACATTCATTTAAAAACAAATATATACTAATTTTACCTAAATATATATCAATAAGTCGGATCGTAGCCATG